>CALBVK010000001.1 GCA_937969345.1 uncultured Acidimicrobiales bacterium
TGTTGTTGGGCGTAGGCCTGCTGTTGGACTTGTTGGTGTGCGAGTTGGGCTTGTTGTTGGGCGTAGGCCTGCTGTTGGGCTTGTTGGTGTGCGAGTTGGGCTTGTTGTTGGGCGTAGGCCTGCTGCTGTGCTTGTTGGTGCGCGAGTTGGGCCTGTTGTTGCGAAAGCAGTTGTTCGGGAGTGGGTTGTGCTGTTGCCTGAGGCGCAAAGACGGCAAGTGCAGGCTGGGGTGCGGGCTGTGGTTCGAACACTTGGGGTGCGGGCTCGTGGGCCACAGGCGGTTGGGCCGGTGTACTGGCCGCCACGGCAACCGGTGCAACCTCGACGGCTGGAGCTTGCGGGGCTGGGGCGGGCGGCACTGCTGCGGCAGCCGCTGCTTCCTCGAGCGCCTTCTCACGCAGGTACGCCGTGTATCCAGGCGTGAGGTCGAAGTCGCTCGTTGGATCGACTTCTGGCTCGACGGTCTCGTCGAAGTCGCCTTGCTCATCGGCCTTCTGTGCGAACACGGGCCCGCCAGCGGGCGACGCAGACGCGGTGTCGAGCAAGGCATGGATCCGTTCCACTCGGGCCTCCGCCCGCTTTCGAGAAACGCTCTTCAAACTGCCGAGATCGATCGAGTCGCCACTGTGGGTGTCGATGACCGGGAACCACCACTTGGTTGCTTTCACCCGCTGAACACCGAGTCCGATTTCTCGAATTTCGATGACCCGGGCCGTGCCGCCTCGGACGAGACGGCGATGCGTAATTCGGTCGCCTTCGATCTCTACCCAGCCAATAGAACACGCGCCGTAGACAACGAGCACAGAGGCGATCCCGGCGGGGATCCACTCAGCGGAGAGTGCGCTTGAAACACCCAGGCCGAGCCCGAAGACGACGAGAAAAATGCACTTCACCAGATTGGAGCGTGATGGCCAGATCTTCTGAAGAGGAGCAGGTGGTGCAGTGATCTTTTCGATGTCCGCGGTCGCTTCGGTCATCTTGTGGTTAACGGCCGCCGTTCGGTCTGAACTAACTAAGCCGTTCGGACTAACGATCGAGAAACGATCCTGCGCGGTCCATGGCACGACGAACATCGGCGTAGTGGTCGGGGCCAACCTCGACGAGCTTGGAGAGCGATGCGGCGTGCAGCTCGGCCTGGATCTCGGGTCGGTCTGCTGCCTCGAGCAGGAGCTCGCGAACCCGATCGATTTGCTCGGTATCGAGCGTGGCCCGCGCCACGAGTGGCTGCACGGGCCAAGGTCCGAGACGTTCGATGATCTGTAGTTCCTCGACGGCAGGATCCAAGCGGGCACGCCCTGTTCGAACGACGGAGTCGATCACCGCTGCATCGAGCTCGCCAGAGAGCACCAGGTCGAGCGACTGGTGATGCCCGCCCGTGAACACGAGCGACGTAAAGCTCTCGTCCAAACCGCGATCATCGAGTGCGAATCGCATCGAGTGATAGCCGCTCAGGCTGACTGGATCGTTACAACCAACGGTTCGGCCCGCGAGGTCGTCGAACGAAGTAATCCCCGAGTCCGCGCGGGTAACCACATCGCCGAAGTAGACCGGTCGTCCGTTTGCGTCGGGGTCGTCGGGGACCCATGCGACGCCCGTAAGGGTGACCGTTGGTTGCTCTCCACGGGTTGCGAGATCGACGAAGGAGGTCGAACAGATCCATCCGAGATCTGCGGCTCCAGTAGCGAACGGATCGTGTCCCGGCGCTGGTCCAGACAGCTCCTCATCGAAGTCGACTTCAGCATCGACGATTTCGGCCAGGCACTCGAAGAGGGAGCGGGGAAATCCGGGACTCAGATACGACAAGATGCGCACAAGTTCACGTTATCGACGGTCGTACCCGCGAGCGTCATCAAGATCGGCGATGTAAGAACTTGTTTCGCCAGAGACTGACGCTCACGTCGGATGTGCTCGCGTGGCCAGCCGCGTTGCGATGAGATCGGTGATCTCGTCGACGTCCATGGGCTGCGCGAGGTGATACCCCTGGACGCAGTCCCACCCGCGGGAACGCAACCACGTCAGTTGTTCCTCGGTTTCAACGCCTTGCACTACCGGTACCTGGCCCTGAGACCGAACGATTGTCTGGATGGCATCGAGGATTGGCTCGTCCTGTCCGGGCCGGATACGACCTACGAGAGAGCGGTCGATCTTGGTCACGTCGATCGGCAGCTCGACGAGAGACGCGAGCGTTGCGTTGCCGTTGCCGAAGTTGTCGATGGCAACCTTCACGCCAGCCGTCCGTAACTGTTTCAGGGCGTCGACCATGGCCGAGTTAGCTGTACCGGGCGGTACGTCGTCGATCTCGATCGTGAGCTGATGTGGACTGACCGCGTTGTCTTGAAGCGTGTTCAAGATGTCGTCGGCGAGCGTCCCGCTTTCGAATTGCCGATTGGAGACGTTCACAAAGATTGGAATCGGTACGTTGATCTTGTCCATTGCTCGCCAACTCGCGTGTTGCTTGCAGGCGGCATCGATCACGAAGCGACCGACTTGTACGATCAAGCCGGAGCGTTCGAGGAACGGAAAGAACTCTGCTGCGGGGAGGGTGAGAGAGCCGCCTGCTGGGCGCCACCGAAGGAGTGCTTCGCAGCCGAGCACCGATCCTGTCTCGGTATCGAAGATGGGCTGCCAGTGCAGGTAAAATTCGCGGTTCGCGACCGCTCGCCGAACCAGCATCTGCTGGGAGAGTTCTTCGTCGGCGGCTTCGCGGTGTTCTTGGGTGAAGATGACAGCGGTGTCGCCACCGGACCGTTTGGCTTCGTGGACGGCGAGCTCGGCGTTCTGCAGGACGATGTCCGACGTGGTTCCCTCGGTGAGCGCAGCGAGCCCAATGCTGATGCTGCCGAATATCTCGGTGTCGTTGATGAACATCGGCTGACGCCACTTCTCACGGATCGCTCTTGTGATTCCGTGAAGCTGGTCGACGTCGACGGTGGGGAGGACCACCGCGAACTCGTCACCGCGATGGCGAAAGAGGTGTGCACCAAAGACGGTGGTGAGACGCTTGGTTGCGCTGCGAAGGAGCATGTCGCCAAACGCATACCCGAGCGAGTCGTTGATAACGCCAAAGTCGTCGAGGCTGACCACCAGCAGTGACGACGGCTGATTGGCATTGATGAGTTCGGTGAGTTGGTTGTCGAGGGCCTCTCGGCTGCCGGCCCCGGTGAGGGGATCGGTGTCGCTGGCGATCGACGCGATGCTTGCGATGTTGGTGGTCCTGCCGGGATTCGGGTGAGCTTCGTCGAGGACCGTGGAACTACTGAAGCCCATGATGCCGATGATCTCTTTTGCCACATTCCGGAGCGGCAGTCGCGTCGTGTGAACGACCTCGGTCTGCCCTGCCCGGTCGCGCTGCTCGGTCGTCTTGATTGCGCAACCGGCCTCGATCACCTGCCAGTCGTGTCGGACGTTGGCCGCGGCCTGGACCGGTTCGTGGATCTGGTACGCGTCGTAGCCCATGATGTCTTGGGGCGAGTCGAAGTTGTTCTCGATGAGCCATTGGCTGTTGGCTCCAGCAAAGCGTCCGTTGATGTCTTTGATCCAGACAGCGAACGGCATTTCGTCGAGAAGAAACGTGATGTTTGGGCGCGAGAAGAACGCGGTGACCAGTTGGTTCAGTTCGCCTCCGCCAAGCCGTTCGAGAGCGGCCGTAGATTTGGAGCCTGTTGCATCGCTCATCGTTGTAGAAGCTTCGGTGTTGGGGCGGTTTGACTGAGCGGAACTACTAATTCGGTTAGGTCGGTTTGGCTTCGCTGCTAGGTCTCACCTGAAGACGTGTGTTGCCCACCAGCCGCTTGCGTGGGGGACGAGTCCAATTCCGACGTGGGTGTACCTGTCGTTGGTCATGTTGGCGTAGTGGCCGGGACTGTTCACCCACGCCGTGTTGAAGTGCTGGGCAGCTTGTTGTGGGGTCATGTTGCCGTTGCTATGCCATGCAATGTTCTCGCCGTACGGGCCGCTGCTGTGGCGGAATCCAGAGGAGATCATCTCGGTGGACCAGTCGGTGGCGAAGGATGACATTGCTGGATCGAGGGTCAGCGGGGGCAGACCCACGTTTGCGCGGGTGGCATTGAGCTGCGCGAGCGACACGGCTGCCGCTTGTTGCTGGGCAGTGTTGCCAGGCGCTTCAGTCGTGGCTGGGGGCTTCGTGGTGGTCGGCGCTGCGGTCGTGGCTGGGGGCTTCGTGGTGGTCGGCGCAACCGTTGTAGGAGCGGCAGTTGTTGTCGTGCTGGTCGTTGTCGTGGTGGTCGATGTTGTGGTGGTGGATGTTGTGCTGGTCGTTGACGTAGTGATCGATGTTGCGGAGGTCGATTCCTCGAGTGCTGAGGGACCTGGCTGGCGGGCAGCAAACTGTCCGTCGTACGGCTTCGTCGCTGGGGACACGGTGGTTGTGGTCGGCTCCGCAGACGACGACGGCGGAGCCGAAGACGTCGTCGCGTCTTCAACGAACGCGAGGGCTTCGGCCGGTGGTTCTCCGACGGTCTCGGTGTCCGTCGAATCGGTGATGGCGACGTAGGCGACCGCGCCGGTTGGGCATGCCACCGCGAGCGCCAGAAGCAGATTGCGCAGAAACTCGAATTTGATCATGTGGTCGACTCCTTGGAGATCGACCGCCCTGTGTGCAGCTTCGGAGGGTTAGCTAGCAATCTTGAGACTTGTTCACATCTGACGGGATTGCTCGTCACCCGACGGGCTCGCGCTAGCGGCTACCGTTGGCCGCTAATCACCGCTGCTGGCCCCGCTGGCAGTGTTATCTCGCTGGAGGGATTCGATGACCGTCACCGTCGCCGGTCCGAACGAGCTTCGTGCAGCGCTTGCCGAGCAGCTGTCCAAAATGTATGCCTCCGAGGTTCCCAAGTA
>CALBVK010000002.1 GCA_937969345.1 uncultured Acidimicrobiales bacterium
CGGCGTTAGTTGTTGGCAGGAAACTCCGGGCAGGTCACTCGGTACGGTTCGTTCGCTGGACCAAAGTCGTCCCATTCGCGCTGGGTCATGTTGCGGCCGGCCAAGTCGCACGCAAACGCTGGCCACGTGTCGATGTCGTAGTTCCAGATGCCGAGCTCGGTGTCCAAGATGACCGACACGATCTTGCCGTCGAGCGAGGTGTCAACGTAGGTGCCAGACGACTGCCGTCCGATCGCAATCTCGCGGCCGACCTGATCGCCGCTCTCACGATCCCAAACTCGCACCGTTCCGTTCGTCGCCTGTGTCGCGATCAGGTCGCCGTCGGGATCATCGTCGAGTGCGTTGATGAGCAACGTGTGGCCGACCAGCGGAGGGCCGACCTCCTCGAATGTGTCGATGTCGAGTCGACGAAACGCAAAGTTCTCGCCCTCGATGTAGAGCGTGTTGCCCGAGAGCCACGGACGGATGATTCTCGAGTCGCCCTCGCCCTCGATCCTGAGCACGTCGCCGTTCGTCGTGTCGAAGAGCGCCCAACGCGACCCTTCCGTCGTCTCAAAGTCGGCGATGAGTCGGGTGCCCTCGTAGTTGAACGAGAACTCATACACGTACGTCGCGTTCGGGATGGTGAGGTCGGCAAATTGCTCGCCCGTCGCGGTGTCATAGAGTTCGAGCGATGACGCGTCGAGCCGTTGGCCCGCCTGACGACTGCCGTCGCCACTCGCTCGCCAGATGATGAGCGGACCCCGGTCAGATTCGGTCAAAATGGGCTCCGCTAGAGGTTCGAAGTTCTCGTCCAGAAGCGTCACACTGTCGAACCCGAACACACCGGTCACGTCGCCGTTCACGAACGTGATACCAGATGGCAGTTCACGCACCTTCGTTGGAGGGTCGGTTGTCATATCCCATTCAACGACTGGGGCTCGGCCTGCGAAGTCGAGCGTCGACATCAAGAGCTTGGTGCCGTCGGGGCTGAGTGACGCAAACGTTTGACCATCCGCATCGGCTTTGACGGCGAGCTGTTCAGGGGTCAACGACACACGCTTCTCCAAAACGCTACGCCCATCGAGTGAACGAATAGTCACACCCACGAAGCTCGACGTGATGATTCGCTCGCGTTCGTGATCGATGTGCAGGTTCGCCGCGTTCCGGTCATCGAGTGGTGCCGGCAGGATCTCTGCGGCATTCGGTAGGTCGTACACGCCAATACCCGAGGGCCAGAACGTCCCGGCGATTTGCGTCTCTTGCTCATCGAACCACGTGAGCGAGCCAAGGCCAGCCGACGACGTCGGCTCGTACAACTGCTCGCCCGTTTGCGCATCGAAGGTGATCAACGAGATTCCGCTCGTCCGATTGAACAACACGCCGACGACCACAGCGCTGCTATCTGACCGGAACAGTGAAATCACCGGATCGGAGAACTCGCCCTCGCCGAGTTCAAGTTGTTGTTGCCAGACCAGCTCATGTGTCTCGGCGTCCCAGCCTTCGACGAGGCCGCCCAAGCCGACCGTGACATAGCGTTCGCCGTCTGGGCTAAACGAGATACCCCACACGTTGCTGGCGACGTTGCTGTGATCAAGCGAAGGTCTCGTTGGGTCGGTCACGTCCCAGATTTCGAGCGTCCTGACACTGAAAAACTCACAACCGTTGCCGTCGGTGTCTGAAATGACAGCTAAGAGGTTTCCGTCAGGCGAGATATCGACCGGTTTGCACAGAGTGGAATCAATAGCCCCCAGGATCTCGCCGGAGGGAACCTCGATCAACTCAACCTTGGTGTTTGCGTCAGCTCCAACGGCGATGAGCCGGGCGTCGAGATCCATGTCGTACCGGGCGAACTCAGTTTCGTGCCGGAGCAGCAACTCTCGATCGTCGAGGTGCCACACATCGATTGCGCCTGCGCTCGAGGCTGAGTAGATCGAGCCATCCCGACTGAGCACCGCGGGTCCCCCATAGTCGGATTGCGTGTCGAGCATGGTCGTCACCTGTCCATCGACGCCCGTGAGTACCCGGTGGATTGAGCCGGCACTCTGCACAGAGCCGTCGATGTTGTAGGCCTCGACTGCTAGCAGCGCTGCCAGCGGCGGGTTGCCCTCGACCTCGGCGACTGCCTGGGCCCGGATTCGTTCGAGGTCAGCCACCGTTGCTGCGGCCTCTGCAGCTTCGGTCTGCTCCTGTGCCACCTGTGTCTGCTGCTGGGCAACTTCACTCTGTTCCTCGGCGACCTGTGTTTGTTGTTGCGCGACGAGCGTCTGTGCCTCGGCTTCGTCGGCCGCATCCGAGGCCTTGTTCTGTTGCCAAAATGCGAGGCCCGCCGCGATCGCGGCGATCACAAACGCTCCCCCCGCCACCCCGACCAACCGGCGCAAACGACCGACGCGCTTACGCTCCGTCTCCAGCTCGGCTTCGACGTGGATTTCCGACGCAACCAACAAGGCGTGCTCGCGTTCGGTGAGCCGCACCGGAGGCTGCTCAAGCCATCCGTCGTACGAGCGCAACCGCGAACCCGTCAATACCGCGTCGGGGCTCTCACCTTGCTCGGTCCATTCCGCTGCGGCGGTCGCGAGGCGCCGTTGTGCCAGCAAGGACGCTCGTGCGTCATCGATCCAATTACGAAGCCGGTCCCACGAGGTCAGTAAGGCCTCGTGGGCAATCTCCGCCGTCGGCGATCGGGTGACCGGGTCTTGGTCGAAACTCA
>CALBVK010000003.1 GCA_937969345.1 uncultured Acidimicrobiales bacterium
TCTCGCCCGAGCCACTCGGCATCGGCGCGATCCATGACCGGGAAGTGCAACGACTCGTCGAGCCAGCGCACACGGTCGCGGACGAACTCGGGGTACACCGTCAGTCGCGGCGCCAACGTGTGGCCCTTCGACTCGGTGACCTCTCGCAATCGGTCCAGGTCGGGCCACGGTCGCTCCGGGTTCACGTGGTCGGCGGTCACCGGTGAGACGCCGCCCCAGTCGTCGATACCGGCATCGAGGAGCGCACCGAAGTCGTCGGACAGATTCGGCGGCGCCTGGAGGTGCACGTCGAGCGGCAGGATCAAACGCGCTGCCGCCAGCGTCCACAGGTAGTCCTCGCTCGGGCAGGCCCGTACACCCTTCATAGCGGTGCGCAACTTCGGGAGGAAGTTCTGGACGATGACCTCTTGCACGTGTCCGTGGCGACGGTGGCTTTCGGCGATTGCTTCGAGAGCGGCGATGCGGTCGCTGCGATCCTCCCCGATGCCGACGAGGATGCCGGTCGTGAACGGAATGGCGAGTTCGCCGGCGGCCTCGAGGGTCTCAAGCCGGCGAGCAGGAACCTTGTCGGGCGACCCCGTGTGGCATTCCAGGTCTTCGCGGAGGCTCTCGATCATCATCCCTTGCGACGGCGAAACAGCCCGCAACATGGCGAGCTCGTCGGCGTAAAGGGCTCCGGCGTTTGCGTGGGGAAGAAGGCCAGTTTCGGTGAGCACAAGTTCGGCTGCGGCACGCACGTAGTGAACCGTGCTCTCATAACCGTGTTCGTCTAACCAGACCTGTGCGGCCGGGTATCGCAGCTCATGACGTTCTCCAAGCGTAAACAGTGCCTCGTGGCAACCAGCTCGTGCGCCCTGCTTTGCGATCTTCAGCACCTCGCTGAGAGCCATATACGGCGCTTCGACGCGCGCTGGAGGCTCGGCGAATGTGCAGTAGCCGCAGCGGTCCTGGCACAGCTTCGTAAGCGGTATGAATACCTTGGGGGAGTAGGTGATACGCGTGCCGGTCTGCGCGTCTCGGATCGCTCGTGCTCGTGCGGCCAGCTCGGGTCCCTGAGGGAATTTGGCTTCGAGCTTCATGTGGTTTCCAGCTTTCGGATGTCGGCCGCATCGACCGGTGTGTGGCACGACGTGCATCGGGTGATGTTCTCAACAGGTTCGCCGCACTCGGCGTGGGCCAAGACGGTGGGAGCCTCGCCGTCGCCGCGATGGGCGTCGCCCCACTGCATGAGCGAAACCAAGACAGGGGACAGGTCTCGTCCGGCATCGGTGAGCCGATACTCGAAGCGCTCTGGCCGTTCCTGGTACCGGACCTTCTCGAGGACGCCCTGTTCGACGAGTCGACAAAGTCGGGTGGTCAACAGGTTCGACGCGATGCCGATCTCGTCTCGGAGGTCGCTGAACCGGTAGATCCGTCGAAACACGGCTCGCAAGACCAACAGAGACCAACGGTCGCCAATCGCGTCGAGAGCGGACAGGATCGAGTCTCTCTCGGTGGGGTCAGCCGTGGTCACGAACACACCGTAGGCGAAGTTAGTTGCAAAATGCAACTAACTTCGATACCCGGAAGACTCAGCGAGCACGCGCTACCGTCTGAGCGAGTTCGACAGGGGGGAAGAGCAGTCATGTTCGGTCAGCGAAAGCACGCAGTCTCACTCGTCATCGCAGTTGCGATGTCCACTGCGTTGGCTGTGCCCGCCGCCGCACAAGATGCTGTCGTGATCTGTGATGGTCGAGTCGCGACGATCGTTGGCACATCAGGAAGCGACCGCCTGACCGGAACGTCTGGGTCTGACGTCATCGCCGCATTGCAAGGAAACGACGTCATTCATGGCTTGGACGGTGATGACATCATCTGCGCAGGCAAAGGTAACGACGTCGTCTTCGGTGGACCCGGGTTCGACGTGATCTTCGGGGCGCAAGGAGACGATGGCCTCTTCGCGAGCTCCGGCCCGTTCGAACGCGACAGAGACGACACTGCCGGTGGGCGAATCTTCGGTGGCCTCGGCGACGATCTGATCCATGGGAGCAACCGCTGGGACCGAATTCAGGGTGGACCAGGCGAGGACATCATCTTTGGATATGGAGGGCGCGACTGGATTCGCGGCGGGGCAGACGCCGACGATCTCTCCGGTGGAGCCAACATCGACAACGTCCACGGTGGCGACGGCGACGACCGCATAGCGATAGCGGGTTCAGACACCGTTCGAGGCGGAGCGGGCAGCGACACCTGTGTTCTTGAGAGTGAGCCTGCTCTCCTCCGGTCCTGTGGCCGCAACCGTGCCGAACCAACACCGAGCGACGGTCGCTCCCAGTTTATGGCCGGGACCTATTCCACCCCGAGCGAGGTGCCCTTCGGCCTCTACCGCACGACGCGGAGCTGGTCGGTTTCGAACGACGATGGGCGAACCATTCGCGCAGAACGTCAATTCGACAACAGCCCGACCCTGGCGTTCGTGCACCCGCAGGGTGTCACCGCAACGTTTCTCGCCGACGCTCAGCGCATCGATGCCAGCACTCCCGCCCTAGATCCATTCGAGTTCAGCCAGGGCCGATTCATCGTCGGGCTCGATCTTGCGCCAGGAACCTATCGAGTCGTCAACCCCGGTCCCGCCCCAGCTCGCGCCGCCACCTTCACCGCACGCGGCCAAGTCATTGAGACATTTGTGGACGACAACGCGGTGGTCATTTACGTGGGGCCAGAGGCAGCGTCGTTCAGCTTTGTCGGCACCCTCACAAGGCAGTGAACGAACACACCGGGCGGGGGCCGACGGTCACGGCGCCGGGTCGCCATCCCTAGCCGAGCGCTTTTGCCTTCGCTTCGAGGCTCTCGATCAAGGCGGTGAAAGCCTTCTCGAATGAGGCCACACCTTGATCTTCGAGCAGCTGAGCGACCTCATCGAGATCGATGCCCAACGCTGCGATATCGGCGAGAACCGCACGCGCCTCGTCGACATCTGCATCGAGCGTCCGCGCCACCGTGCCGTGGTCGAGGAAGTTCGCCAAGGTCGAATCCGGGATCGTGTTGACCGTGTCTGGACCGATGAGGGCATCGACATACAGCGTGTCTGGGTAGGCATCGTTCTTCGTGCTCGTGGATGCCCACAATGGACGCTGCACCTGTGCTCCGCGTTCGACGAGAGCATCCCAGCGAGGACCGCTGAACATCTCGCGGAACGCGGCGTAGGCGAGCTTGCCGTTCGCGACGGCCGCCTTTCCACGAAGCGCGAGTGCGGCATCGGTACCGAGTGCATCGAGACGGTTGTCGACCTCCACATCGACGCGGCTGATGAAGAACGAGGCGACGCTCGAGATTGCCGAGAGGTCGCCCTCAGCGGCTTCTAGGCCAGCGATATAGGCCTCCATAACCTCGCGGTAACGTTCCACCGAGAACAACAGCGTCACGTTGATGCTGCGCTTCTCAGCGATCATCTGCTGGATGGCGGGCACACCTTCAGCGGTCGCCGGAATCTTTACGTACAGGTTCGGTTCATCGATGGTGTCCCAGAGCACCCGTGCTGCGGCTTCAGTGCCCGCTTGGTCTCGGGCCAGGCCAGGGTCGACCTCGACCGAAAC
>CALBVK010000004.1 GCA_937969345.1 uncultured Acidimicrobiales bacterium
TGAGATCGACGACGGCGAGATAGTGGGCCGACTGGTTCTTTAGGCCCTGCGGAGCTTGAGCCAGGCAAAGCCGAGCACCCCTCGATACCGGTCGTACTCCTCGGCTCGTTGTTGGGCGAAGGCGATAGCGCCGGGCGTTCCAACGGTCCGGACACCCTCTCCCCAATGACGTTCGAAGGCATCCCATTCATCGAGCGTGGAGACGTCGAGCTCGTCGACTGCCCACCCGCGAGCGGTCGCAGAATCGGTGAGCTCAGAAATACTGCGAGGCATCTCGCCAAGGTTCTCCAGACACCAGTCGTCTGGTTGGCCGTGCCAAAAGCCGTCGCCGACGACGGCTTGACGTGCACCGAGCTCGATGAGCCGATCGAACATCGCGGCCGTGGCCCCAAACGCGTGTGAGGAACCCAAGCACACTGCGGTGTCGACCGGGCCGGTCCACCCGGATGCGTCAGCGACTTCGAATCGCAGATGACGAAGGCCAGCCTCGGTAGCAACCGCGCTCGCATGGCCGATTGTTTCCTCAGATATGTCGATTCCCCGAACCGAAATCGACGGAGCGAGCTCGGCAACTCGATGCGCAAACGCGCCACGCCCGCACCCAAAGTCGACGACTGCCACGTTCGTGGACTCGGCCGCATGGGTGGCGAGATCCTCGAGCCGATTGGGGCTCATCGGGACGTTCGCCAGCAGCGCTGCGCCGCCAGCTGCCATCCACTCATCTACTGAGTCGAGCGATTCTTCCATGAGGTGAGGGTAGTTCGATCCCAGACGGCTCTTGCCGCGTGGTCTGCTGACCGGTAAACACGTAGTACATGCACCGGGCGGGCGATCTGAATACTGACGATGCCTCAGCAACAGAGGAAACACCGGCGGCATTCGACGCGAGCCGCAATCGGTGGTTTCTGACAATCTGGCCGCTCGCCGTCCTCTTCCACCTCGCAGGAAACGACTCGTGGTTGCTCAGCTTCTCTGAGCCGGTGGGGTGGTTTCAACTGCCATTGCTCGTATCAGCGACAGTGCTGCTAGTGACGCGAAGCACGGCTTGGTCGCTCGCCGTTGCGACTAGCCATCTTGTGGTGGTTGTCGTGAAACTTCCGCTCGTCGGCAACCACGAGGTCTTTCTCGGTCTTGTGCACCTTGCGGTCATCGGCGCCATTGTGACCCGTCGTGGTGCTTGGCTAGAGATCATCGTCCCCGTGCTTCGCTGGGTCTTCTTCATTGGATACGGAGCAATTGCGATATCGAAGTTGAACCACGCATTCTTGGATCCTGCTGTCAGCTGCGCAGCGGTATTTGGCGATGAGTTTGCCCGGTGGTTTGGACTCGTAGTCTCGGACTCACCGTTGTTGACGTCGATGGCGATTTGGACGACGTTGGTAGTGGAACTCGCGATTCCGATTCTGCTGTCGTTGCGGATCTCGCGACGTCACGGTCTTGTTCTCGGTTTGGTATTCCACACCGTTCTGGCCTTCGAGCCGTTCGGGCATGTCTTTGACTTCACGTCGGTCTTGTACGTCTTGTTCTTTTGCTTCCTGAGCTCGGATGCGGCTCGCGACGTCACGGCTGGGATCGAGGGACTTCGTCAGCGAATGGGCACTGGGTGGATCATCGGACTCGTCGTCGTTATGGCATTAGGCAACGTGGCCACCAATGAACTTCTTGCCCGGGGGTTTCCGACCCCCACGTGGCTCTTCGACTACCCGCTGTTCATGGTGTATGCGGGCCTTGTGCTGCAGTTCGTACCAAGCATGGTGTTCGCCTACGCCTCCGAACCGCTACGGCTTCGCGTGCCACCCGTCCACATACTCGTGCTCGGTGTGGCGCTGGCGAACGCGTTCGCTCCGTACGCGCAGATTCGAACATCGGGAGCGTTCAACATGTATTCGAATTTGGCGGTGGCCGAGCAATCGTCGAACCATCTATTCCTCGAAGCGCTGCCGTTCGGGCGTGATCAGCACCTTTATCGGGTGGTGTCAGTCGATGCAGATTCCGAGCTCGACTTCTATATGGAACACCGTCTCTTGATCCCGGAGAACAACCTCCGGCACTATGCAAACGAAAACCCTTGGGATACATCTCAGGTTGTGCTGTCCGATTCGTCCACTGGCGCAGAAACCGTCGCATTACGGAGTTTCCAAGGAGACTCAAATCTCCTTCAACGGTTCCTCCATCGATTGTTGCTCAGTCGAGCTGTTCAGATCGATGAGCCCGAAGCGTGCTTACGATCGTGGGGGCCCGCCAACTAGTTCCCGCGGTCTGCTCGCCTAACCAAATGACAGAGCAGCGCACTAGGTTTGGTACATGGGGATCGTCGATGAGGATGTGGAGCGGGTCCGTCAAGCGACGGACATCGTCAAACTCGTGTCCGAACACACCCAACTCAAGCGCGTCGGCCGACGCTGGAGCGGGTTGTGCCCGTTTCACAATGAGAAGACCGGTTCATTCTCCGTCAACGGCGAAGAGGGCCTGTATCACTGTTTTGGCTGCAAGAAGTCCGGCGATGCGATCACGTTCGTACGCGAACTTGAACACCTCGACTTTCCCGGTGCCATCGAGCATCTCGCACGCAAATCCGGCATCACGCTGCGATACACCGACGCAAACGAGGGAGCGGTCCGCAATCGCAAGAAGCAGCTGATGGCCCATGTTGGCAAGGCCGCCGAGATCTACCACGAATATCTGTTGACGGCCCCGGCTGCAGGCGAGGCCCGTAGCTATCTTCGTAACCGCGGGTTCGACGGCGACATGGTGCGTCGATACAAGGTCGGCATGGCCCCCGAAGGCTGGGATTTCCTCGCCAAGAAGCTCCGGATCAGCGACAAGGACCTCGTCGACTCCGGCCTCGGCAAGATGAACAGCATCGGCAAACAGATGGACTGGCAGCGAGGTCGCATCGTCTTCCCGGTGTTTGACGAACGCGGCGACGCGGTTGGCTTTTGCGGACGAATCATGCCCGGGGGAGAAGGCGCCAAATACATCAACAGCCAGGAATGTGCCGTCTACTCCAAGAGCCGAGTTCTGTACGGCCTCAACTGGGCAAAGGAACACATCGTTGCGAGCTCCGAGGCGATCATCTGCGAGGGCTACACCGACGTCACCGGCTTTGGGCGGGCGGGCATGCACACAGCGGTCGCCACCTGTGGCACTGCGCTCACCGACGACCACCTCAAGTTGCTCAAACGCTTTACCAATCGCATCGTGTTGGCGTTTGACGCCGATGATGCCGGCAAGGCCGCAGCAGACCGCGTCTATGAGTGGGAGCAGAAGTACGAGATCGAGGTCATGGTCGCCGACCTCCCGACCGGCGTAGACCCGGACGACCTCTCCCGCGAAGATCCCGAACGCCTCGCCGAGTCCGTCACCAAAGCGCTGTCCTTCCTCGAGTTCCGGCTCGAACGAGAACTCGCCAAGCACTCGATGGACTCGATCGAACATCGCGCCCGAGCAGCCGAAGAAGCGCTCGCCATCGTGGCCGAACACCCAAACGCGCTCGTCCGTGACCAATACGTCATGACGATCGCCGACCGGTGTCGTATGGACGCCGATCGGCTTCGCGAAATGGTCCGAAACCCCCGGACCAAACGTGGCCAACCAGTCGTTGAAGCGCCCACTGTTCCTCTGCCCCAGAAAGGCAGTGACCATGTTGAAGACCAGGCACTACAGCTGGTCATCAACTCCGACGAATCCGCAATGAGCCTTTTTTCCGAGACGTTGTTCGTCACCCCGATGAGGAGAGATGTCTACCTTGCGCTCATGCAAGCACCGTCTGTGCGCGAAGCTGTTGACATGCTTGGAGCGGACGAAGGCAACCTACTTATCGAACTCGCGGCGACGTCGGATGAGGATCTCGACGCTTCCGCCGTCGCGTCCCGCCTGGTGAGTAAGGCCGCCGACCGGCTCGCCAGAGAGCTCGAAGCAGAAGCTCGTCTCACCGGGAACATCGAAGAGCTCCTTCCCGACGTAAAGTTCTTGCGTCAGTGGGTCATCGATCTTCGTGAACCGAGATCGGACCTCACGGAATTGGCCCCACTTGCCGAATGGATAGCCATGAGAGCCGCAACGCCGAGGCAGGACGATGAGTGACGCTGCAACGCCGGCTGAACGAGACGAAGTAGGCGCAGCGCGGCAACGGCGCGCTCGAACACATGCACTCGGCGGCGACCGCACCGCACGATCGACGGACTCAACTCGCGTCTACCTCAAGGAAATCGGCCGAGTGCCACTCCTGACGACCGCAGAAGAGGTTCGCCTCGCCGAGCGGGTCGCAAAGGGAATGAAGGCCGAAGAAGAGCTGGCAATGCATGCCGCAGCGGAGACCCTCGACTCGATCGAGCCAGCACGCCGATCTCTTCTCGAGCGTCACGTACGAGCGGGTGACGCAGCAAAGAGCGACCTCACCTCAGCGAACCTTCGCCTCGTCGTCTCTATCGCGAAGCGATATGGCGGCCGAGGTATACCGCTTCTCGACCTGATCCAAGAGGGCAACCTTGGGCTGATGCGAGCCGTCGAGAAGTTCGATCATCAAAAGGGCTTCAAATTCTCCACCTATGCGACCTGGTGGATTCGCCAGGCCATCACTCGGGCGATCGCCGATCAGGCCCGCACGATTCGCATTCCCGTGCATATGGTCGAAATCATGAGCCGCGTGCGCCGAGAGCAGCGCCGGCTCACCCAGGAGCTCGGACGCGAGCCCACGATGGACGAGCTCGCCGAATGCTGTGACCTCTCCGCACAGCGCGTTGAGGAGCTTCTCAAGATCGCCCAGGACCCGCTGTCACTAGACACACCCGTGGGCGCTGAGGACGACACCAGCCTCGCTGACTT
>CALBVK010000005.1 GCA_937969345.1 uncultured Acidimicrobiales bacterium
CCTGGCGGGTCGGCTAGGCCTGGCGGCCGACGAATCCCAGAAGCTTCTCTTGGGCCGATGCGTCATCGGCGACGTCGATGGCTGGGCCGAACATGGTCTCGCTGCGAAGCATTGGCTCGGGCATGCGCTGGAGGCCCATAAGGGTCGAGGTCACGGCTTCTTCGGGCAGCGTGTCGTCGACACCGATGGAGCGGGCGACGTCCCAGGTGTGTACGAGCAGATCACCGATCACCATGCCGGCAACGCCTTGTTTGGGCATACCGCCAAAACCTTCTGCTGTGCCCTCGAGGTTTGCGGGGTCCGACAAGGCAGCGGTCATCGAGTTCTGGATTGTGGACCAGTCGGCACCTTCGGGAATGTTTGCTCCGAAGACGTTGCCACCGGCGATCTGCCAGCCAACGGCGTGGTCGACGACGTCCTTGACGCACCAGCCGTCACAGGTTGAGGGCTTCTCCCAGTCGGCATCGCTGATCTGATTGGTTACTTCGGACCACCGTGCGGCCACGAGGCCCCACATTTCATTTACTGAGCTCATGAACGACTCCTCGTTATCGACTGGTCTTGAACCTAGTCGTTGTGTATGAGGTAATTCGTCTTGACGGAATCTGTATAACAGGTTAGTTATATAGCTATGTCGCTTGCTGACGCTGTCTCCGTCGATCTCGAAGCTGCACTGAAGGCGCTCGCCAGCGAGCGCCGCTTGCAGATCTTGCACTGGCTGAAGGACCCAACCGCGCACTTTCCCTCACAGGAACACGGCGACCCGATCGAGCACGGTGCGTGCAATCAGTTCATCGTCGAGAAGCTGGGGGTGAGCCAGCCAGCGGGTTCGCGTCACCTCAAGATTCTGACCGATGCCGATCTGGTGATCCCGTCCCGCCGAAAGGGCTGGACGTACTACCGCCGTAACGAACCAGCCATCGCCGAACTCCTCGCACGAATGTCTGAAATCTAAGGAATCCCATGAACACATCAACGACCAGCTATCCATCACTCAACGGCAAGGTCGTCCTCGTGACCGGCGCCGGTAAGGGAATCGGGCGTGCGATCGCCGAGCGATTCGCCGGACAGGGCTGCCCGGTAGTCATCAACGACATTGACGAAGCGAGTGTTGCCGAGACCGTCGAGGCAATCAACGGAGCGGGCGGCAACGCCATGGCTGCGATCGCCGATGTCTCGAACTCCGAGCAGGTCCGCGCAATGATCGATGCAACGATGGACGCTCACGGCCGCATCGATGTTGTCGTCAACAACGCTGGCATCGTCAGCCCAATGTTGCACTTCTTCGAAGCCGACGAAGAGTGGTGGCGTCGCATCGTCGACGTGAACCTCACCGGACACTTCCTCGTCTCGCACCCAGCTGCCCGAATCATGGCCAAGCAAGGCGGTGGCTGCATCATCAACATGAGCTCCGGCGGCGCAACCCGGGCACACCGTGCCTTCACCGCATACGACGCCACCAAGGGCGGCATCGAAGCGCTCACCCGTGCAATGGCGATCGACCTCGCCGGATATGGCATTCGGGTCAACGCGCTCATGCCAGGCTCGATCGATACCAACAGCCAGGGCGATGAGTACCGCAAGATCAGCGGCGTCAACATTCCAATGGGAACTGTTGGCGAGCCCGAGGACATGACCGGCGCCGCAATCTTCCTTGCGTCAGACGACGCCTCCTACATCACCGGCGACGTCATCAAGATCGATGGCGGCATGCTCGCCCAGCAGCGGTCTGCAACCGTCGATATTCGCCCACCCGCGAACTTCCCAAAGGTCGAGGATCTCTAGTGGGCGTCCGCATTGGCGCTGACGTCGGCGGTACCTTTACCGACGTCGTCATCGAACTCGCTGACGGTTCGTTCGAGTCGACGAAGGTGCTCACCACCCATGGCGGTCCCGACGAGGGAATCCTCCTCGGTATCGAGCGCATAGCAACCGAACACGACGTCGATATGGCCGACGTCGAACAGATTATTCATGGCACGACGCTCGCAACCAACGCCCTCATCGAGCGTCGAGGTGCACACACTGCGCTCGTGACAACCGAAGGTTTCCGCGACGTCATCGAAACCCGTACCGAGGGGCGCTTCGAGCAGTACGACCTCAACATTGTTCTGCCAACTCCGCTCATTCAACGCGACGACCGGTTCACTGTTCCCGAACGTCTCAACGCTCGCGGCGAAGTGCTCGTGTCCTTCGATGAAACAGCTGCGGCTGCCGTGATCGACACGATCGCTGAGCGCGGCTACGAAGCGGTCGCGGTGGGCTTTATGCACAGCTATCGCAACGCCATGCATGAGCAGCGGTTCCGCGACATGCTCCTCGAGCGTCTACCGAACGTCTCGGTATCGATTAGCGCGGAAGTTTCGCCGCAGATGCGCGAGTTCGAACGCTTCAATACCGTGTGCGCCAACGCATACGTCCAGCCGCTCATGGCGAGCTACCTGTTCACGCTCGCCGAAGAGCTGAAGGTTCGCGGCGCCGACTGCCCGCTCTACCTCATCCACTCCGGAGGCGGCCTGGTCAGCGTCGAAACTGCAGCGGCCTTTCCGGTTCGCCTTGTCGAGTCCGGTCCGGCCGGTGGCGCAATCTTCGCTGCCGACCTTGCCGCAAAGTACGGCCGAGACCGAGTACTCAGTTACGACATGGGTGGAACCACCGCCAAGATCGCGCTCATCGAGGACTACACCCCACAGACCGCAAAGACCTTTGAAGTCGCTCGAACTACCCGGTTCAAGAAGGGGAGTGGCATGCCTATTTCGATCCCGGTCATCGAGATGATCGAGATCGGCGCCGGCGGCGGTTCGATCGCCAGCGTCGACAGCTTGGGCCAAATTCGTATCGGCCCACATAGCGCCGGTTCTGAACCCGGCCCAGCCGCATACGATCGTGGCGGCGTCGACCCCACGGTCACCGACGCCAACCTGCAACTCGGCCGACTGCACCCAGACAACTTCGGGGCCAAGGACATCACGCTCTCGCCCGAGAAGACCGCCATCGCCATCCGCACTGCAATCGGCGAGCCGCTCGGCATGGACGATCAGACCGCAGCTGTCGGCATCGCCGAGGTTGTCGACGAGAACATGACCAACGCCGCCCGGGTGCACGCGGTCGAGAACGGCAAGGACCTCGCCGGCTTTTCGATGATCGCGTTTGGTGGCGGCGCCCCGCTCCACGCATCTCGACTCATGGACAAGCTCGGCCTCGACGAGCTCTTCATCCCGACCGGCGCCGGTGTCGGTTCAGCGATCGGGTTCCTCCGCGCTCCATTCGCCTATGAGGCAGTGCGCTCGTTGTACACCCGCATCGACGACTTCGACTACGACGCGGTGAACCAGGTACTGGCCGAGCTCACCAACGAAGCTGAAACCTTCGTCCGTCAAGGCGCCGACGCGAGCCAAAGGCCCGAGGCCCAAGAGCGGGAGAGAGAAGCGGGGGGAGCGGGCACACTTGCTTCCTCGCCCGACGAGCCCCAGTTGGTCGTCGAGCGACAGGTCAGCATGCGGTACAAGGGTCAGGGGTGGGAGATTCCCGTCAAGCTTCCCGACGGCGAGTTCGATGCCTTCGCAGCCGAAGGTCTCGGCGCTACCTTCACGAAGGCATACGAAGAGTTCTTCGGCCGGGCCATCGACGACCTCACCATCGAGACTGTCAGCTGGGCGGTCCGCGTCGCCTCGGTGCTCGAGTTGCCCGACGCACTCGAGCTCACCTCCGAACAAAACCGAATCCAAGCAACCAACATGCGCCCAATCTTCGATCCAGTCACCGGCGAAATGGCTGAATCATTCATCGTCGAACGCGATGATCTATCACCGGGCGACGCCGTTGCCGGCCCTGGTGTGATCGTCGAACAACAGACCACGACTGTCCTTGGTTCGCACCACATCGCAGTCATGCAATCCGACGGCACGCTCCTCGTCACCCGAGGTTCGACCGGTTCGAAGGGAGACCTCCTGTGAGCAACAGCAACGCTGCGAATAACAGCAACGCTGCGAGCAACCGCGACGTCCATAACCAAATCATGTGGAATCGACTGATCTCGATACTCGAAGAGCAGGCGCTGACACTCGTCCGCACCGCGTTCAGCACGTCGGTTCGTGAGGCGGGCGACTTGTCCGCAGGCGTGTTCGACCGCGACGGCCGCATGGTCGCTCAGGCCGTCACCGGCACGCCCGGTCACGTCAACACGATGGCCGCGGCAGTTCCACATTTCATCAACGACATTGGCCCCGAACGCATCTACCCCGGCGACGTGTACCTCACGAACGACCCGTGGAAGGGCACAGGCCATCTCCACGACATCACCGTGACGACGCCCGTCTTTGTTGGCGAAGGCGAGAACTCAACTCTTATTGGGTTCTTTGCGTGCACCGCACACGTGGTCGACATTGGCGGGCGTGGTTACGGCCCCGACGGCATGGAGATCTACGAAGAGGGCATCCGCATCCCGATCATGAAGTGGGCCGAGCGCTGGGAGCTCAACCACGACCTGGTCAACATCTTGCGTAACAACGTGCGCGAACAGGACCAGGTGCTCGGTGACATTCACGGCCTCGCTGCCTGCAACGAGACCGGACGCCGGCGCCTGCTCGAGATGCTCGACGAGTTCGACATAGACAACCTCGACGACCTCGCACAGTTCATCTTCGACCGCACGCGCCACGCCACGATGGCTGCGCTTTCGCCCGTCGAGAAGGGTGTCTATCGCAACGAGATGACCGTCGATGGCTACGAGAAGCCCGTCGACTTAGTCGTTGAGCTCACGGTCACCGACGAGGGTATGCATGCCGACTTCACCGGGACGTCGCCGCTGAGCCAGTTCGGTATCAACGTACCGATCGTGTACGCCCAGGCATATTTCACCTACGGCATGTTGGTCGCGCTCGCGCCCGAGCTGCCCAACAACTACGCGTCCCTGCTGCCGTTCACCGTGAGCGCACCTGACGGCGTCATCTTGAACGCCAAAGACCCGGACCCGGTGTCGGTGCGCCACGTACTCGGTCACTTCGTTACCGATCTCTGTCTCGGTGCAATCGCACAAGCACTCCCAGACGTCGTACCGGCCGAAGGTGCCGGTGCGCTGTGGAACTTCCAAGCAAGTGCCCGAGCCGCCGACCCAACCTCATTGCTGCCTCCAATCGAGATGCTGATGTTCAACAGCGGTGGCACAGGCGCCCGCCCGACCCTCGACGGTCTCACGGCAACCGCATTCCCGTCCGGCGTCATGACCATGAGTGCCGAAGCAACCGAGCAGGTCGGGCCGATCGTCATCTGGCGCAAGGAGATTCGCGAGAACAGCGGTGGCGACGGGCAGTACCGCGGCGGTCTCGGTCAGATCATCGAGGTCGGGCCAACCGATGGCTACCAATTCGAGTTCTCGGCCATGTTCGACCGGGTCGAGAACCCGGCTCGGGGTCGCGCCGGCGGTGGCGATGGAGCGCCAGGCAAGGTGTACCTCGATGACGGAACGCCGTTCTCGGCCAAGGGCAAACAGCTCGTACCCGCCGACCGCACGCTCATTCTCGAGCTCCCGGGCGGTGGTGGTTTCGGCGACCCCGCGAATCGCGATGCTGACGCAATCGAAAATGATGAGAAGCAGGGGTATGTTTCGACATCCTCGTCGCCATCATCGAGCGACAATCTCGGAAGGCAACAGTAATGGTCGACAGCTATGACGTGATCTGCATCGGCGGTGCCGCAATCGGCAGCGCCGTTGCCTACTACCTAACCGAGAATCCGGACTTCGACGGTTCGGTTGCCGTTATCGAACCGGACCCGAGCT
>CALBVK010000006.1 GCA_937969345.1 uncultured Acidimicrobiales bacterium
AATGGCGAGCCCTACATGTTGATGGTCACCAACTGGTTCGAGGGGAAGGTCGCCGCGTCCCACGCCGTCCGCAACCCGGACAAACTCGCAGCGTTCCACCGTGGTTGGTCAGCCACGGGGTAGCCGAAGCAGGAATGTGCATCCCTCGCCAACCGCGGTGGTTAGCTCGATGTCGCCGCCGTGAAGACGTGCCACATCTCGAGCAATGGACAGGCCGAGGCCGGAGCCTCCACTCGATCGGGCTCGCGAACTATCGGTCCGATAGAACCGGTCGAACACTCGCGCCGCATCAGAATCGGAGAGGCCAGGCCCGTCGTCGGAGACGCTGATCAGGAGCTCGTTGCGTTCGGCGACAACGCCGAGGACGACCGACGCTTCAGGTGCGTGAACGAGGGCGTTGTTGACGAGCCCCACAACGAGTTGATGGACCTTGTCCGCATCGAGCTCCGCCTGCACGTTGCCATGGGTGTGGTCGATCGAGATCGATCGGTCGGGGTGGGCAGCGTGAGCGTCGGACGCGACGGCCTGCAGCATTGCTGGGACGTCAACGGTTTGGACGTTGAGCTCGATGCCCTCGTCCATGCGAGCCAATTGCAGGAGTTGATCGACCAACCCCGACATACGCGATGACTCCGATTGCATGCGACGAACGACATCATCGAGCTGTCCTGGTTCTCGAAAACCTCCTTCGCTGTAGAGGTCGAGGTACCCGCGGATCGACGTCAGGGGAGTGCGCAGTTCGTGCGATGCGTCGGCGATGAATTGACGGAGTTTGTCCTCGGTCTTGTCGCGATCATCGAGCATGACGTTGAATGCGCTCGCCAGTTCGCCAGCTTCCGTTCGCGGATCGGCGAGAGGAGCGCGGTCTTGGCGTTCGCCAGCGGTGATTGCCCGGGCGGTCTCGGTGACGGCCACGATCGGACGCAGCCCGAGACGGTTGATCCACCACGCAACAAGGACCAGCGTCGAAGCAATGAGCAGCGCCGCGATCAGAAACGAAACGACGAGCTGGCGCACCGACGCGTCGACGGTCGCGGTAGGAACCGCGACGACAAGCCACGAGTTGTTGCGTGGTTCCATCAGCACCCGGAAGCTCTCGCGGTCATCCGATGTCGCAGTGAAGATCTGCCGGCTTATCGGTTGACGCAACGCAATCGCATCGATGTCGGGCAGATCGGTGAGGAGTTGACCCTGCACCCGCACTTCGATCGCTCCGTCGTCGAACACCTCGGCCAGATACAAATCGGAAATGGGTTCATCGACCGCACGAATCGGAGCGCCGCCCTCTGGTTGGCGAAGCCCACCTGGCCGATTGACGGGCTCGAGGGGCGCTGACGTTTCGAGTCGGTCGTCGAGTTGTTCGATCAGCTGAGAGCGTTGCACCAACACCACGACGACGGCGAGGACAAGCAGGAGCAGCAGCACGAAACCGAATGCGGACAGAATCCGAGCGCGAAGTGTCATGTATCGGCTCGGAGGCAGAACCCCACTCCACGAATCGTGTGGATCAACTTGGGTTCGACCGTGTCGATCTTTCGCCGAAGGTAGCTGATGTAGGTGTCGACGACCGAGGAGTCGCCGTCGAAGTCATAGTTCCACACGTGTTCGAGAAGCTGCGCTCGACTCAGAACGCGGCCGGTGTTCTTGATGAGCACTTCGAGGAGCCGGTACTCGGTTGGCGACAGCTCGATGACCGAGCCGGCACGGCTAACGCGGTGCGCTTCGGTATCGAGCTCGAGGTCGGCACATCGGTGAACGACCGTGTCGACCACGCCGGTACGACTCGCGAGCCGGAGCTGCACTCGAGCAACGAGCTCGGCGATCGCGAACGGCTTGACTACATAGTCGGCGCCGCCACTCGTCAGTCCCTGTACTCGATCCTCTGTCGAATCGCGCGCGGTCAGGAAGATGACCGGTGTCTTGTCCCCGGACTCACGCAGCCGTCGAAGTACCTCAAAGCCGTCGAGCTCGGGCATCATCACATCGAGCACGACGAGCTGGGGGCGGTGTTCGGCGATGGCGGCGAGCGCCGAACGACCATTGCTCGCCGAGATCGTCGTGATCCCGGCGAGCGATAGACCTGACTCGACGAGGAAGCGGATGTTTTCCTCGTCGTCGACGACAAGAACAAGCGGTGCGTCGGTGCTCATGTCGTCATGCTTTTCATGTGGTTGGGAACGCTTGCACGAGTGCATCGGCGTTCGCTGCGATGACCGCGGGGTCGACGAGGTCGCTGGCGTTTTCCGTGAGGGTCGACGCCCATGTGTCGACGACGTCTTGGGCGAGGCCACTTTCGAATAGCGAACCGGTGAGGCTCACGACTGCGTCGTCGTAGAGCTCGGAGAATTCTGGAACCGACAAGAAGCGATCGGAGAGCACGTTCCCGGCATCGCCAGGGCCGCCGTTTGCTTGGCCTTGGGCACCGGTGCGCTCGGGCCGGGCGCCTGCACCGTCGGGACGTGCTCCGCCACCGCCTCCACCGCCAACATTCGCGGTGTTGAACGCAAGGTTGAGGTCCCAGTTCACGACCGTGAATTGCTCGGTGTCGTAGTCGTAGTGGAGGTAGCTGTTGTTGCCCCGTCCGTCGATGTCGTCGGCGTTCCCAATCAGGTTCTGGAAAGCGAGATAGGTGGCGAAGGCGTCGACGTCGAGCTGCTGGGGAAGTTCGGCGAGGAACGTGGCGTCGTCGGCGGTGTTGATGAACTCGAGAAATCCAATGAGGGGATCCATGTCGTCGATGCCCGCTTCGAGATCGAAGATGTCGTCGTAGGCATCCCAATCGTCGCCGCGATAGGTGTAGTCACCGTCGCTCTCGGCTTTGTACAGGACGGACGCGGCGGCGTCGAAGTTGTCTTCGAGCCAGGAGTCGTCGGGGTTCTGCACGACGAGGCGTAGCTCTGTCTCGCCCCCGTTTACCGTCAGACGAGTACTGATCGGTGCTTCCGATGCGAGCCCCGCTACATCGAGCAGGTCGAGGGCAACCGCCTCGTTCATCGACGTCTCAGTCGAGTTCGAACGGACGACAAGATCGACCCAGCCGTCGTAGCTCTGCTCATCGACGTACTTGTCGAGCCGGATCAGCCACGGCAGCTGTTCGGGGTTTTGCGCGGTTTCGGTAGTGAGCGAGAACAGCGACGAGTTTCCCTTGAGGCGAAGGCCAACGTCTTCGAAGGTGGTGCCGTCGATTGTCACGGTGGCCGAGATCCAGTCCTTCTCGCTCGATGCTTCGAACGTTGCGATCATTTCATCGTAGGCGGTCTGGTCGAAGCTGATCTCGATGTCGTGGACGACGCTGCTGTCCCAGAGCGCACTCTGGTCAAGAACGGTTGCTGCTTCCACGGTCGCTGGGTCGTTGGACGTCAGCGCCTCGGTCGCTCCCTCGGCTACGCCGCATCCGACACCTGCTAGCGCAAGGGCGAGCGAAACCGCCGTGGTCCTGAACAGTGATGTGCGTGATGGGGTGTTCATGACATGACCTCCGTCGTGTCGACATGTACATGGCGCTGGAGGGTCCGGTGCCATTTGTTTGCGCTGAGTTCGGGGTTGAGCGCAGCGATGCCAATTCCGTATTTGCTGATCTTTTCTGGGCGTCGACCGAGGCTCCACAGCACTCGATCTGCAGCGCACGGCGCTGCCGCTGACTTGGTTTCGACGACGTACTTGCCATCGAGGTGCACTCGAGAACCTCGGGTATCGACGCAGGACAGGTTCGCGTCGATCGTGATCCGGCTCACGTCGTCTGAGCCAACAAGCGTGATGCGGTCGTAGCTGGTCGTGACCGTGGGTTGGAGTTCTGCGATGTCGGGTGATTCGCCGACCGCCGACGGGAGGACGGCATTGATGAACCGCATACCTTCGAAGCCGATCTGCGAAGGATCTTGAGCGACGTGCTCGCAACGCTGCTTGATGGTCGCCCCGCGACGTCCCTTCGTCTTGACCTCGAGCATCGAGGTGCCCGCATCGAGGTAGGTCCGGGTGCGGACTTTGAAACGGTCAGGCCGGCTGCGGACTGCGCCGTTGTATGACGCCAGTCCCGGGGTGTCGAAGTAGACCGATTCGTATCCGAAGCTGCGCTTGCCGTCGATCTCGAGGACCGACACGGAGCCGAGCAGGTTGAGCAGCAGCGCTGCGAGCTCGTCACGGGTGAGGACGTACTTGCGGTCGACCCGCTTGAGGAGACCTGCCGATGAGGTGAGAGCGTCGAGCGAGATTGGGGCCATCGCCCAGATGTACGAGTCGATCTCGGTGCGCTCTGCCGTGTGAGTGCTGCTCATGACGACACGTCCGTTCCGATGGTGTTGTTCGTGCGACTGTTCGTCGACAGGGGACTGGTCGACATGGCTCGCTGGTTTGGATGCATGCGATACCGAACATCGACGAGGGTCGTGTCGTTGACGAAGTCGACCTTGGTCACCTTGGCTCGCATGATCTGCGCGTTCAGCGTGTGTTCGAGGTGGGCGATGAGTGCGGTCTCGTCGATGAAGGCGGTGCCGAGCTGAAGCGTCTGGTGGCGATGATCGGCAAAGAGTGACGGGTGATCGACGACGTAGAGCACGACGAGCACGGTGGCCATGAGTGCTGGGGTGAGCCAGGCGGGTTCGATCTGGAATCCGGCGAGCAATCCGAGTGCCAAGGCGCTGAAGTAGTAGGCGACCTCTTCTTGGGAGAGCTCGGAGCTTCGTAGGCGGATGATCGACAAGACGCCGAACAAGCCAAGCCCGAGACCAGCGGTCACATCGGTGGAGGAGAGCGCCGTGGCAACCACGACAACACCGATGTTGATACCGGCGATAGCGACCACCATGTCCCGGCGGCGATAGCGGCGGAAGTAGAGCCCAAACACGAGGACGGTGAGAGCGACGAGGTCGAGCAGGATGAGGAGGGGGGTTGAAGTAGCCATGCCCCTATGTTGCGGACCGACTTTGTGAGAACTCTGAGAACTACCTTCGAGCTTCCGCAGACCTCGGTTATTGCCAGCGGCTACCGGCGAATTGGTGGATGCAGTTGGGTTGCATCACCCCGGGTGAAGAGCTGAGCGGGTCGACCGCGACCTTGGCTTGTCTGTTCGCCCGTCGGCTCAACGAATCCCTCGCTCGCGAGGACTTTCCGGTGAAAGTTCCGAGGATCGATCGTCACGTCCCACACCAGTTCATAGACATGGCGGAGGTCGGCAATCGTGAACTCGTCGCGGCAAAAGGTCGCCGCGAGCGTGGTGTATTCGAGCTTTGCCCGGGCACGTTCGAGGCCATCGGCGAGAATCTGGCCGTGATCGAACGCAAGTGATGTCGTGAGTGCGGAGGCGACGGGCATCCACTGGGCGGCAGCGGCATCGGTGCCGGCGATTGGCTCGGATAGCTGTGCGGCGAATGCAAGGTATGCGACGCTTACGGTGCGCATGCGCGGGTCGCGCGTCGGGTCGCCGTACGTCCCGAGCTGTTCGAGGTGGACGCGTTCGAGTTCGGCATCCTTCCCGACGCCGGTTTCTTCGGCGAGTTCGCGTGCGGCTGCGTCGGCGAGGTCTTCGTCGGGCAGCACGAAGCCACCCGGTAGCGCCTGGCCTCCAGCGAATGGGGCCTCGCCTCGTTCGATGGTCAGCACGCACAGCTGGTCGTCGCGAATGGTGAAAACGACGAGATCAACGGTGACGGCGAACGGAGGGAAGGCCATGGTTCTCATCCTACGTGACAATCGTCAACTTGACGATAAAGCGATTAATCGTCACACTGAGGATAATTGGTTCGTCACTCACGAAAGGAAACGACGACATGGCAACAATCACCCACCGACCACTGGTCAAGCATCTTCAGAGCTCGTCCAACACCTACGTCAGGCGGATGCGCAACGGCAAGGTCGTCAACCACGGAGCAGGCCAATCTTTCTGGTTCCGACCCCGCACATCGAGCATCAGCGAACTGCCGCTCGACGAACGAGAGCTTCCGCTGATCTTTCGAGATCGCACCAGCGACTTTCAGGAAATCGCCGTGCAAGCTTCAGTCACGTACCGCTTCGTCGATCCAGAAGTCGCAGCCGCACGCATCGACTTCACGATCGATAACAGCCGAGGACACTGGACAGCGACGCCGCTCGAACAGGTCGGCGGCCTCATCACCGAGCTCGCCCAGCAACATGGCGTGAGTGTTCTTGCATCGATGGAACTCACCGAAGTGATGACACACGGCATCCCACGACTTCGAGAAGCGATCAGCCAGGGGCTTCGAGGCGACGCACGTCTCGTCGAGACCGGCATCGAGATCGTCGATGTCCGAGTGGTGGCCGTCCGCCCCGAACCAGAAATGGAAAAGGCGCTACAGACACCGGTTCGAGAGGAACTCCAGCAAGAGGCCGATCGGGCCACGTTCGAACGCCGAGCAATGGCGGTGGAACAGGAGCGAGGCATTAGCGAAAACGAATTGCAGAACCGAATCGAGCTCGCCAAGCGAGAAGAACAGCTCGTCATTCAGCAAGGCGCCAACGAGCACAAACGCATCTCCGATGTCGCCGAGGCGAGTCGGGTCAAGGCAACCGCCGAAGCCCAAAACGTCGTTGTTCGCGGCGAAGCAAAAGCCACCGCCATGCGAGAGCTGGGGGCGGCCGAAGCGGCTACGGAACAACAGAAAGTGGATGCCTACCGCGAGGCTGGCGACGCCGTCCTCTTCGCGCTGGCCGTGAAGGACTTCGCGGGCAACCTGCCCGATGTTGGAACCTTGGTGGTCAGCCCGGACATGATCACGCCGCTCCTCGCAAAGTTCATGTCGCCCGAAGACACGACAGGCGAATCCGAAGCGCAAACACCTCCGCCACCCAAGGTTGGGAAGTAGCCAGTGTCGGTCTCACCACGGGCCCTGATCGTGACCCGTCCGACCGAGTACGACGAGATGCTCGGCAGGCACGGGTCACGTCAGCAGGTGGCCTTCTTTCTCAAACAACGCGGCCAGGAGATGTCGGTAATCGATGAGCGGCATGCGCTCCAGCAACAGGCCGTCCAGGAGGTGTCGTCATCGATTCCGGTCGATTGGCGGCGCGCCAGCCTGACCAGGGACGACCTGAGCCGGTTCGTCTTCGGTCCCGAAGATGTGATCATCGCCGTGGGCCAAGACGGACTTGTTGCAAACGTTGCCAAATACCTCGACGGTCAGCCGGTCGTTGGCGTTAACCCCGACCCTCGTCGGAACCCTGGTGTTCTCGTTCGACACCACGCACAGGCGGTCCGGTCGATCCTTGTCGCGATCGCGGCTGGCACAGCTGTCGCTGAGCATCGCGCCATGGTCGAGATCGCGACCGACGATGGGCAGACGCTGCGAGCACTCAACGAGGTGTATGTCGGCCATCCCGCTCACCAATCGGCCAAATACGAGCTCGTCGTTGACGGCGCTGACGAACGACAGAGTTCGTCGGGGGTGCTCGTTGGCACCGGGACAGGAGCGACTGGCTGGTGTAGCTCGGTGTACCGCGAACGCTCGCTCAACTGGAGCCTGCCAGACACGGCCTCGAGCGATTTGGCCTGGTTCGTGCGCGAGGCCTGGCCATCGCCGTGGACGGGCACGACGCTCACCGCAGGTCGCCTCACCTCGGGCGAGCTCGTCATCCGATGCGAAAGCGACCGACTCGTCGCGTTTGGCGACGGCATCGAGGCCGACCATCTGAATCTGCAATGGGGACAGACCGCACGTATCCGTTCTGCTCCCCGCGGCCTGATGCTCGTGTAGAGGCAGCTACGCGGCCGTCCGCTTCGGCGGCACGAGTCGTTCGAGGGCGACGAGGAACATCAGGCCGAGCATCACCCCGAGCGAGTTCGCACTGATGTCTTCGGCTTCGAGGCGCCGAGTCGAGGTGAACAACTTCTGCATCAATTCGATCGCTATGGACGCTCCAAAGACACCGACCGCCAGGTCTCCCAAGCTTCGACGACTACGGAAGAGAAGACCGACCGCAATCATCACGCTGCCCCATCCGACAAGGTGTGCAACCTCGTCTCGCTCCCAGGGGACGTCGCTTCGGCTCACGAGATCGGTGTCGAGTGTTTCTTCGACGCCACGAACAACGACACG
>CALBVK010000007.1 GCA_937969345.1 uncultured Acidimicrobiales bacterium
GGCCGCGGCGTGATCACCGGCCCAAATACCGTCGAGGTCAACGGCGACACCTACGTCGCGAGCAAAGGCATTGTCGTAGCCACCGGCACCCTCGCCGCTGTTCCCCCGATCCCCGGGCTTGCCGAAACGCCGTACTGGACAAACCACGGGATCATCGAGACCGAGGTTCTTCCGAAGTCTCTGATCGTTCTCGGAGGTGGTGCGATCGGCGCCGAACTCGGCCAGGTCATGGCACGTTTCGGCGTACGGGTGAGCATCATCGAAGGCGCCGAGCGTCTCCTCCCCCGCAACGAACCTGAAGCCGGCGACACGTTGGCCGAGGTGTTCCGCGCCGACGGCATCGATGTTCACCTCGGACAATTTGCTTCGTCGGTGTCCTATGACGACGGCTTCACGGTCACCCTCGCCGACGGGACCACGGTCGACGCCGAGCAACTGCTCGTCGCAACCGGGCGCAAGACGTTCCTGAAGGAACTCGGTGTTGCCGCGATCGGGATCGATGACACCGCCATGTTCTTGGACTCAGACGAGAACATGCAGGTACAAGACGGGCTGTGGACGGTGGGAGACATTGCTGGCGAAGGCATGTTCACACACCTCGGCACCCGCCAGGCCGACGTTGCGGTAGCACACATTCTTGGCCGGAAGGCCGAGCCGCTGAACCTGGACGCACTGTCTGCGGTGACCTTCACGGACCCCGAGGTCGGAGCCGTCGGCAAGACCGAAGCCGAGGCGCGAGACGCCGGCATCGCGGTGAAGACGGCGTTCAAGCTGGTCGGACACACGGCTCGCGGCTGGCTACACCAGGCGGGCAACGAGGGGTTCATCAAGCTGGTCGCCGACGCCGATCGCAACGTCCTCGTCGGGGCGACGTCGGTTGGCCCCCACGGTGGCGAGGTGCTCGGTCTGCTGTCGCTCGCAGTGCACGCAGAGGTTTCGATCGACACGCTCCGATCGATGATCTACGCCTACCCCACCTTCCACAAGGGGATCGAGGATGCTCTCAAGGAACTCGCCTAAGGCTTCGGGTGATGTGACATTGGCTGTCGGGTCAGCGAAGTGCAAGAGTCGAACATGGCTGAACATTCCTTCGCTGACCTGCCCGCCGATGGTCTTGTCGCCGTGGTGAAACGGGATTGCGCAACGTGTGAGATGGTCGAGCCGGTGCTCGCCCAGCTGCGCGAGACGAACCCGGACCTGATGATCGTGACCCAGGACGACCCGTCGTTCCCTGCGATCGACGGGGTCGTACACGACGCAGACCTTGCCGTGTCGTGGCACGCCGACATCGAAACCGTGCCCACCCTCATGAAGCGATCCGCTGGTGAAGAGGTCGAGCGAACCGTTGGATGGAGCCGCGATCAGTGGGAAGCACTCACCGGCACGTCCGGGCTCGGCCCGGAACTTCCTGATCAACGGCCCGGCTGCGGCAGCATGAGCGTCGACCCGGATCGAATCGATGCACTCAACGCGAAGTTCTCCGGCGGGGCCTCGAGCCGACGAGTTGAGTTCGCGGAGCTCGAAGATGAGTTCGAGGCAATGTTCGAGCGAGGTTGGAGCGATGGTCTGCCACTCGTGCCGCCAACTCCTGAGCGTGTCGCTCGGATGCTCAGCGGCACGAGCCGCGACCCGTCCGACGTCGTGGCCATCGTGCCACCGAATTTGATCGAGGCATCGGTCGAGAAGGTTGCGATCAACGCCGTCATGGCTGGTTGCAAACCCGAGTACCTACCGGTCGTCCTCGCCGGCCTCGAAGCAGTGTGCAACGACGACTTCAACATGCACGGCGTCCTCGCCACCACGATGGGGGTCGGGCCGATCCTCATCGTAAACGGACCGATCCGGCGCGAGCTGGAGATGAACTCGGGCATGAACGTTCTCGGCCAGGGCAACCGTGCAAACGCGACGATCGGCCGAGCCGTCCAGCTGTGCGTGCGCAATCTGGGTGGCGGCCGTCCGGGCGAGATCGATCGCTCCACACACGGCCAGCCCGGAAAGCTCGGCCTCTGTTTTGCTGAAGACGAAGAGGGGTCGCCGTGGACCTCGCTCGCCGAAGATCGAGGTTTCACCGCTGATACCAATACCGTCACGGCGTTCTGTGGCGAGGCGCCCCGCATCGTCTTCGATCAGATGAGCCGGACCGCCGAGTCGCTCACGGCGTCGATTGCTCAGGTGATGCTCGGAAACGTTCATCCGCGAATCAGCGGTATGGACACGGTCCTCGTCCTGTGCCCCGAGCACATGGCTCGGTTCAGCGATGCGGGTTGGGACAAAGCGCGGTTCGAGACTGAGCTTCGAAGCCACCTGAACCTCGACGTCGACAGCATCTTGCGAGGTGTCGACGGGATTGGCGAAGGCATTCCTGCAGGCCTTGGCCTCGAGGGCTTACAACTGCCGAAGTTCCCCGAAGGGGGCATTCTGCCAGTGCACGCTGGAGGGCCAGCCGGACTGTTCAGCTCGGTTATCGGTGGATGGGTGAGCGGACCTATGGGTAGTGTGCCAGTAACCAAGGAGATCGTCCGATGAGCGTCACAGTCCTCGACCCGACCGACGAAACCACGCCGCAGGTGCGTGAACGAACCGCTCGACCCGAGTCCCTCGCCGGTCTCACGGTTGGGCTGCTCGACATCTCCAAGCCGCGAGGCAACGTGTTCCTCGATCGGGTTGAACACAAGCTGAGCGAGCTTGATGCAACGGTCGTGCGGTTCACCAAACCAACGTTCTCCAAGCCTGCGCCCGCCGATCTGCGCCACGAGATCTCGTCACAATGTGATGCGGTCATCGAAGCGCTCGCTGATTGAGGCAGTTGTACGACGTGCAGTGTGCACGACATCAACAACTTTGAACGCAGCGGCATCCCCGGAGTGTTCGTCGCCTCGGCGCCGTTCGTCGACGCAGCAGCACTTCAGGCTGAGCGTCTCGGTTTCGACGCTGCTCGGGTGTTCGTGGAACACCCAATTCAGGATCGCACCGACGACGAGATGCGAGCGATTGCCGATCAAGCCGTGGATGAACTCATTGGATTACTTACCGGGCCCTAGCGGTCTTTGGCTTGCTCGCTCAGGCGCCGATCTTTGATGCGGCGCGGCGCTCGAGCTTCTCGGCTCGCTCTACCAGGCGCCCGGGCATTGCCAGGAGCGCTTCGCGGTCTTCGTCGGCTTCAGGGGTGAGCCCTTCGAGCTGATCGATTTTCCACTCGCGCAAGACGGGGGCGATGATCTTCTCGGCGTGGATACGCAGGTCGTAGATCTCGGCTCGGGCGGCCATGGCGGCTCGCCGCCGGAAACGAGGCACGACGGTTCCCGGCATGTTGAAGTTCTCGTACACCTTGCGCATCGACTGGATGCACGCGGAGGGGTCGAGCTTCAGCATTGCGCTGATGACACCCTTGTAGAAGATGTAGTGGTAGTTCTCGTCGGCCGCGACACGCTTCATGATCTCATAGGCGACCTCGTCGTCGGCCTTGATGCCGGTGTTGCGGTGCGACACCCGCGTCGCGAGCTCCTGGGCCGAGGTGTAGACGAAGATGTCGAGCGGGTCGTTCCACGGCGAGTCCCAGCCCTTCGTAACCGTGGCGACGCGGTCGTCCTCAAGCTTTACCGGGTCGCAGTTACGGCTGATCATGAGGTAGTCGCGAATAACGATGGCGTGCTGGCCCTCTTCTGCCGTCCACCGGCGGGTCCAGCGAGCGATCGCCGACCCTTCGGGAGCCCGGCTCGCAATCGCGTAGTGGTAGAACGGCAGGTTGTCCTCGGTGAGCAGGTTCAGCACGAGCGCTTCGCGAACCTCTGGGCTCACGGTGCATTGCGACTCGTCCCACGGCTCGTCAACGAAGCTGCGGCCGTCTTCCCAACGGATCAAGTCGTGCGCGTACCAGTCAGGCCGCTTGTCTAAATGGTCTGCCATGAGGCGTTCGATATCGCCGTCAACCGCAGCCAGGAGTTCGTAATGTGCGTCCATGCCGCGCCAAATGTAGTGCAGATAGAGCGGACCATGAACCTGGGAAGCTGAAACGTGTGCAGCGTCACAACATTTTTCGAGCCGCTGGTACCAACGAAGCCGCATTTGCGCGGTACGGTCGAGCCTCGTGAACGCACTCCTTATCGGCATTTCCGGTGGCAGCGGCTCCGGAAAGTCCCGCCTTGCACACGACCTCGCAACCGCCCTTGGGCCGGAGCGAGTCTCGATTGTTCCGTTCGATGCCTACTACAAGGATCTGCGAGATCTTTCGATGGAAGAGCGCAACGCGGTCAACTTCGATCATCCTGACTCGCTCGACGCGGAAATGTATGGCCACCACCTCGACGGCCTCGTGAACGGCCTAGATGTCGCGCTACCCGTGTACGACTTTGCTCGCCACCAACGCATGGACGATCTGCACATCCTGCCGGCGCGAGACATCATCATCGCCGAAGGCATTTTGCTGTTCGCCTTTCCCGAGCTCGTCGAACGTTTCGACTTCAAGATCTTTCGTGCGTGCAATGAAGAGCTGCGGTTCCGACGCCGCCTGGAGCGTGACACCGTTGAGCGTGGACGTTCCGTCGAGAGCGTGACCGACCAATTCGCTACGTCGGTCAAGCCAATGCACGACCAGTTCGTCGAGCCGTCTGCGGCGGTCGCCAGCCGTGTCGTCGAGCATGGCGAAGCGCTCGAAACGGTCGTTGCTGAGCTCGCCTCACAGGTCGACTCGATCCTGGTCTAACGCCCACTGAGTAGGTGAGCGCACGGTGTGCGTCCTACCATCGGGGTATGCGTCTGATGCGAACCCCAATTTTGAAC
>CALBVK010000008.1 GCA_937969345.1 uncultured Acidimicrobiales bacterium
TTTCGCGGTTGTGTTTGGCTTTTTCTCCGCGAAACAGCGAGTTCACGCGCTCTGTGGTCCTCGACCGATCGCACCTTGCGCTTCGAGGTCGTCGAGCCGTTCGCCTGAAATTCCGAGCAGATCACGCAAAATCGCGTCCGTGTCGGCACCGACGTCGGCGAAGCCGGTCGCGGTTCCCGGGGCGTCACCTAGCGAAAATGGCGGACTTACGACGTCGAAGGTCGATCCGTCATGTTCGACAGGTCGAAGGATGCCGACCTCGCGAACTTGCGGATCGGCGACGACTTCGTGGCTTTGCATCACGACCGCTGCCACTCCCCCGCGTTCGGTGATTGCATCGACCAGCGCGGTGCTGTTGTGGTTGGCGATTTCGCGATCGAACAGGTCGATCAGTTCGGCCATGTTCGTAAATCGAGCGACGGGCGTCGCGTAACGGTCGATGTGTTCGAGTTCGCCGAGCCCGAGTACGTCGCACATGATGCGCCAGCCCTTGACCGGTTCGGCGAGCGACAGCTGAACGTATCGACCGTCGGCGCAGAGGAATGCTTCCGACGTCACATTCACCGTTCCGTACCGATCCTTGGCTCGCGCCGGACGTCCGTCGGTCGCTGCCCGGGTGAGGTCATACGCGTTCGACCATGCCGCTGCTTGCAGGAGCGACGTCTCCACGACCGCTCCTTCACCTGTGGCCGACCGTTGCACGAGCGCGGTCGTTATTGCGGCGTAGAGCGATAGGCCGGCAACATGGTCACCTTGGGCGGCTCGCCAGCGGGGCGGCCGACCGTCGAATCCGCCAACGGAGGCACTTAGACCCGAACGGGCAAAGAACGACGTCAGGTCGTACCCCGGCTTTGCGGCATCGGGCCCGCGTTCACCAAACCCGGTGAGGACACCGACGATGAGCAGCGGATTCGCCGCCCGCATCTCGTCGACGGTGAGCCCGAGTCGTTCACGACGCCCTTGCAACAGGTTCGTGATCACGACATCGGCAGCCTTGATCAGGTCGATGGCGACCTCACGGCCACCCGTTGTCGTCAGGTCGATAGCGACGGACTTCTTCAGCCGGTTCGAGAACTGGAATGCGTGATCGATGGTGTTGCCCTCGACCGCTACCTGGTGCATCAGCCCCCGCATCGAGTCGCCGGACGGCGGCTCGATCTTGATGACTTCGGCCCCCTGCTCCGCGAGGAGCACGCCCGTGCTCGGCACCGCTGCCCAGTTCGCAATCTCCACTACTCGGATTCCGTCTAAGGCAGGCATCGCTCCTGTTTAGTCGAACCCCCCGGCCAGTAGCGCAACCGACGACAACCGCTATGTCCGGGTCTCGACCGGCGATGTCTCGTTCGCGTCGACGCTCTCGGTGGTTCCGATTCCCGGGTGAAAGATCGTGTAGAGCGCAAGCGCAAGGGCGCCACCGGCGAAGGGGAGCGCAGCCGCACCGGACCCGGTGATCGTCGTGTACAACACGACGCCACAAAGCAGCGCGGTCCACAGCCACAAGATGAGCACGGTGCGGCGATGCCCATGTCCGAGGCGCATCAGCCGGTGATGCAGATGCTCCTTATCGGCGTCAGCGATTCCGACGCCCTTGCGCGTCGCACGACGAAGGACGGCGAGCGTCAGATCGGCCAGCGGCACTCCAAGCAGCAGGAGCGGGATGACGAGCGGCGCAAAGAAAAAGAAGACCTGGCCATCGACAGCTTGATCGATTCGGCCGCCGACCGAAACCGTGGACGCGGCGAGCATCAAGCCGAGCAAGAGCGCGCCACCGTCGCCCATGAACGTCTTGGCGGGGTGCATATTCAATGGAAGGAACCCAAGGCAAACACCCGAGGTAATCACCGCCAGCAACGCTCCGGGGTTTGAGTCGAAGAGGACTCCGTCCTCGGCCAACTGCGTTGCATAGACGAAGAAGCTTCCCGAAGCAATAGCAACAATGCCGCCGGCGAGGCCATCGAGTCCGTCGATCAGGTTCACGGCGTTGGCCATGACGAGCAGCCAGACGACCGTGACGACGACCGAGAGGTCCGAGGACAATTGCACGAATCCGGTGAAGGGAACCCTGAACCACAAGACCGACACGCCCGCGAGCGCGAGAACGACCCCGGCGAGCACGATCCCGGCGACCTTCGCTGGCGCCGAGACTTCACGAATGTCATCGGCGACACCGACCGAGAAGATGATAAGCGCAGCCACCACAACGCCGGCGATATCGGTAAACGACCGAAAGACCGGATCGAACGTGCCCATGGTCCAGGCGGCAAGTAGCCCAGCGCCGACACCGCCGAGCATCGCCAGCCCGCCAAGACTAGGCGTTGGTGATACGTGGACTTTGCGCGCGCTGGGAGACGCAACCGCTCCTACTCGGAAGGCAAGGATGCGGGTGAGCGGGGTCAACAACAAGGTAACGACTGCGGCAACTGCGCCGACGATGAGGAAGTCGCTCATTGAGGCCATCCCCTTCAGTATTCCCTAATCGGGCACAAAACGTTCGATCATCGCCGTGGGGGCCACACCCCGTTCACAAACAGTGGCCGGTCACACGAGATCGACTGGATCGGCCGCCGACTCGCTCGCAAGCACCCAACCAAGCTCATCATCGGCGTGAAAGAGCCACCACAGCCCGTCCTCGTCGAGACGGAGCTGGGAACGAAGCAAGCTGACTCGATTGGCGCGAGCCCGGGCGTTGGGCCCGAGCGCGAGGATCCCTGGTTGGAGCTGCTCTGACGTTGGCTCCCATTTGCGCCTCGACACGCGTAACCCTGGTGCCCCGCCGAATTGCCACGCTTGAGCGGCACTCGACAATTCGTCGAGCGGAACCTTGGTGGCTGCGCTGATGCGTGCGACATCGCCCGATGCGGCACGCCGCACAACGTCGGCACCGGTGCTCAACGACAGCCCCGTATCTCCGTCGCCCGTGAGCACGCTGTGTGCACGCGACGCCGCGTCGGCAACGAGCAATCGCAGATCGGACTCGTCGATACCTGAATCGCTCGGCGGCGGCGCCGCCAAGGTGACCAGCGATCCGGGCTGTCGAGGTAACCGAGGCGAGGTCTCGAGTGGCTTTGGGTCATGGCGCCACGACTCGGCCGCGTTCACGCCCGGGTCGACTCCTCGAGGAAGATCGATGCGCTCGGGCTCAACAACACCGAGCAACTGTGACCGGCGCTTACGCACCTCGGTAAGCAGGTCGTTGCGGCCGCGCCCACGGATGAGCATGAGGGCGAAAGGCTCGACATCGAAGAGGTCACCGACAGCATGCAGGAGCGCAGCGGCGTGAACACACGGCTCTCCACCGTCGGCACACGAGCAGTCGCAGCTCACCTCGCCGCGGGCCGGCAACAGAAACTCGGCGAGCTCCTCGGGCAGCTCGCCTGAAAGCAGCGCTGCGGAAAGCGACGCCTGGCTGGTGATGAGCCCCATCGCCGTTTCCCATCGAGATTCGGCGAGCGGCGCCACTCCGATGAGCGTGCGCGCCTCGGAGGTGGTGTGCACGACAGCACGCACGATGCCGGGTTCTACCTCGATCGCCCCGACCTGTTCCATCTTCCGAGCGGTCCGTCCACGCGACAGACGATCTGCGTCCATGCCGGCACGTTCGACGAGACCGTCGGACCACCGCTGTGACCAGGGTTGTTCCATGTGACGGTCCATCACACCGTCTCCAGACTGACGAGGTCGCTCAGCTCGTCGGTCGAGAGCTCACCAATCCAGCTATCACCGCCGCCGACGACACGGTCGGCGAGTTGCCGCTTGTTTCGAAGCAGCTCAGCAACACGATCCTCGACCGTCCCCGCCGTGATGATTCGGTGCACGGTGACCGTCTGCTTCTGTCCAATCCGATACGCACGATCCGTGGCCTGGTCCTCAACGGCTGGATTCCACCATCGGTCGTAGTGCACAACGTTTGCTGCTGCGGTCAGGTTCAAACCGGTGCCACCCGCCTTGAGCGACAGGACCAGTACATCGAGCTCGCCGGCTTGAAACCGGTCAACCAGTTTCTGGCGAGCGCCAATCGATTGGCTTCCGTGGAGCATTTCGATCGAGTGCCCCCTGGCCTGAAGGTGCTCGACGAGCAGCTCGCCCATCTTCACGTACTGGGTAAACACGAGTGTCGCTTCGCTGTTTTCCGCTGCGGTGTCGAGCAACGCATCGAGCGCCTCGAGTTTGCCCGAACGATCGGCGAGCGGCCCGGTCTCCCCCAGGAACTGCGCAGGGTGATTCGCGATCTGTTTGAGCCCGGTCAACAATTTCAGGACGAGACCGCGGCGGGCAATTCCTTCCGCCTGGTCGACCTCGGCCAACGACTCTTCCACGGTGGCCTTGTACAAGGTCACTTGCTCGGGAGTGAGGGGAACGATGAGGTCTCGCTCAAGTTTCGGTGGAAGCTCCGGAGCAATACCCGGATCGGTCTTTCGACGACGCAGCAAGAACGGCTTTACGAGCTGGTTGAGCTGCAACGCGGCCTCGCGGTCGTCGTCGCGTTCGATCGGTGTGGCGGTCTCGCGTTTGAAGGTTTCGAGCGGGCCAAGCAATCCTGGCACGACCCAGTCGATGATGGCCCAGAGCTCGCTCAGCCGGTTCTCGACGGGCGTGCCGGTGAGCGCAATTCGTGCTGCACCCTGGATTTCGCGAAGTGCCTTGGCCGAGCGAGACCGAGGGTTCTTGATGTGTTGAGCTTCGTCGGCGACAACCAAGTCCCACGCCACCCCAGCCAACGTGCTCGCGTCGGTACGAACCACGCCATAGGTAGTGAGCACAATGTCGCCCGGCGCCACGTCGTCGAGCGAACGGCGCGATCCGTGGAATGCGTGGACCGTCACGTCGGGCAGGAAGCGCTCGGCTTCGCGCTGCCAGTTGTTGAGCAACGACGTTGGACAAACCACAAGGGTTGGGCCACTTCTCGTGGCGTGAAGCGCGAGGAGCTGAATGGTCTTTCCCAAACCCATGTCGTCGGCGAGCACTCCCCCAAGACCGAGTGCAGCAAGGTCGGAGAGCCAAGCGAGGCCGCGACGTTGGTACGGGCGAAGCTCCGCGCGAAGAGCAGCCGGCTCGGGCTCCTCGCGTTCTTCGGTTAGCGATGCCAACTGGGCGGACAGGGTCGAGACGGCGCCTTCGAAACGCACCTCGACGTCTTCACCCTCGACGTCGGCGGAAAGGCTCCCGTTCATGGCGGCGTTCAGAACATCGCCGGTGGTCAAGACCGGCGGTGGGTTCTTCAACCGCTCCCGTGCCGCACGGTCGAGCTGCACCCACTTTCCTCGGAGCGGCACAACGGCACGCTTCGCATCACCGAGGACGTCGAGCTCGGCCTTGGTGAGCGCCACCCCTTCGATCAGGAACTCCCAATTGACGGTGAGGAGGTTCTCGAGGTCGAGGACACTCGACATTGCACCCGTCGGCGCCGGTTCCGCTGCGATCACCAGGGTGCGCTCGATTCGAGGCGCTATGAGCTCCGACGGGAAGCGGACCTCGACATCGGCGTCGGCCAGGTCGTCAAGACGGTCGAGCAACAGGTCGAGGTCGTCCTCGTGGAGCGCCGCAACCGTTGGCGCATTTTCGTCGAGCACCTGGGCGAGCGGAGCAACGAGTTGGCTTGTTCGACGCAGTCCGGCGAGCAGGGTGATCTCGGCCTGTTGCCCAAGGCGCTCCATGACCGCAGCTGGCGTCTTCCAGAAGTCGGCTGCATCGACCACGAGCGACGGGTCGATGCGGCTTTGCAGCTGAAAGCGAATTGTCCAGAAGGGATCGACGTTCCCGTCGTCATCCTCAACTGGCGGATGAGCGCGTAGGACGAGGCGTGAGCTCGCGCAGTGGGCGGTCGCGAGCTCGTTCACCCACGGACGCAGGTGCTCCACACGCGTTGGACGCCGGTCCGCAAACAGCGAGAGCGGACCAACTCGGTGTGCAGCAGCCGTCCGAATGAACGTGTCGGCGACGGCGTCGAAGACCGAACGCACCGTGAACGTCGGGTCAGCAACCGAAGCCCGCTCGGGCCCCGGGGTTGCATGCGCCTCCGGCGGAAGTGATGTGGCGCACGCTTCGACAAGTTCGATGTGCGCCGGCGTCAAGGGGTCGACGCGCCAGGTGTCGAAGCCATCGGGGCTTACCCATGGCAGGACTCGACCATCGGCGATGAGGGAGAGGGCGGTTCGAACAACGCCGGCCCATGCGTGAGTGGACCGGCTTGCGTCGGCTGAACGCGGCAGACTCGCTACCGCATCGATGAACTCAGCCATAGGCAGGCGTCGTGCGCCGACCTTTTCGACCGCTGTCCCCCGTTTGGCTGCGAGGACCAGGTCTACGTGTACCGGTTCGAGATCGTCGAGTCCCTCATCGTCGATATCGGCGAACAGTCCGCCCTGGTCGACGGGGTCCCACAGGGCAAACCACGATGCTCGCGGCGGATCCGCTGGCATGAAGGTGAGGTTGCCGTCCAAACGCACGGCGAGATCCTATCGCATGAAGCGAACGAATGTTCGAGCTAGTCAGCGTATGGGGTGAACTTGCTGCACAGCTCGGCGACTTCGTCACGCAGGCCCGCGACCGCAGCTTCGTCATTCCGGTTCTTGAGGGTCCGAGATATGAGATCGGCGATGATGTCCATCTCGGCCTCCTTCATTCCCTGCGTGGTGACAGCGGGCGTACCGATGCGAACTCCACTGGTCACGAACGGCGACCGGGGGTCATTCGGGATCGTGTTCTTATTGAGCGTGATACCGGCCTGGTCGAGGACGTTCTGTGCTTCCTTACCAGTGAGCTCTTCGTCGAACGGTCGAAGGTCGAGGAGGAGAAGGTGGTTGTCGGTCCCGCCCGAGACCAGACGGAACCCACGGGTCGCTAGCGCTTCGGCGAGCGCAGCAGCGTTCTTGACGATCTGGGCTGCATAGTCCTTGAACTCGGGCATGAGTGCTTCGCGGAACGCAACGGCCTTTGCGCCGATGTGGTTCTCGAGCGGTCCGCCCTGCAGGCCCGGGAAGATCGACTTGTCGATTGCTTTGGCATGCTCTTCGGTCGTGAGGATGCAGCCGCCGCGAGGGCCGCGAAGGGTCTTGTGAGTGGTGAAGGTCATCACGTCGACGTACGGCATCGGGTTCGGATGCACTCCACCGGCGATCAACCCAGCAATGTGTGCGGCATCGAACATGAGGAGTGCGCCGACCTCATCGGCGATCTCACGGAATGGCGCTGGCTCGATGATGCGCGGGTACGCGGTTGCGCCAGCGATGATCATCTTGGGCTTGTGCTCGAGGGCACGTTCGCGCAGCTGGTCCATGTCGATGCGCTCGTCGGAATCGGTCACTTCGTAGCTAACGAAGTTGTAGAGCTTGCCGCTCGCGTTGACGGGCGAACCATGCGTGAGGTGACCACCGTGGTCGAGGCTCATGCCCATGACGGTGTCGCCCGGGTCCAACATGGTCAAGAAGACGGCCATATTGGCGTTCGCTCCAGCGTGAGGCTGAACGTTTGCGTGATCGGCGCCAAAGACCTCTTTGATTCGATCGATCGCGATCTGCTCGACGGAGTCAACAACCTGGTTGCCGCCGTAGTAACGCTTGCCGGGGTATCCCTCGGAGTATTTGTTGGTGAGCACCGAACCAGTCGCTTCCATGACTGCTGGCGAGGTGAAGTTCTCCGAAGCAATGAGCTGGAGGCCGGTGTTTAGACGTTCCTTCTCACGGTCGATGAGATCGAATATTTCAGTATCACGAGATCCTGGCCACGGCATTGTGGGCCTCCAGAGCTAGGGGGTAGACCGAAGTCGAAGAGTACAAGTTACTCGGCGCTACGACGAGAACGAACCGCCGAAAAATGCGCCGAAGTTGCATTTGGCAGCGGGGCCTACTTGTCGCGCTGGCCGATCTGATCCTTCACCTTTTCGATGAACGCCGGAGGCCACAGCAGCGCCGAGGCAGCGACATTCGCTACGCCTGCAGCGCGTTCGCCAGAAAGCGCGAGTTGGCCGCCCTTCCGGAAGTGAATTCGCGAACGGTCGCGAAGTTGCCGATGAGCCCGCACATGCAATGGCTCGGCAGCTTCGGCAGCGACGAACTCGTCGTACGTTGGCTCATCGAGGCCGTCGATCTTGGC
>CALBVK010000009.1 GCA_937969345.1 uncultured Acidimicrobiales bacterium
CAGCCACGTCACCGAGGACGTCCTCAATGTGGGCGCCACAACCCGACCACGTTGGCTTGCTGCACGTCTTGCACGTCACTCGTCTGCACATGGGTTCAACCTACCCGGCTACTCACGGTCGCCTTTGGCTTTGTTGTGTGGTTGGCAGAGTGGTTGCCCGTTGGGCAGGAGTGTTTGACCCGTCTTGCTGTGCGGCTGGATGTGGTCCATCTGGAGCCACGCGTATGGGTTGTTGCAGCCGGCGATTCCGCACTTACCGCGTGCAAGAGCGAGCAACACCTGTCGCTGTTCTTTGGTGAAGAACCGGAACGTTGGAACATTCTTGGGTTCTTCGGTGGCTTGGCCGTACTCGTCGATGACCAGGCGGCGCATCTTCGAAATCAACAGCGGCACCAACGCGTGCATTGGATGCACGGGGGTCCCTTGGAGCGTTTCGCAGCGGCCGTCGACATCGTCGTAGTCGATTGGGAGGTCGAACGGGTCGAAGTCCATTGGCCCGTTCGTATCGGGGTCGATACACCCCATGGCCCGAGCGAGAAGGTCTTCGGCGACCTTCTCCGACATGACCAACTGCACCATCGGCTCAGGGAAGCTGCCGTCGGCTTTTTGGAAGCCTCTGGTGATGAGCCGCATGATCGCCGTTTGCGTGCGTTGCTTCGGAGTGAGCTTGTCGATCGGCTCAAGATCGGCTTCGGCGTTAAAGATTTTCTGCTCTTCGGCATCGACCGCAGTCAGGTATGCCTCCCCGGTGATCGGGTCCATGCACATCGTCACGATGACATCACCAGAGGCGAGTTTGGTGATCGTCGTGCCGTACTTGGGGTCTGTCGGGTCGTTGAGCTTTCCGTCGGGGTCGAGTGCCTTAAACCAGTATCCAACCGAATCGACCCATTGCGGGAACTGGAGCGTGATGGCGGCGTCAACAAAGAAGTCCTGGGCGCGTTCCATGTGCGGTGATGCTTTGGGATGCTTGTTCTCGAGCTGTCGAAGCTCGTTGAGATGCCCAACCGTCACATCGCCTGAGATCAACGCAGCGTGGAGTTCGGGGAAACGATGCAGCCAACGCGCAAACGCCAACTCGCTGGCGACACTCTTGCTGTTGCCGTGCACCTGGCCAGCGATATGCACCGACAACGAATGCTCGCCGTGACGCTTCGCCAACTGCTGATTCATCGACTCGTGCACGATCTTGGCGAGTACGCCCTTGATCTGCTGCTGAGCCCGATACGCCTCGATCAGGAACTCGTTGAGTTCGTCAACTTCGAGGGTGGAAAAGGGAACCTCGTCAACAGCGCCGAACCCGCCTCGAAGCTCGGCCAGCGCCGGATGCGTCGGTGCTTCGTGTTCGAAGATGCTCAAGATTCCCCCTTTCGAAAAGTGACGGTCAGGTCCTTAAACCTGAAGAGAGACTCTTCGTGGGGGGGGCGAGCAGGTACTGCGAGTCTAACTAGAACATACGTTCGATTACAACCTGATGGTCCAGAAATCGTGAACCTCGCAGAAACCGCCAGCGGCGGGACCCGAACTACCCCTGGTAGTGCGCGTTTGTGCCTCGCATAGCTGTGAACGTGCGCACCTCGATCGAATCAGCGGTAGCCCACAACGACGCGCCTGCTTCCCAAAGCCTGTAATAACTCGACGCATCGAGCGGCCCAGAAACACACGGCTGGAGCAAGTACGTAGTCAGCACCATGCTGTGATTCATGGCGTCCGTCGCCTCGTATATCTGGGCCAGCGTCAGATCGCTCTCAAACCCCGTATCCATAGCATCAAAGTCGATAAAGTCGTCGCCAAAGGCGAGCAGACTACGCTCTGCCTCGGATAACACCGATTCAAGCCCGAAGTGTTCACGATCGTTATGGCGATACGGCGGCCCCAGGTAGTACTCGAACTGCGAACCGGGCTTACATGAACCGCTGTGCTCCCGAACGACAATCGGGATCTGGTCGAGCCGTTCGAGCAGAGCAGCAACTCCTTGCGGATCACGCGACTCTCTCATCTTCACCATTTCCGCAAGATGCCGCTGCGCCAATTCGAGCGCTTCACTCGCGTCAAGCGTCCGCCGCGGTGTCCTCACACGCGCCAACAGAAAATCATGAATACGATCGAACACCCGATCAAGCTCAACACTCTGCGGGCGAATATCACTCTGAATACGATCGAGAAACGAACGATCCGTCGCAAACACCAGCAGATACCTCGTTATGTTGTCATCCCATGCCTGGTCGGCAAGATATTCGGGATAGAAGCCTTCGAACTCACTCTTCAGATTGGCGATTGATTCCGGCGCGATACTCGCACCCGCAACGAGAGAGAATGGCGGAAGATCACCCCATCCTTCGACTAGTTGCATGACAGCCCAGCAAGTCGAAAAGTCAAGAGTTCCATAAACGCCAAGAGTAAGCCCTCAAGACCCTCAGGCCAGGGAATAGAAGTAAACCGTGCTCGACGCCGCGTCATAGCGAACTCGGCCGGTGTCATAGCCGTCTGCTGCGTCGAACTCTTCGTCGATCTCGTCGGCGACAAACGGCAGCACTCCCTCGAGCAACAGCCACACCGCACAGTCGCCCGAGTGGAACTCGGCACAATCGGTGCGCGCTCCACTGGTCGGTTCCGGTTCCCGAAGCGCGACCCAGCTTCCGTAGCGAGGGTGGGATACCTCGAACGGTTCACCGGACAGATATGGGCCCAGCCAGCCATCAACACCCGGATCGACGAACAGATCGTCATAGGCGGAAACGAACCCTCCGGTATCTCGGGTGAAGGCACGAAGCGCTCCAGCAGCTGCTTGTAGGTCGGCTCCAAGATCTGGATCCGGCCGCTGGCGCAGCGCCGCAGCAAACCGCGTCGCGAAGTTCTCGTCCAAGAGCTGCCCAGCGACCGCACTATGAACATCGCGCTCGACCCGCAAGAACACCACCTGGTCAGCCCCGCGGACTCGCTCAAAGAAGTTCGCCTTTGCGAGATCCTGCCAGTGGATAAACACCGCCTCTTCGAAGTACGGAGCCAGCTGGCGTTCGACGAAGTTCATCATCGAATCATGGACAAAGATGGTCTCGCCACCGATCACCTCTCCGTCGCCACCGCTGAAATAGCTGCGCACCGTGCGGGTGCCATCGATCTGGTCTTCGATGCGGTCGGTGAACACATCCACTCGCTCCGCAACGCGCACTCGGTCTGGGATCTCGAGGGATCGTTGGATGCCCATGCGTCGGTAGACGTCGCCGTTGATCGGCAACGAGCGGTCGATCCTACGGATGACCTGCGGGTCGTACAGATCATCGTCGAAGTACTCGACGATGTCACCAGCGACCAGGCCTCCAGCCTCGAAGGTCCAATGCGAATCGTGCTCGTAATACCAACGTCCGGCATCGGGGGCTGCTCGCTCCGCCGCCACCAACGTCGGCAAGAGATCGAAGGACACACCGGTCGAATCGAGTGCGTCGCGAAACCCGGGTCGAGCCACTCGCCCACAGTTCGCAGCAACATCGGCCCGACCCGAGAGCCGGTAGTCGAGCACTGCTCCTTTATCCGGCGCGACGAGGAACAAGAACTCCTTGCCTCCCTCGGCGGCCGCCTCGCGATATGTGCTGAGCTGCCCCACCATGTCGTCGAGCTCGTAGCTGCGGTCGCAGGGGCTGGTGAAGTCTTCGACCAAGAAGTAGTAGTCGTCGGGACCTTCCATTACGCGCCGATCTCCAGAGAACCCAAACTGGAGCCAGGCGCCATTCACCCAACCGGTCGCCTGCCCACGCAGCGGTGTGCGATCCCGCACGTAGTTGTTGATCTGCCCAAACGTCGCCGCCTCTCGCACGCTCTCGCCATCGATGGTTGGGAACGTCGCCAGCGCCCGACGCTCAGCCGTCTCCGATGACGCACCGAGCTGACCGGCGATCCACGGGGCGACGAGTACGAGCACGAACAGCACGAACGTCGCGATGTGCAACGGCTTTTGGCGGGTCGTGGGAGTAGTCATCAGAATTGGAAGTAGAGGAAGGGGCTAAAGCCGTTTGCGAAGATCAGTGCCATGCTCAGCGGAACGGCGAGCGCTACGTAACTCAGGCGGGCGAGCTGAGGCATCGCCGCAGTCGACGCCAGTCCGCTCGGATCCATGCGGCTCAACCACGGACCGACCACGGCTCCCGTCGGCAACAGGAACGAGGCCACACCGATCGCCAACATCAACACGTTCGGCGCGGTCATTGCCGCGATGATCTCGGGGTCGACAGGCCCGCCCGAGAACGAAAAGAGATCGGCGACGTACGAGCCAGCCGCACCGATGCTCGTCGCACGGAAGAACACCCATGCGATCATCACAATGCCGAGCGTCAGCACACGCCGCAAAGCGGGAAGCCGTTCGGTGGTGCCGAGCCCGGTCACCCGCTCGACGATCAGCCACAGACCGTGCAGGCCACCCCACACCAGGAACGTCCACGCCGCCCCATGCCACAGCGCGGTCAGAAAGAACACCGTCGCCAAGTTCCGATACGTCGCCGCCGACCCGTTGCGTGACCCGCCGAGCGGAATGTAGACGTAGTCCCGAAACCAGGACGACAACGTGATGTGCCACCGGCGCCAGAACTCGGTAATCGATGTCGACGAGTACGGTCGGGCGAAGTTTTCCGGGAACGTAAAGCCGAACATCGTGCCTAGACCAATGGCCATATCGGAGTAGCCCGAGAAGTCGAAGTAGATCTGCACCGTGTACGCAAGGACACCGACCCACGCCGCGATCATTGTTCGCCCATCGCCGCTCGCAAAGGCAGCATCGGCAATCGGCGCTACCGAGTCGGCGATGATCACTTTCTTCGCAAGTCCGTGAGCGAACCGCGTCGCACCAACCGCAAGCCGGTCCGCAGTGATAACACGCTCGTACAACTGGTCGCGAATCTCGGCGTAGCGAACGATCGGACCGGCGATCAACTGCGGAAACAAAGCGATGTACAACAGGTGTCGGTCCGCTCGGTCGAGCGGCTCGGCGACACCACGACGCACGTCGAGCACATAGGACAACGCCTGAAACGTGAAGAACGAAATACCGACCGGCAGCACACGCGCCGCGAGTGGGCTTCCCTCAACGCCAAAAACCGACAGTACGTCGAGGCCAACGTCGGAGAAGAACGCCGCGTACTTGAACCACAAGAGCGGAACGAGCACAGCAACGAGCGTCAGACCGAAAGCGAAACGCGACTCACCCGGTCTGCGAAAGATCGCACGAGCTCCAAGAAACGACGCGCCCACAACCCACAGAAGCACCCACGTATCGAGTGCGGCACCCCAGTAGTAGAAGACCAAACTCGCGCCCAGCAACACGACGTTGCGTAGGAACTTCGGCGCAACGACCATCGCAAGCAAGACGATCGGCAAGAAAACCGTCAAGAAGATGGGCGAGGAGAAAACCACACCGGCAGGCTAGATCGTCTGTGCTCCCGAGCCGTGCCACGGACGCTGCGTAGAACGAGAGTTCACACCTCTGAACGAGGCAAGTGACTACGCAGCAGGTGATTCGGCGAACGGCACCACGAGGCGAGGCTGGGAACCCGGCGCAACGTTCAGCGCATAGATATCGAACACCGGCTGAGAGTCGGTGCCTTCGTCGAGGTTCGGCATCCCGTACAGAATGTTGTTGTCGTCGGCCCACTCGACCTGGTCATCGACCGAACGAGTCTCACCGAGATCGCGGCGAGCACCGGTCGCAACATCGACTGCGATCAGCTGGAACCGGTCACCTCGCTGCTCTTTCACAACGACCGTCTTCCCGTCGGGACTGACCTCGGGACACGATGCGTTCTCAAAGACGACGTCCATCCGTGACGTCGATACACGACCCTGAACAATGAACGTCTCCCCGCCGACGCCGACCGTTGCGTAGAACAAGTCGCTATCGACGAAGCTGACGCCCCAGAAGTTGCGTTCTTCGTCGTCCATGAGTTCGTCGTTGCGGTACGTCTTGAAGATCGACTCGAGGTCGGCGGCAATCTTTCGGTCGACCGAGATGAGCTGGGTAGTCGTCGCGAACTCACCTTCGGCCAAGTAGCTATGACCGAGCGTAAACCCGGTCCACGCTACGACCGCACCATCGGGCGATGCCGCGGCACGGCTCGGCCGGTTGACGCCGAAGCGCGAGATCGGGGTGAGTCCTCCGTCGAGAATCAACGCTCGGCCCGAACCGTTGAGGCCAGCGGTTGCCGACAGACAGATACCCCGGTTGTCATTGAGGTCGATGCGATCGCATTCAAGATCGGGAACGATCTGTCGCTCGCCCTGACGGTCGATGTATCCGGCGAGTCCATACTCATCACCCGGCACTCGGTTGACGAAGGCCAACACCACGTCATCGGGGTTGATCGCCGGACGCACTGTGGTCGTGGTCGTCGATTCGGGAGTAGTCGTTGTCGTTGTGGTCGTCTCGTCCTCCGCCAGGGGCAGTGACGACGGGCTTGTCTCTGGATCAGCGAACTCGCTCGTGAATTCTTCTGGATCGAACTCGGCCAAAATGCGTTCTTCGGCCTGGGCTTGTGCGGCGGCCGTCTCGCTGTCTACGGCGAGCAACCGACCAACGAAGTAGACCGACCCACCGACGAGAACAAGCAACGCAACAACGAGGAGCGCAAACGACGTGCCGCCTTCGTCCTCGGCGTCTGGTAGTGGCATAGCGGCGATCTCGCCATCGATGTCAGGATGTGGAGTCAGGTCGTCGTTTTCTGTCATCGATTCGCTTCGCTTGGGTTCTCACGGACTAGGGCGACAAAGGAGATAACCACGATGGTGGTCACGAGTCCTGCGCACACAAGGATCAATGCCCTATCGACACCAATGGCCTGCCAAATGAGGCCAAACGACAGTGCGGACACCATTCGGGCAAGCGCCACAACCGTGGCGAGCAACGCCAAACCGCCACTCCGGTGTGTCTTTGGAATGACGCCGGCGGCCAACGCCGGCAGAACACCGTCGGTCGCGCCGTAGTAAACGCCGAGCAGAGCAAGGACAGCGAGGATCGCAGGCACCGACGTGGGCTGGAAGATCAATACCCCATACACCGCAGCGAGAAACACATGGCCGCCAACCCACACCCGGGCACGGCCAACACGGTCCGCCAGTCGACCGAGCGGCGTTGCCGTGGTCAAGAAGACAACAGCCGTTCCGGCGAACAACAACGGGAACCACTCAACGCCGAAGCCCGAGATACCAATGCTGCTCTCAGCCTTCGCCGCCTCGAAGATCACGAGATAGGCAAAGGCGTCCCCGATCGAAAAGAGGCCAAAGGCGGCGCCGAGAAGAAGGATCCGACGGAACCCCCGATTCTGCCAATGCGTCGCGAGCGCCAAGGACGGTCGCCCCCCTGATACTGCGACAGGCGCAGCAACCTTTGGGTTCCGTACCCACGTCATGATGACGGCGAAACCAAGCAACCCGAATCCAACGCTCAGCAAGAACACCGACTCGAAGGATCCGGGCAATGCGAGCAAAATACCGAATGCAACAAGAGGCCCAATGAGCGCGCCGGCAGCATCGAGTGTTCGATGAAAACCGAACGCGGTTCCCCACGCATTCTCGGGTGTGGCGAGAGAAATCATGGCGTCTCGAGGACCGGTACGAAGCCCCTTCCCCAGACGATCAGCAAGCAAGAACGGCACCGCCGGAAGGCTCGCAACCGCTGAACCGAGCAGGCCCACTCGCGTCAGTGTCGACAGCCCATACCCGGCTGCCGCAGTCTCTTTTGGCTTGCGCGTGCGGTCGGCGATCATGCCACCAACCAAGCGAAGCAGCGAGTTCGCCAACTCATAGGCACCTTGAAAGAGCCCGAACGCAGCCGGAGAAAAGCCGAGTTGGGTCGTCAGAAAGAGCGGGATGACAGCGGCCACCATCTCGGAGCTGATGTCGCTGAAGAAGCTCGTAAATCCGAGCGCGATGACGGTGCCGTTCAACGCACCCTTTCGAGCGCGTTTTCCTACCGCTTCATCGGGGCGAGCGCCCAAACCCGTGTACACGATGATCTATCGGCAGAACCGGCCCAAAAATGGAGCGACAACAGACCAGATTGTGCGCAGCCGAAACAAGATAGAGTCGCGCGGTGGCCTATCAGTCTCTCTATCGCCGCTACCGGCCCCAAACGTTCTCCGACATGCGCGGTCAAGAACATGTCGTCAAGGCGCTCCGCAACGCCGTTCGCGATGACCGAGTTGGCCACGCATACCTGCTCAGCGGTCCCCGCGGAACCGGCAAGACGACCGCGGCTCGTGTTCTCGCAAAGGTTCTGAACTGCGAGAACCCGGTCGATGGCGAACCCGACGGCACCTGCGCATCGTGTGTGTCCATCGAGTCCGGCACCAGCTTCGACCTCCACGAGCTCGACGCAGCGTCGAACAACAAAGTCGACGACATTCGCGATCTGCTCTCGAAAGTTGCGCTCGGTACGCCAGGACGCACCAAGGTGTACCTCCTCGATGAGGTGCACATGCTTACGTCGGGAGCGGAGAACGCGCTCCTCAAGACCCTTGAAGAACCGCCAGATCACGTGGTCTTCGTCCTGGCAACGACCGAGCCACACAAGGTCGTGCCGACCATACGCAGCCGCACCCAGCAGCTCGAACTGACCCTCATTCCGGCCGACCAAATGGCCGACCTCGTTCGCGAGATCGCAGCCGACGCAGGCCTCGAAGTCGACGAAGCCGCAGTTGGCCACGTCGTCAAGGTCGGCGGCGGCTCGGCCCGCGACACCCTCTCCGCACTGGATCAGGTCGTCGCCGCTGGCGGTGTCGCCGACGTCGATAACTCGACCGCAGATCTGCTCGAAGCCGTGGCGTCCCAAGACGCCGGACGTGCGCTGCAAGCAATCGAATCAGCGACGTCACGCGGGGCCGACCCACGCAGGATCGGCGAAGGTTTCGTCGACGCGCTACGCACTGTTTTCCTCGTCAAGATGAACGCCGCTCCCGCACGGCTCTCCGAACCCGAACGTGCCCTCGCCGATCAGTACTTGCCGAAGCTCTCCCCCGCCACGATCACCCGAAGCCTCGAGATCGTCGGCCGGTCGCTCGTCGAGATGCGCCAAGCCCCCGATCCGCGTATCGATCTCGAAGTCGCGTTCGTCAAGATCGCCTCGCTGCAAACAGACACCAGCACCGCCGGCCTCGCCGCGCGTGTAGAACAGCTCGAAGCGCTTCTCGCTGGCGGCGCTCCCATGCCCGCAGCCACACCAGCACCCGCAGCTCCCGCCGAGCCGGTCGCCGCCGAACCCGCACCGGTCGCGCAAGCGCCGGCCGCTCAGCCGACTCCCACTCCACAGCCAGCACCAACTCCACAGACAGCGCCGGCACCACAGCCAGCGCCGCAACCCGCACCCGCGGCTCCGCCGTCAGCACCTTCTGGTGGACGGCCCGCCGACGCAGCTCGAGCTGCCCTGCGACCGCGTCAGGACAAAGACAAAGCAGCCGCCGCTCCGGCGCCGAAGCCAGCACCGGCCCCTAGTGCCGCTGCACCGTCACCTCAACGTCCCGGAGGAGCACCACCTCCACCTTCGATGCGCGGCGAAGCCCCGACAAACCCTGCACCATCACCTGCACCAGCAGAGGCCGAACCGCCCCAAGCACCAGCTCCCGAGCCGGTCAGCCAGCCAGAAGCCTCAGCACCGGCAACACCAGCGGCACAGCCTGGATCGATAACCGCAGAACAGCTGCGCGACGGCTGGGCTGGCATGCTCGACGGTCAGTCGACGCCCGCACGAGCTCGATTCCTCGCCGGACACGTCGACTCGGTCGATGGCGACACCATCCATCTGGTGTTACCAACCGAGAGCCAGGTGAAAAGATGCGAGCCATACCGCGCCGAGGTGGAGGCCGCGATCGCCCAGTCGTTCGGTGCCTCGATGACCATCGCAATGCGGGCAGGCGAGGGTCCTCCACCATCGTCGATGCCTGGCAGCGCGAAGCCGGCCGCACCGGTCGAACCACCACAGGATGAATCTGAGATAGACATCAACGATCTCACCGACGCCGACGTCGGCAACGCTTCGGTCGTTGAACGGATCGCCGACGTCTTCCCGGGCGCCGAAGTACTCGAACAAGAAAGCTGAACACCATGTCTGACCACAACGATCCAAACCCAGTAGATCCAACCGCTGGAGCAATGCCGGATCTCGGCGCGTTGCTCGGCGGAGGGGCCGGAGGCATGGACCTCGGCAGCCTCATGGAACAGGCACAGCAGATGCTCGCCGGTGCCCAAGAAGCCGCAGCAGAAATCATCGAAGGCAGCAGCGGCGGCGGCATGGTCAAGATCGAGGTCGACGGAGGCTTCAACTTTCACTCTGTCTCCATCGATCCGTCCGTCGTCGATTCCAACGATGTCGAAATGCTGAACGACCTCGTGTTGGCTGCACTTCGTGATGCATCAACCCAGCTCCAAGAGAGCCAGTCCGACGCAATGGGCGGCATGGATCTTGGCGGCCTCGGCGGAATGCTCGGAGGCGGCTGATCTTGGCCGTCTTCGCCGGACCAGTACAAGACCTCATCGACGAACTCGGACGCCTGCCTGGCGTTGGCCCGAAGTCCGCTCAGCGGATTGCGTATCACATCCTGAAGATCTCGACGGTCGACGCCACCCGCCTCTCGAAAGCGATCAACGAGGTCAAAGAACGCATCTCGTTCTGCGATCGGTGCTTCAACATCGCCGAGGGAACCGAGTGCGGCATCTGCCGGGACCCATCACGAGACCTCACGGTCGTGTGTGTTGTTGAAGAGTCACGAGACATCGTGGCCGTAGAACGAACCCGCGAATACAAGGGCCGCTATCACGTTCTCCAGGGTGCCATCAGCCCAATCGAAGGCATTGGCCCAGAACAGCTCCGAATCGCTGAGCTGTTGAGCCGCATCACGACCGAAGGAATCAGCGAGGTAATCCTCGCCACGAACCCAAACATCGAGGGCGAGGCGACCGCCATGTACCTCGCTCGGCTTCTCGAACCACTTGGCATTACCGTGAGCAAGATCGCGTCTGGCCTGCCGGTGGGCGGCGACCTCGAGTACGCCGATGAGCTGACGCTCGGCCGGGCACTCGAAGGCCGCCAACGCCTTGGCTCAGCGGCCCCCGACGCCTGAATCCACCAGCGGCGGCTCGGTCGCTGCGCCGGCCCCATCATCACGACCATCGCTGCTCGTTGGCACTCCCGTGAGCTGTGGAAGCATGAACGCAAGACGCAGGAACAACGACCCAACGACGAAGAACAGCGCAGCACGCCAGAGCACATCCACGGTGACCAGGTCGACGAAGATCAGCTTTGTAGCGGTCACCGCCAACGTCACGAAACCGGCGTGGACGACGGTCGGTTCGAGCAGGCGGCTACCACCAACAACAAGCGCGACGCCGATCGCTGCCCAGACGAGCGTCACGATCATCTGACCCTGTGGGATGTCCCGGAACGACGCTGCCGCCCACCCGAGGCCGAGCACCCACGTGACAATCCACCCACGTTGGCTCTGGCCGTCACGACGAAGAACCCACGCCACCACTCCGCTGGCGACTACGACAGCCAGGATGGAAAGCGAGCCGGTGACAGACAAGCCGTTGAAAAGGGCCCCGTTCAGTACCTGACCCGTCGTGATTGCAGCCACGACCACCCCAAGGATCGCAGCGAGCACAATCATGTCGGGAGTCCGGAATCGATACGCCAGCGCTGCTGCGATGAGTGCTTGTACGAGCAGCGCAACAAGCAATGCAGGACCGTCGGCCGCGGCAACAAGAGCAACGGCGACCGTACCGATCGCAGCCGCACCATGAAGTAGCCGCATCGAGATCGTCAGTGGCCTCAGGGCCGCCACGACAACACCGGCCAGCGAACCAACAACGGCCACGACCCAGAAGAAGTCGATCGAAGTAGCGCCGATCTCGACGGCAACGGCAGCGGTAAGAACAGACAGCCACGGAATGATCAGCGCTGCGACACGAGCCTCGATGATGGCGGCTGGGTTCGTGTGGTCGCCGCTATCAACACGAGCGAACTCGATCGCCTGGGAAGCACCTGCAACCAGAATGGCAATCACGGCTGTAGCGAACAGGCCAACGATAAGGCTCGTACTGGAATCGATCGAGAACAAGGCGAGCACTTCGAGTCCAGCAACGCCGGCGCCGGCAGCTGCGCCCAAGCTTCTGGCCCAGAACCAGCCGCGAAGGTGAGCCGCAGCAGTGATGGCGACGACATACGCCGAGCCGAGTAACGAGAGGAAGCTCGGTTCGAATTCGGCGCCGTAGCGAAGCATGACGATGCCAGCAATAAGAGCAGGCGCAGATGCGATCGCGATCGATTCAGCATGTAACAGCCGGGCGAGCAAAACGTAGGCGGCGAGTGAGACGATCAACCAGCCGACCGCAACTGGAAAAGAGAGCAAGTTCAAGCCGAGGAATCCAACAGCACCGGTAACGAAGAGCGACGTTGCTCCAGCAACCGCCATAGTGATCGCCCACGGGCGACGCTCTTGGGCAAAGCGAAACGAGGACCCAATCATGACGAGGGACGTGATCGTTGCGAGCGCAAGCTGAGCGGTCGGCCCAATCCAGCCCCTGCTGATCGCGGTCGACACGAAGAAAATCGCCGAGGCGACCACCATCGCAACACCCGCATAACGCAAGAGCATCTCTGCACCAAACGATGAACTCGGCGAAACGGACGGCGGTGGAGGTGGAGGTGGCGTTCGCCGGGGAGGGGGCGGAGGAGGAGGTGATTCCGTCACCTCGCCACGATGTAGGGCAACGAGCTGTCGCTCGGTCTCAACAAGAAGCTCTTCGAGCTCGGCGATTCGTCTTTTGGTGGAGTTGTGCATAACCCCACCGTGAACGCATCGCGATCTGTGTGACGTGGTGGAAAACCCCCAAACATGCGTGGGGCCAAT
>CALBVK010000010.1 GCA_937969345.1 uncultured Acidimicrobiales bacterium
GTCAGCGGCGAGGAGGGCTTGCGATTCGAGCTCCAAACCGACAAGGGCCTACCCGCGCAGTCGGCGCTTGCGGCCGTCTACGCCTGCGGCGAGGTCCCCCTCGAACGCCGGTCTGCGGTCATGGATGTTCTGCGCCGAGGCCTCGAATGGGTTGGACCGGTCGGACCTGGACTCATCGATCACCTCGTCGGCCCAGAGGTCGCCATGCGCCTGCGCTCGGGTGCATTCGCTACCGCGTCGACCCCACTCATCTGGGCAATGGGTGTCTTGGAACTCGATGCGGGCGACGAGCCCGCAGCCAAAGACATCCAGAAGAACTACCGGCGCCTCCTCCGCAGCGCTCACCCCGACCACGGCGCTGGCGAAGACGGTGCGGCCGATCGTATTGCCGAGCTCGGTCGGGCTCGAGAAATTCTGCTTTCGTAATGGCCGCCGACACCAATACCTCATGGTTGAACAGGCCAGCTGCGGGCCTGGTGCTCACCCCCGGAGCAAGCGCCGATCGCGACCATTCGACGCTCGTCGCCGTCGACGAGGCACTCGGCGACATGCCGGTGCTGCGGCTGACGTTGGGAACCACGAGCGTCCCAAGGGCGGTCGCCAAGATCGTCGAGGCGACCACTGCGTTCGCAGAAGAACTCAACGTTGCCCTCGACCAGCTCGTGATCGGCGGACGTAGCTTCGGCGGTCGTGCGTGTTCGGTGGCGGCTGCCGAAGGACTTGGCATCGGCGCCTTGATCCTCCTGTCCTATCCGCTCCATCCGCCAGGGAAACCCGAGAAGCTCCGCGTCGATCACTTCGCCGACATCGCCGTGCCGACGACGTTCATCTCCGGCGAGAAGGATCCGTTCGGGAAACCGGCCGAGTTCGAAGAACACGTCAGCTCGATTGCTGGCCCGACCGCGATGCACTGGGTTGGTGGCGGCCACTCACCAAAGGGCGCCCAGGAAACCGCAGTGGTCGACCTCGTACGGAGTTTGCTCGTTCCGTAACGTCAGGCAACGTCGACAGGCACGCCCAGTGGCAGGTACGTCACGAGCCGGCTCACGTCGTCGTTGTGGAGACGAATACACCCGGCGCTCACGGGTGTTCCCAGCGTCTCGGGACTGTTCGTGCCGTGGATGCCGAGCTGGCCGGGGCCACCGTTAAACGTCTCGAACGTTTCAGAGAACCCTGACAGGCCGTAGGCGAACGACCCGTAGACCGTGTCGGGCGTGGTCGGAGCGAGCAGCTCGGTGAGGTAGTAGTTGCCGCCAGGAGTGGGGGAGTTGTCGGCGGCGACGCCAGCGACGGTGTCGAAGATCGTGACGTTGCGCTCGAGTACCCGCAGCCGGAAGTCGGCGAGGTCCACCTTGATTCGATAGTTGTGCGCAGCGAGGGTGACGTCGCTGTTGCGCACCCAGCCGAGGCTTCCGTTTGGACGCACGGGTAACAGGACCTGACTCCAGTCCGCGTCGTTCTCGGTCGTGAGGAACACCAGTGGGCCGTTCGTCGGCGTGGGGTTTGGCATCTCGTGAGTGAGCGCGCCATCGGGTTCGCTAAAGACCTGCACGAGAGGTACAACCGCAGTGGCCACGATCGATCGGTCCACGGTTGGTTCGGCGGCCTCGACCGCTTCGGCGGTGATCGGCTCGGATTCGGCCGGGCCGCGAAGCACTTGTCCGAATCGGGGAAACGTGGTTGTCGTGACCGGCCCATCGACAAGCGTCGGGCGTCCGTTCTCCGGGGCGCCGCACGCGGCGAGGCCCGCAACAGCGCCGAGCCCGGCGAGTAATCGGCGTCGAGACAACGAATCCACTGATCTGAGGCTACCCGTGGCTAACTAGGTCGCTAGTTCAGGCTCGTCGTTGAGCTCTTCGAGGGTCTTATTCGCCGTTTCGGGGTACAGGGTGATAATCAGCAGCATCAGAATCAGCGGACCGATCGTCGCAACGGAAAGGGCCGGGCCAAAGGACCCCCAGCGTTCAGCGAGCCGGCCCACGAGCTGCAGACCGATGACGCTGCCGACCACCCCGAATGCCACCGTCACTCCGTTTGCCGTACTTCGCAGCCTTGTCGGGAACAGCTCCGGTCCATAGACAGCGAGCGCTGGCACGGCGACGCCGGCGCCAAGGACGACACCGACCGCCCGAACGAACCAGATCGACGTTCCGCCCGAGAAGAACGACAGCAACGTCATCGACGTGCCGATCAGGAGTCCGATCGCTCCAACCGGACGCCGTCCGAAACGGTCGGCGAGCATGCCGCCGAGCAACACCCCAAGCCCGATCGGCGTGCCGGTGGTGACCGTAAACAGGCTGATGCGGGCTGCCGAGAACCCGAGCTCATCTCGCAAGAACTGATTGTCGAACTGCGACGCCGGCGTGGAGAAGATCGTGGCGGCCAGCGCGCCAAAGCCAAGCAAGAGCAGGCGCCGGCGAAGCAGAGGATTCGAACCGAACTCGGCCAATGACACGCGCAGCGGTCGACGTTCTAGCGCTGCGAATCGTCGAGTGGTCGGAAGTCGCCGGGCCGCCCAGAACGCCGCTGGCAGGAAAATTGCAGCGACGCCATAAACGATGCGCCAACCCCAGTCGGCGAGGCCGGCGGCAGGCAGCACCCACACGACCATGCCCGAACCAAGACCTGCGAGCAGAACCAACATGCTGACGCCGTACGCGCGGGACTTTGGCGGGAGCTCCTCGGCGGCGAACACGAGAAGCAACAACCACATACCCGATGCAAAACCGCGGGCCACGATCTGGGTTCCGGTCACCCAATGCACAAAGGGCGCCATCGCTCCCAGGGCGGTAGCCGCACACGACGCCGTGGTCGCGATCGTCATGGCGGTGCGTCGACCCCGTCGGTCGGCCAGGACCATCAACCCGAGCGAGAGCACGATCGCAACGCGAACGACAGAGAAGATGTTGGCTCGAGCCGACTTGTCGTGCGCCGGATCGATACACGTGCGAAGGCCGCTCTCGTCTATCGAGAACTCGCCGCAAAATTCGTCCGCAGCAAAGGTGAGGGTCTGGCCAATGACGGTTCCGATGTAGCCGTTCACGATGGCGAGAACACCGAGCAACCCAATGACGTAACCGGCCCTGGCGTCCAGGCGACCGGCCGGCGCCCACCACGGACGAGTCTTTTGCTGCCCTGCCCGGACATGCAACCAGAAGGGCAGCCAGAAGATGAACCAGAAGATCGGCACGCCGACCTTCCAAGTGGTCTCCTCCACGACGGTAAACAACTGCGGGTCGGTGCCCGATTGGGTGTCGCTGTTGGGCGACACCGTGAGGGTCCGGCGATAGTGCGAAAAGGGTCCTTCGGCGAGGCCAAAGGCATCGGGACCGTCGACATCTTCGAGCAGAACGCCGTCGAGCGGTCGCCGCAGGACAGCGAGTTGGTCGTCATTCACGACGAGTGTCCTGCGTTGCGTTGTCACTCGGGTAATACTGGCAGCGATGTCGAGCCAGTCCACCACTCCGCCGGAGAACAAAACCGAATTCGTAATCGAGCCGGGTCCACCG
>CALBVK010000011.1 GCA_937969345.1 uncultured Acidimicrobiales bacterium
CCGAGATGGCGACCGGCATCGTCGCAACAACCCCAGAGGTCCTCCATCGACTCGTCATCGGCGGTGACCTCGCAGACCACGAACCATTCGACGCTGCCATCGCAGCAATGGACACCACCCCACTACCGAATCGCCTCGAGACCAACGACATGTTGTACTCGAGCGGCACGACCGGCCGTCCCAAAGGCGTCAAGAGTGCTCCGGTCGAGGCACCTCTCGGCGCAGGTGACGGTGTAACGATGTTCTGCCGCATGCTGTTCGGCACCGACGAGAACACCGTGTACCTCTCCCCCGGACCGCTCTATCACGCTGCACCTCTTCGCTTTTGCCGAGCCGTCCTCCGTTCGGGCGGAGCCGTCGTCGTCATGGAACGGTTCGATCCCGAGTCCGCCCTGGCTGCGATCGAGAAGTACTCGATCACGTCGAGCCAATGGGTTCCGACGATGTTCATTCGAATGCTGAAGCTCCCCGACGAGATCAAGGCCAGATACGACCTCTCCTCGCTACAGAACGCGGTCCACGCCGCAGCACCGTGCCCGATTGCAGCCAAGGAGCAGATGATCGACTGGTGGGGGCCGATCATTCACGAGTACTACGCCGGCACCGAAGGTAACGGACTCGTCTACTGCAATAGCGAGCAGTGGCTTGCACACAAGGGCAGTGTTGGTGTGGCCATGCTTGGCACCTTGCACATTCTCGATGATGACGGCAACGAGGTCCCGGTCGGCGAAGAGGGCGGCGTGTACTTCAGTGGAGGCGGCGAGTTCGAATATCACGGCGACCCGGATAAGACCGCTGGTTCGTACGCCCCCGGTGGCGAGTCGACCCTGGGCGATATTGGCCGGGTCGACGAGGATGGCTTCCTGTATCTGACCGACCGCAAGGCGTTCATGATCATCGCCGGCGGTGTCAACGTCTATCCCCAAGAGACCGAGAACGTGCTCGCAATGCACGATGCAGTCGCCGACGTCGCCGTTTTCGGTGTGCCCAACGATGACTTCGGCGAAGAGGTCAAGGCCGTCGTGCAGCCAGCGACCATGCCCGCCGACGACGAGGCTGCGTCGGTGCTGGAACGCTCGCTCATCGCCTACTGCAAAGACCATCTCGCCGACGTGAAGTGCCCGCGGTCCATCGACTTCCGCCCCGAACTTCCCCGTCACCCGACCGGCAAGTTGTACAAGCGTTTGCTCAAAGATGAGTACTGGGCCGACGCTGGTCGAACCATCTAACGAGCACGAGGACCAGAATGACCCTGCAAGCAACCGACACTGCACTCGTCACCGGTGCGTCGAGCGGCATTGGTGAAGCCACGGTTCGGGCACTTTGCGCAAGGGGGGTGCGGGTGATCGCTGCTGCTCGACGCATCGATCGACTCGACGCCCTCGCCGCAGACACGGGCTGTGTTCCCTTCGAGCTTGACGTTCGAGACAGAGATGCGGTCTCGGCCATCGAACACGACCATGACATCGACATCCTAATCAACAATGCGGGCCTCGGACGGGCCATGGGGTCGCTCGCAACCGCCGACGTCAGCGACATCGAACGAACCATCGACACGAACGTCACCTCGCTGATCCATCTCACCCGAGCGGTCCTGCCCGGCATGATCGAACGCAAGCGCGGACACATCGTCAATATGAGCTCGACTGCGGCGATTCACGCTGGCCCAACGGCGCTCTACGGAGCATCGAAAGCCGCCGTGCACAAGTTCTGTCGAGACCTTCGCAACGAACTCAGCGGATCGGGGGTTCGGGTCAGTGAGATCAACCCCGGCCGGGTGTCGACCGAGTTCTATGAGGTCGCGATGGACGATGAAGAACGGCGAGCTAAAGCTCAGGACACCGGCATTACCGTGCTGCATCCCAACGATGTTGCTGACTCGATCATCCACATCGTCGACGCCCCGTGGCACGTAAACATCAGCCAACTTGAAATCGTCCCCCAAGAACAGATCTACGGCGGCTACCACTTCGCTCCTATCTCCTAGTGTCGCAATCCGTCGCCGCCGCTCGTTCCTCGCTCCAACGGCTCCTCGATGCTCGCTAGCTGGCCAGAGGCCCCACACCAGGCGAACCGGCTTCGCAGCTTCGCCCTCGCTCCTATCTCCTAGCGTCGCAATCCGTCGCCGCCGCTCATTAGCCTCGGACCGGATTCGGATAACTTGACCCCGTGACCTTTGTTGATGCCGTCATCTTGCTCGTCGGAGGTGCCTTCGCCGGTGCCGTCAATGCAATGGCCGGCGGCGGATCGATGCTCACCGTGCCACTCCTCGTCGTAGCGGGTGTCCCCGGCGTTGCAGCCAATGGATCGAACCGTGTCGGTATCTTGACCTCGAACGTCGCGTCCTTCCTGTCCTTTCGCCGGGAAGGCAAAACCGTTGACCCGCGAGTGTTACTCCCGATCGTGCCGCCCGCGCTCGTTGGTTCACTGGTTGGGGCATACGGGATCAGCCAGCTGACAGACGAGACCTTCGAACGAGCTTTTGGCCTGCTCATGATCCCATTGATCATCCTCACGGTTCGCAAGCCTCAGGTCCGCACGGACGCAGCGCCGTGGCCAGTCGCTCTCACCGCAACCGTCTTCTTCGTCATCGGAATCTACGCAGGTGCCATCCAGGCGGGCGTCGGGTTGGTTCTGCTCGCCGCACTCAGCCGCTCCGGGCTCGATCTCATCACGGCAAACGTCGTCAAGGTCATCTTCATCTTCCTGGCCACGTGTATTGCCCTTCCGGTGTTCATCCTCGACGGGAACGTTCGGTGGGGCCCCGCTATCGTCTTGGCGATCGGCCTGTCCGCCGGCGGCTGGATTGGCGCGAAACTCGCGGTTCGAGGTGGCGAAAAGCCGATCCGGATCGTCACGATCATCGCTGCGATAGCCCTAGCGCTTCGTCTGATCGGCGTGTTGTAGGCACCGCGGGTTTCTCGGTGTCCTCGGCCAGAAAACGCAACAAGCCCGGCTGCGTTGGGCAGCCGGGCTCGTTCGTTCGTGACGCGAGTGGTCAGTCTTCCTTGCGGCGTGAAGCGTGAACAGCGAACGCACCGAGTGCGATCATTGCGGCGCCCGCTCCAGCGAGAACACCAGAGTCAACACCGGTGACCGCGAGCTGGCCAGCGGCTGCTGCGTCGACGATTGGAATCCATACGCCGCCGCTTTGTGCCTGGTCGAGCGTGCCAGCGGTGAGGAAGAAGTTGGCACCGATCGTGGCGGTTACTTCCTGGCTGAAGTTGCCATCAGCATCGGTGGTCACCTGAAGGGCGTTCGCCACATCGCAGTGCTCGAGTGGCGAAATTCCCGCCCCGGCCGCGCCGATCGCATCTGCATCAGAAACGCCTGGGACGAGCTCGTCGCCAGGTGCCGTGCAGGATCCAAGCAGAAGGACCGAATCAGGAAGGAATCCTGAACCGGTAGCGGTGACGGTGTACTCGCCCTCCGCTGGTACGGTCGCCGGGTCGGACTCGACCGTACCGACGGTCTGTGCACCGGCGCTTGTCGCAAACGACACTACGAGCAGCATTGCTGCTGCAAGAACTGACAGAATCTTCTTCATTAGGATTTTCCCCCTCGGAATGCAGTCCCATATGACTGCTTGTTACCAGACGGTAGATCACCGAGATTTCATTGGACGAATCAGGAAAAATTGATGCCAACGGTTTATGACGACACCCACGAGATGTTCCGCAGCAGCTTCCAAGCGTTCGTCGATACCGAGATGTCGCCGCACGGCGACGCCTGGGAGGCCGCCGGGATTATGGATCGAGAGGTCTATGTCGAGGCCGGCAAGCATGGCTTTACCGGACTAGCCATCGACGAGAAGTTCGGCGGAGGTGGAACCTCCGACTTCCGATTCAACTCGGTGATAACCGAGGTTCTTGCAGGAGCCGGGCTCGGTGGCGCCGGCCTCGGAATCACGCTCCATAACGACATCTGTTCGCCGTATTTCATCGAGTACTGCAACCAGGAACAACAACAGCGATGGCTTCCTGGAATTGCCTCCGGCGAGCTCATCACCGCGATTGCCATGACCGAACCGGGAACAGGTTCAGACCTCCAAGGAATTGCTACTCACGCCACTCGTGACGGCGACGAATACATCCTCAACGGATCAAAGACGTTCATCACCAATGGTCTGAACTCCGACGTGATCATCGTCGTGGCCCGTACCCACCCCGACGGCGGCCGCACCGGCATGTCGCTGCTGGTTGTCGAGCGAGGTATGCCCGGCTTCGAACGTGGACGCAATATCGAAAAGATCGGTCAGCATTCACAAGACACCGCAGAGCTGTTCTTTGACGACGTTCGGGTTCCCGCAGCAAACGTCTTGGGCGAAGAGGGCCGTGCCTTCGAATACCTGACGTTTAACCTGGCCCAGGAGCGCCTGTCGATCGGTCTCTACGGGTTGGCCGCCGCCGAGGCAGCGCTCAACTGGACCGTCGACTACGTGAAGGAACGAACGGCGTTCGGTTCGCCGCTGTCCAGCTTCCAAAACACCAAGTTCGAGCTCGCGGACGTCGCGACCGAAATCGCCGTCACGCGACCGTTTATGGAGGAATGCATTCTCGAGCTCAACGCAGGAGAACTCAGTGCGGCGAAGGCCGCCCAAGCAAAGCTCTGGGGGTCCGAACTCCAGGGACGGGTGACCGATCGTTGTCTCCAGCTCTTCGGCGGTTACGGCTACACCACCGAATACCCAATCAGTCGGGCGTGGACCGACGCTCGAATCGCGCGCATCTACGGCGGCACGAGCGAGATCATGAAAACAATCATCGCCAAAGACGTCCTTGCGTAAACGCTCCAGCGGCCGACTCGGCTCGCTTACAAGACTTGCCCGTCTTCGTAGACCGCTGCGATCTCGTCGGCGTACTTCTCATTCACGACGTTGCGCTTCACTTTGAACGTCGGCGTGAGCTCTCCCCCGTCCGTGCTGAACTCCTGCGGTAGCACAACGAAGTTGCGGATGTGCTCGACTCGAGCCATCAACGGGTTGACCTGTGCCTTGATCGCGGCCTCGAGGTGCTCTCGTACCTTTGGATCCTCGTGCATCGTGGACTGATCGATCCCGTGCTCTTCGGCGAAACGAGAGGCAGCCTCTGGCTCTAGCGTGAGCAGGGCGACGAGAAACCGTTGCTTCTCGCCGATCACGACGGGCGTGCCGACGATGTCGATCCCGGCGAGCGCTTCTTCGATGTTCTGGGGAGCGATGTTCTTACCGCCCGACGTGATGATGATGTCCTTCTTGCGACCGATGATCGATAGGTATCCATCGTCGTCGATCGTGCCGAGATCGCCCGAGTGCAACCATCCGTCGATGACGGTCTCATCCGTGGCCTCTTGATTTTTGTAGTAGCCGGCGAACACGTTCTTGCCTCGCACCAGGATCTCGCCATCCTCCGCGATCTTGACCTCGACCCCAGGGACGGAACGACCGACGGTTCCGTACCGATTTGCCCCAGGCAGGTTCGTGGTGGTGGGCCCGGAGTCTTCGCTCTGCCCGTAGAGCTCGGTGATCGGAATACCGATCGAGGAGAAGAACTCGAGCGATGCAGCGGGGATCGGAGCAGCGCCGGAAACAAACACCCGGCATCGATCGAACCCGAGCGCGGCGTGGATCTTTGAGAAGACCACCTTGTTTGCGACGTTGTACTGCGCGCTGAGTACTGCGTTTGGTGTTCGACCCGCGTTTTGCTCACCAATGTATTTCGCCGCCACGCCTTGCGCGAGGCCGGCGATTTTCGCCTTGGCGCCCGTGGCCTCACCGAGCTGGCCTTTGATGCCCGCTTCGAAGCGTTCCCATACGCGAGGGACCCCAAAGAATGTGGTCGGCCGGGCTTCGCGAAGATACTCGGCGAGCTGCAGACCGTCGTGGCAGAAGTACACCTCGTATCCAAAGATCAACGGCATGATCAGCGACGCCATTTGCTCGGCGATATGCGACAACGGCAGATAGGACAGGGCAACATCGTCGTGGCCGAGGTCGACCTGGCTGCCCATCTGGGTACCGGTCCACTCCAGGTTCTCATGGGTCAGCATCACGGCCTTGGGCGGACCGGTGGTTCCCGACGTGTAGATGAAGTCGGCGACCTGGTCGGGCCGCAGCGAATCCTTCCGAGCGTCGAGCTCGGCATCGGAGATCTCGTCGCCGCTCGCGAGGAAGTCTTCCCATGACACAACTCGTGGATCCTCGTGGTCGCCGCCACCACGCATCATCACGACCTGTTTGAGCAACGCAAGCTCATCCCACACCTCGAGGACCCGGCCGAGTTGCTCGGGTGTTTCTACGATCAGAATCGGCGACTCGGAGTGGCCCACGATGTAGCCGATCTCTTCTGCCGAGCACGTTGTGTAGACACCAGCGGAGATGCCACCAATTCGCATTGCCCCGATTGCAGCGATGACCCACTCGGGCCGGTTAGCGCCAAGAATCGTGACCACGTCGCCTTCGCCCATCCCAGCAGCCATCATGGCGCGACCGGCTCGGCGGGTGAGCTCGTTGTACTCCTTCCATGACGTTGTACGCCATGTCCCGTTCAATTTGTCGTGCAGCGCTGCACGACCTCCTGTCGCTGCGGCATGACGTTCGAGATGATCAATGATTGTCGTAGTCATCGAGTTCTTTCTGTGGTCTGAGTCACATGATTCCACGTAGATCGCAATCGTGCATTCACCAACTCGATGTGTTGTGCTCAATCTTGGGATCGACGTGCCGACCGGATCTGTATGACAGCCATCACTCCTGGTGCAGAACCAATCCGCATTTTGCTCGCTGACGACGACGAGGACGACCGTCTGATGGCCCGAGAGGCCTTTGACGTCAGCTTGTTGACGAACCCATTGGACGAGGTTGTTGACGGCGTCGAACTGATGGACCACCTCCATGAGCTGCTCCGGCTCGGCAAGCCATTGCCCGGGCTTATCCTCCTCGACCTCAACATGCCTCGCAAGGATGGGCGTGAGGCGTTGGCCGAGATCAAGAGCCATTCGGAGCTGCGCCGAATCCCGGTCGTGGTCTTAACCACGTCGAAGGCTGAAGAAGACATCTACCGCACTTACGACCTTGGCGTGAACAGCTTTATCTCGAAGCCGATCAGCTTCGATGGACTCGTCGCTGTTATGTCCGAGCTCGGCCGCTACTGGCTCGAGATGGTTGAACTCCCCAAGGCCAGCTGAGATGGTAGAGCGAGCGAGTCACGACGAATCTGTCTACGACGAACGGTCACTAGCGCTCGTCAAACAACTCATTCATCAAAAGAGCAGTCCGCTATTCGCCTATCGGCCCGACGGCACGTTGGTCTATGTCAACGCCGCCTACGACGAATTGTTCGCTGACCGCTGGCCCGACGGCACACTCGGCAAGTTGGTCACCGAACTCGAGCCGGAAAAAGAAGAACTCCTCCATGAAATGGTCGAGGCGAACCTTGCGCGTAAACCTGGCGACGACGACCTCATCATCGAGAGCCCGAGCATCAACGCTTCCGGAGAGCCACGTTGGTTCGAGTGGCGATGCATGCAGGCGTTCAACGATGACGACGAGGTCGAGCTCATCATTGCGATGAGCCGAGATCTCACCGAACAACGACTCGCCGAGTTCCGCTCCCAGCGGGTTGCCGAACGTCTCGAAGAGAGCAATCGTGACCTCCTCGAATTCGCACAGGTAGCGAGCCACGACCTCCAAGAACCGCTTCGCAAGGTCACCGCGTTCAGCGGTCGCCTCGAATCAAAGGTCGAAGGCAAACTCGATGAGCAGGGCCAGGACTATCTGCGGCGGATGAACAGCGCGGTTCACCGAATGCAGAATCTCATCGACGACCTGCTGACTTTCGCCCGGGTAACAACACGCGGCACCGCAATGGTGAACGCTCCGCTGCGCGGCATCATCGAGAACGTGTTGTCCGACCTCGAGGTCGCAATCGAAGATTCTGGAGCGGAGATCGACCTTGGCAGAATGCCGACGTTGCCCGTCGACTCAAGTCAGATCGCTCAACTGTTTCAGAACCTGATCGGTAACGCGCTGAAGTTCCGCCGGGAAGGCGTTCCCCCGAAGATCTCGATCACCGCCCGACATGTCCTCCCGAAGAACTTCGGCTCGGACGAGCCACCGAAGGGCTGGTACGACATTTCGATCGTCGACAACGGAATTGGATTCGAAGAGGAGTACGTCACCAAGATCTTCGCACCATTCCAGCGCCTCCACGGCCGTTCAGAATATGCCGGCACCGGCGTTGGGCTTTCGGTCTGCCGGCGAATCGCCGAACGCCATCAAGGCTCGATCATCGCGTCGAGCGCCGAGGGCGAAGGGGCCACCTTTGTGGTCCGGCTCCCGACAGCACACCTCGACGCGGTGCCGATTGGTGCCGATGCTCTCGATATTGACCAAAGCGCGCTCGATCTAGCGCATACCGTGATCGATACCCAGGCGGCCTAAGCCACCTATGCCCGAGGTTCTCGGGGCAAACCGAGCACTCGTTCGCCAAGGATGTTCCGCATAACCTCACTCGTCCCACCGGCGAGCTTGTAGCTGGGGCTGTAACAAAGCTCCCGACTCTGTTGAGTATCGAGGGTCATCTCAGCGCCGAGAATCGACGCCGCGAAATCAGCGACACGCACCTGGTGTTCGGTGCAGAACACCTTGGTCGCAGCGCTGAATCCCTTGGGTGCCTGACGAAGAACCTCGCGGTACACGAGCAGCCTGCCAACGTGATAGTCCGCTTCGAGACGAGCGATCTGCTGACGGACGATCGGGTTCTCGGTATCGGCCTTTGCCTTCGCCAGTTCGTAGAGCGGCCGGTTCGAGACGAGGCGATCGATGCCACCCCGTTCGTGCTCGAGCTGGACCATCGTTTGTTTGAACGCGCCGCCTTCGACGCCGACCAGATTCTCCGCTGGAACCTCGACATCGGTGAAAAAGATCTCGCAGAAGTGGGTGTTGTCGACCATGTCGCGAATCGGTCGGACTTCGATGCCCGGGAGGTTCATCGGAACGATCAGCTCGCTCACCCCTTCGTGGGGTCGGCCGGTCGCATCTGTCCGACAGATCAGGTAGACGTAGTCGGCCAGCGCGCCACCTGACGTCCAAATCTTCTGGCCGTTTACGACAAAGGAGTCGCCCGATCGAACCGCCGAGGTCTTCAGACTCGCCAGATCGGACCCGCTGTCCGGCTCGCTCATGCCAATGCCCCAGGTCGTCTTTCCGGCGAGCATGTCCGGCAAATATTCAGCCTGTTGATCCGGCGTTCCGTACGTGAAGATCGACGGCCCGAACTGGCGATCAGCGAACCAGCTCGCCGCAATCGGGGCACCAGCGCCAATCATCTCCTCGGCCATAATGACCCGTTCGATGTTGGGTCGCCCTCCCCCACCAAACTCGGTTGGCCAGGTCATCCCCACCCAGCCGTTATCAGCGAGCGTTGCCGAAAACTCCTTCGAGAAGCCATTGATCCAGCTGTCGTTGTGCACACCGTGGTCGGCGATCCCCTGCTGGGCCACCTGGCGAGAACGGTCTCGAAGAGACGTGAGCTCGGGGCTCAGAGTGAAGGTAAATCCGTCGCCCATCGACATCACTTGGTCGAGATGCGTGACTTCAACGAACTGACCATGTCCACGAACGCTGCCTCACCCATCGACCAGACCTGTGTGTCGAGCTCGTTGTCGATCGCTGCGTCGCTTTCGGTGATCGCAATGGTGTTGTGGATCGTGTCCTTGGTACGCATGAGCAACTCGCGCGGCGCCTTGGCAGCCTTTGCGGCGAGCTCCTCGGCAGCGCTGATCAGCTCGTCATTGGGAACACACTTCCAGGCGAGGCCGATATCGGCCGCACGTTGGCCGTCGAGTACTTCCCCGAACAGCACCATTGCCTTGGTCGCCTGAAGGCCAATGTTGTTGCGAAGACGCCATGTGTGGCCGCCGCCAGGACCAAGACCGATCTGCAGGAACCGGCTGTCGAACTTGGCCGATTCAGCCGCGATCACAACGTCGCACACCAGCAAAGCGTTCATGCCCGCTCCTACCGCAGCGCCATTTACCGCCGCGATCGTGGCGAGACGACTGTTCGCGATCCGGACGAAACCGGCATAGATCTTTCGCATTCCGTCCGGTCCGGGATTCTCGAGCAGCTCGTCGAGATGCCCGCCAGAGCAAAAGCCCTTGCCCGCCCCGGTAATGATCACCGCGTTGATGGACTCATCGGCCTCGAGCTCATCGAATAGGTCCTGGATGCGAGCGCTCATGGCGAGCGTGAAGACGTTCCGGCGGTCGGGATCGTTCAGTGTCACGATCGCATATCCATCACGCTTGTCGATCAGTACTTCATCCACGCTGGCTCCACTCGTCGGCGTCGTCTCACGATAGATCCTGAAACGTTGATCGACAGTACCCACCGCGTGCTGGTGAATCGATCGTCGAGCGCACGGGGACCTACGATTGACCTCATGACCCTCGCTCCAGAGTCCAGCACGACCGACCACCTCGCCGATCTCGGATCGACGATCGATCGACTTCGATCAACCGTTCTCGACGGAACGACCCGTTCGCTCGACTGGCGAGAGACTCAGCTCGACGGGGTCATTGCGTTTGCGAAGGATCACACCGACGCGCTCATCGCTGCGATGAACGAGGATCTTGGTCGTCCAGAGATCGAGGGTTGGCTGGCCGATGTGGGTTCGTCGATCACCGAGGCCCAGCACGTCCGCAAGAACTTCCGAAAGTGGGCCAAACCTCGGCGAGCAAAGATCCCGATCGTCGCTCAACCTGGTTCGGCAAAGGTCATCCCCGAGCCCCTCGGAGTCGCGTTGATCATCGCCCCGTGGAACTACCCCGTCAACCTCGTCCTCGAACCGCTGGTCGCCGCTATCGCTGCTGGAAATGCGGTTGTCGTCAAGCCTTCCGAGCTCGCCCCTGCTACTTCTGGACTGATTGCACGAGAGCTGCCGAAGTACCTCGACGAGCGAGCCTTCGCGATCATCGAGGGCGGCATCGAGACGTCCACGGCGCTGCTTGAGCAACGGTTCGATCACATCTTCTTTACCGGCTCCACGAACGTTGGGCGGATCGTGATGCGAGCAGCGGCGGAACATCTGACGCCGGTCATTCTCGAACTGGGCGGGAAGTCGCCGGTCGTCGTCGCCGATGACGCCGACCTCGAGGTTGCCGCCAACCGTATTGCGTGGGGCAAAACACTCAACGCTGGCCAAACGTGCATTGCCCCGGACTACGTGTTGGTGACCGAGAAGAACCGGGACGCACTCGTCGACAAACTCGCCGATGCATGGGGGGAGTTTTATGGTGCAGACCCCGAAGCGAGCCCCGACTTTGGACGCATCATCAACGAGCGTCATCACAAACGTCTCCTCGGGCTGCTCAGCGATCAGACACCGGTCGTGGGTGGCGAACATGACTCGGCGACGAAATACATTGCGCCCACGATCGTGGTCGACCCGCCGCTGGACTCGGCACTGATGACCGAGGAAATATTCGGTCCGATCCTGCCGATCATTACCGTCGAGGACACGTTCGACGCAATTGGCTTCATCAACGAGCGACCGAAGCCGCTCGCGCTGTATGTCTTCTCCACGAACAACGACACGGTCGAGGCGGTGTTGGGGCGAACAAGTTCGGGGGGAGCATGTGTCAACCACACCCTGCTTCATTTCACGCCGAGCGATCTTCCCTTTGGCGGAGTCGGCCCATCGGGCATGGGGCGCTATCACGGCAAGTCTGGCTTTGAAGCGTTGTCGAACATGAAGGGAGTGCTTCGCAAGCCGATCTTTGGCGAGAGCAACATCGCCTACCCGCCATACACCGAACGTAAGGTCAATCTCCTGCGCAAGGTCACCTGAGCATGAGCGACACACCCAAACGGTCGCCCGACCGCCCGGCGGAGGAAGAGGTCAGATTTATCGGAGGCTCCGCAGCCGAACTTTCCGGCGTGCTCCATCGTCCCGTCGAGCGGGCAAAGGGGTCGGTGCTGTTGGCGCACTGCTTTACGTGCTCCAAGGACATCCATACGATGACGCGTCTCGCAAGTGCGCTATCGGACGCAGGCTTCGCCGCGTTCCGTTTCGACTTCACCGGACGGGGCGAGAGCGACGGCGACTTCGCGAAGAAGACTCTGAGCGGAAATGTCTCCGATGTCGTGCGTGCGGCCACGACGCTTATCGAGATGGGCTTTGGTCCGTGTGGTCTGATCGGTCACAGTCTCGGCGGTGCCGCCGCAATTCTCGCAGCGAACAAGCTCAAGACGGTGCGGTCGCTCGTGACGATTGGGGCGCCCAGCAACGCCAACCATGTTCGCCACCTGTTCGCCGACTCCGAAGCCGAACTGCTCCGAGACGGACGCGCTGAGGTCAGAATTGGAGGTCGGACCTTCGACCTCGAGGCCAGTTTTGTTCACGACCTCGAGACTCACGATGTTCTCGAGGCCGTGGCCTCACTCGATCGGCCGTACCTCGTGGTCCACGCCGACGATGACACGACGGTTCCGATCACCGAGGCCGAAGCGCTCTTCGCTGCGGCCAAAGGCCACAAGTCCTTTGTCCGATACCCCGACGGTGGTCATCTCTTTGGTGACCGCCAACACGCCGACCGGATGACCAGCGATGTCGTCGACTGGTTCGAGTCGACGCTCGACTAGCGACGTCGCGCCTCTGGGCTACTTTGTCTTGTACCGCTCTTTCATTGCAGCGTCTGCAGCAAAGAGTTCGTTGGCCCGGTCGAGGTCCAAGGAGGACCCCGGCCCCGCTTCGGGCCGGTAGAAGCCAAAGCGATCTTCGCCGCGAACCAGAGTCGCGGTCATGTCGCCGCTGGACTGGTCGTTGTGCGGGGCCACGTATTGGACGTTGAGCCCAATCCGTCGATCGTTCGTGGTATTCGGCCCGGACTGATGAACAGTCCACCCGTGATGGAAGGACGCCTCGCCGGGAGCGAGCGGGCACGGCGCACCGGCGGTCGCGTCGAGTCCTTCGATCTGTTGTCCAAGGAGCAGGACGTTGCCGTCTCCTGGCGCCTCGGCGTGTTCGACCAGGCCATCGAGGTGACTGCCCTGCACCATTGTCATGCATCCGGCCTCGACCGTGGCTGGCGCGAGCGCAAGCCACATTGAAACCTGTGCGTCATCGTCGGCCAAACCCCAATAGGTGAGATCCTGATGCCAGGCGACGTACGCCTCAGAACCAGACTCCTTGATGATGTAAGTGCTGCTGTAGAGCAGGATGTCCGGGCCAATGAGTTCCTCGACCAGATCGAGGACAGCCGGCAGCGTTGCGAGATCGTAGGGCGATTGCATCACCGTGTGGATCTTGTTGACGTAGTGCAGGTTTCCGAGCGCATCCTCTGCTCGCTCAAGCTCCTCGCGGTGATGATGGGCCTCGTCTCGGGAAAGCAGTGCTACCGGAGAGAGAAAGCCATCGCGGAAGTACTCGTCTCGACGACTCGTCCGTGTTGCCATAGACAAATACTGGACGACCGTTCAGCGAATATCAATGACCAAATATCAGCGACCGAGCAACGCCCGGATCCCGCCGCGTCGAACCAGCCAGACCGTCACCCCTGCACAAGTGGTCATCGTTGCAATGCCGATGACCAGCGGCGTCGCCGAGGTCTGCACCTGTTCGCTAAAGAACCCTCCGAGCAACGCCCCAAGGGAGATACGGACCGCTCCGGTGAGCGCCGAACCGGAACCAGCGATCGCTCCAAGCGGCGTCATGGATGCCGAGGTGAGGTTGGGCATCAGAAACATGAACGACGCCAATGCGAACCCAATGATTGGCATAAACAACCAGAAGTTCGGCGTTCCATTGCTCGTTGCGGTAAGCACCACCAGAGCGGTCAACAAGATGGCGAGCACGACGAAGCCGCGGTTCACAACCTCGTCGATACCGAGTCGTTCGACGACACGTCCGTTCACAATCGCACCGACACCGAACAAGATGGCCACTGCTCCAAAGATGACTGGAAACTGGCCTTCTCGGTCGAAGATCTCGCCAATGAGCAACTCGGAGCTGGCGAGATACGTTGTGAACGACGCCTGAATGAACACCGTCGCCATCGTGTAACCGAACGTGACCGGTGTCCGCGCCACTTGCCAGTATCCCGATGCGATGGTCCGAGGGTTAAGGTCCCGACGATTCACCGGGTCGAGCGTCTCACGCATGCGGAAGCTCCAGATCACGATGACCGCCGCGAAGAGTGCGCAGAACCACAGAACGCTACGCCACGGTGCGATCGCAATAATCACTGCGCCGAGTGACGGAGCAATGATCGGCACCAGCACGAACACGGCCATGACGTTAGACATTGCGCTGGCCATCGCTGGGCCTTCGAACCTGTCGCGGATGATCGATGTTGCGACGACTCGGGCTCCGGCTCCGCCCATTCCCCACACGAAGCGTCCGAGGAGAAGCGTTTCGAACGTCGGAGCAAAGACGCACCAAACCGCACCGAAAATGTAGATGATTGCTCCGGCATACAGCGCACGCTTGCGGCCAAAGCGATCGGCGATCGGTCCGTAGATGAGCTGCCCGCATGCGAGGCCCAGCAAGAACACGGTGACGACACGACTCGTCTCGGTCGAGGATTCCCCCAGACCAAAGTCGTCCCGGATATCACCGAACGCAGCGAGCATCATGTCGATCGCCATGGCGGTAAAGGCCATGATCGCCGAAATGATCGCAAGGAGCTCTTTGCGGCCCATTCGATACGAGATTGGCTCCTCGTCTCGAAGCGCTGCCGACGTTGTCACGCTCTGACCCTAGGGCCACGATGCCCGCCATTGGGGCGGGTGTGACCCATGGTCAACTCGAGCGGTCCTCGGCATGGCTCGCTGGTGACGCTAGACATCCTCCATGAGCAATTCGCCGGAGTGTCCAATCTGCACAATGCCCGACCCACTTATTGCCGAAGACGGTTTCGAGTGCGGCACCTGCGGTCACGAGTGGTTCGACGATCACGGGAGCGACGTTGCCGAAGTTCGCGATGTCAACGGCAAGCTGTTATCTCCTGGCGATGATGTCGTGATCATCAAAGATCTGAAGCTCGACGGGAAGTCCGGCGGCATCAAAGTCGGCACCAAGGTGCGCTCGATCCGCCTAGTCCCAGGTGATCATCCAATTCAAGGAAAGGTCGATGGCCGCACGGTGCTGATCATCGCGGACAAGGTCAAGTTGGCCTAGGGCTCTCATTCCGAGACGTCTCTGCGTGAGCTATTCGCCGGCGATGAAGCGGTTCAGAATCTCGACCAGCTCAGGTCCGCAATCCTCTTGCACGAAGTGTCCACCTCCGGTGACCGTCGTGTGGGCCTGGCCCGACGCTCCCGGCACGTTGTTGAGAAAGACCTTTTCGCCGCCCGCCGTCACCGGATCCTGGTCACTAAAGCAACACAAGACCGGCCTGTCGTAGGTGTAGAGAACGTCCCACGCTGCCATATTCGCCGCAGACTCGGGGTCCTCGGTCGATGTCGGGACCAGCGCTGGCCAAATTCGAGCTCCAGCCTTGTAGGTGTCGTCGGGGAACGGGGCATCATAGGCGGCTTGAACCTCGGGGCTGAGGCTCGTTGTCGTCGCCATGTCGAGCAGAACGCCGACGGCAAAATCCGGGGTGGATTGCGAGAACTTTTGCCAGCTCAAGAACGCCTCACTCGGCGTGCCGCGCCCGTCGGGCAGGCCGGTGTTCGATACGGCGAATCGTGCGAACCGTTCTGGTGCTGCTGCAACCAGTCGCAGCCCGATCAGACCGCCCCAGTCCTGGCAGAACAGCGTGACGTCCTCAAGATTGAGGTGGTCGAAAACCAGTTCTGACATCCAGGCCACATGGCGCGCGTAGGTGTAGTCGGTTTGCTCGGTGGGTTTGTCGGAGCGCCCAAAGCCCACCTGGTCGGGCACGATCACTCGGTGCCCGGCAGCCACGAGGCCCGGAATCATGTGTCTGTACAGATAACTCCACGATGGCTCACCGTGCATCAGCAAGACCGGAGCAGCGTCGGCCGGACCCTCATCGAGGTAGTGCACGCGCAACGTTGCGCCGTCTTGGTCATCGATATCGGCGTAGTGCGGGTCGAAGTCGAAATCGGGGAGATCGTCGAATCGTGCATCGGGAGTCCGGAGTGTCTGCATGGCCTCTTTCTAGCCGCTCACCAAAGGCAGCGAGCGAGCGAGCACCCGGGACGACCATCTACTGTTGATCCATGACCGTTCGAATCGAAAAAGACGGGCCCATCTGGACCGTGATCAATAGCCGCCCAGAAGCTCGCAACGCGGTGAACCCCGAGACGTCCAAGGCGCTTTTCGAAGCGTTCGTCGACTTCGAGCGAGATGGCGATGCAGCCGTTGCGGTCTTCTGGGGAGAAGGTGGGGCCTTCTGCTCTGGGTGGGACCTGAAGAACGCCGCCGGACTCTCCAATGACGACGATGGCGTCAGCGTTTTGTCCTTCGACCGCTCGACACATGATGGACACACCCGTGGACCGATGGGCCCCAGTCGTCTCGAGCTCTCCAAGCCCGTCATTGCCGCTATCGCTGGGCCTGCTGTCGCTGGCGGTATGGAACTCGCAATGTGGGCCGACATCAGAGTGATGGAAGAGACGGCGTATATGGGGGTCTATTGCCGCCGATGGGGAGTGCCGCTAATCGACGGAGGCACGGTCCGACTCCCCCGGCTCGTCGGGCAAGGTCGCGCCCTCGACCTGATCATGACCGGGCGTCAGGTGATGGCCGATGAATGCGAGCGAATTGGCCTGGCCGAATACGTCGTGCCCGAAGGCGAGGCGCGGACGGAGGCCGAGTCGTTAGCGCGCGAGATCGCAAGATTTCCGCAGATGTGCATGCGTTCCGACGTTGCATCGACCAAGGCATCGCACGGCGTCGATCTGCGGCTGGCTCTGCAAAACGAATACCAGGGCAGCAAGGCAATGATCCGAGCCGAAGGCATTTCGGGAGCGAGACGATTCGCTGACGGAGCCGGCCGCTCTGGTGACTTCTCGGCGATCTAGGCTCATTGGGATGACGCTCGATGTAGGACAGAAGGCCGAGATTGAAAACGATCGCGCTGCGCTCCAGCTTTGGCGCAGTGAGCATCCAGATACTGAGTCGGTTGCGCACTTCACCCCCGGCCCGGGTATCCAGCGATTGAACGTGCGTTTCGACATCGACCGGTTGAGAGATGCGCTCGATACCGCACTCGAACGGGTGCAGTTCAAAGGGGCCATCGAGGATGGTTTCGGTGCGTTCTCGCTGACCCGACGGCCGGGAGTCGAGGTCGAAACCGCCAACGACTTGTCCGGGTTGTTCCATACCAGGGTCGACGACTCCTACGAAGAGGTCCAGCGAGAAGAGTCTGTCGACGAGTTCGCGTTCACCGAGTTCGTCCCGACTTTCGACGACCTGTACTTCAAGACGGTCTGGCAGACACTGACTCGGCTCGCACCGATCGGCCGCACCCGCGTCCTTTCAAAGGGCCTATACAACTGCAATTCGTGGCATCGCGACCCAGAGCCGAGGCTCCACGTACCGATCATCACGAACCCCGGTTCGTTGTTTGTCGTCAACCATCACGTCACCCACCTGCCAGCGGATGGTTCGGTCTACTTCACCGACACCCGCGGCTATCACACCGCACTCAATGGCGGCGAAAGCCAACGGGTCCACCTGGTCGCAGCGCTGCCCCAGCACTAGTCCGCCACATACGGTCGACACACCCGACTTCTTCACGATTCATGACCGCTGTTACTCTGCGAATACGTCAGGCTGAACACCAGTTGATCAGCACACTGACAGGCAAGGCGGGAGCGGGAGCGGGTGACCAGGTTACTTTTTGAAGATGTTGAGCGTTGGGCGATCGATCGACCCGACGCAATCGCGGTACACGACGAGTATGAATCCGTCACGTACCAGGAGCTCTCCATTCGCTCGCACCAGATTGCTGCCCTGCTCCTGAACCATGGTGTGCAGGCCGGCGACCGGATCGCCATCTGTGTGCCGAAGGGGTGGCACGCCATCGCTGCGATGTTGGCGAGCGCGAAGGTCGGGGCGCCGTATGTTCCACTCGACCCAGACTCCCCAGCAGCGCGCATCCAACTCATTTTGGAAGCATGTCAACCAGCGGTCGTCATCGCCCATCCAAGCGCGGTCAACACGGTGTCAGCAGCCGTGACAGCCAACCCAGACGCACTCGTCGGCACCCTTGCGTCAGCACAGGACACGACGTGGCCGGTCGACCCAGCGTTCACCGAGGCCGACCTTCCCGACTCGGACGGGATCGCCCCTCTCCCGATGCCCAATATCGATAGCGACGATCTTGCCCACGTGCTGTTCACATCGGGGTCCACCGGCATTCCCAAGGGCGTCCAGATCACACATCAGAACGTGATCTCCTACATCGATTGGGTCGTCGAGCACTTTGGCTATACCAGCGACGACCAACTCTCTGGGCACTCGCCGCTGCACTTCGACCTGTCCACTATGGACATCTTTGCGACGTTTGCGGCAGGCGCCACGTTGCATCCTGTACCGGCTGGTCTGAACATCAACCCCGTGAACCTCGCCGAGTGGATTCGCGAGCGCAATCTCACCCAGTGGTTCTCGGTTCCGACCGCGCTCAACCATCTGCTTCGGTTGGGCTCATTGGCCGAGTCCGAGTTTCCGTCACTGCGCCGCTTGCTCTGGTGCGGCGAAGTACTACCAACCCCGACGTTGATCGGCCTGATGGACGCCTTGCCGGGTGTCGAGTTCACGAATCTGTACGGACCCACCGAAGCGACGATTGCGAGCAGCTGGTATCAGGTACCGGAGGTTCCGGCGGACCCGGCAGCGTCCATACCGATCGGTGTGCCGTGCGCTGGGGAGAACCTGCTCGTGTTGCGAAAGGATGGCCAGCCGACCGACGACGAAGAGATCGGCGATCTGTACATCGAAGGTGTCGGCCTGAGCCCGGGCTACTGGCAAGACGAGGACAAGACAGCGGCGGTATTCCGGACCGATCTACTACCGGGTAGGCGGGTTTACTACACCGGAGATCTCGCCTGGCGGCGAAGCGATGGCCAGGTTGTATTCGCTGGTCGTGCCGATAGCCAGATCAAGAGCCGCGGACACCGAATCGAACTCGGCGAGATCGAAGCCGCCCTCGAGACGCTCGATGCTGTCGGTTCCTCAGCGATCGTCGCGATCGAGGTCGACCACCTGACCGGCTCGGCGATCTGTGCGGCGTTCACCGCCGACGCACCTATGAAGCCTGCCCTCTTGGCCAAAGAGCTCGCAGAACTCGTACCGCGCTACATGCTTCCCCATCGTTGGCTGCAGCTCGATGAGCTACCGACCAACGTGAACGGAAAAGTTGACCGGCCGGCGCTACGCACCTCGTTCCTCGCAATGGAGAAATCATGAGCACACT
>CALBVK010000012.1 GCA_937969345.1 uncultured Acidimicrobiales bacterium
AGGTGCAACCCGGCATCACCCCACCCGCAGGCAACGTCCAACACCGACGACCCTCGCGCAAGATCACTCAGGTGCTCGGTGACGACCTGCGGCGGACGAAGCTCGTCGGGCGGAGACGCATCCCGGTATCGGGCGTCCCAGCGGTCAGCGTCAGGCGAACTCATCGGCTGATCCTGCCATGTTCCATCGCTAGACGTCGGTGAGCGGCTTTGCCAGCTTGATGTTGGCCACCGATTCGGGGTCAGCAAGGCCCTCCATGGCCACCGCAAAATCGGGCAGCGAATACACCGCGCCGTCGTCGTTGATCATGATGAACCGGTCGAGCCGTTCGAGGAACGTGCGATCGTGGCTCACCGCAACGACGGTTCCCACAAAGCCATCGAGCGCCTTCTCCAGCACCTCTGACGACTCGACGTCGAGGTTGTCCGTTGGCTCATCGAGCAGCAGCACGTTGTGCCCCTCGAGCTCAAGACACAAGATCTCGAGACGTGCCTTTTGGCCACCCGATAACGTCTCAAACTCTTGTCGGGCGTGGTTTGCCAGGCCATAACGGGCAAGGGCTTTCATCGACCCCTCCTCGTCATGGACTCGCTCCTTGACGATCTCGACCGCTTCTTGGCCAAGGAAATCGGGTCGATCGTTGACCTGGGTGAACGTACCCACCGAGGTGCGGGGACCGAGGCCGATCGTGCCAACGTCTGCCTCGATTTCGCCTGCGAGCGCTCGGAGCAAGTGGGTCTTTCCCGTACCGTTCGGTCCAATAAGGCCCAACCGTTCGCCGAAGTGCACCTCGTCAGAGAACGGGAAGAAAAGGTCACCGATCGAGACCTCCACGATATTGAGAACTCGGCGCGCAGAGTCTGCGCCGCGAAGATTTACGTGGATGTTCTCGTCGCGGACTGGTGGCGGGGGAGGGCCGGCCTTGACGAACTTCTCCCAGCGGGTTTCGGCCGCGTTGGCCTTGGTCGCATTCTTGAAGTTCTGGGCAGCGCGGGTCTTCATGATTTTCATATGGGCGTGGAGGCGCCGCTCTTCTTGTTCCCACCGTTTCAACGCATCACCGAGCTGGGCCTGTCGCTTCTCACGAGCTTCGGGGAATGTTGCATAGGACCCGCCGTGCACCCAGCAGCCAGATCCTTCGAGAACGATAATCTTGGTCGCCACCCGTTCGAGTAACGACCGGTCGTGGCTCACCATGAGGATCGTGCTCGGGCAGGCCAGGATCTGATCTTCGAGCCATACCCGGGTTGGGATGTCGAGGTAGTTATCTGGCTCGTCGAGCAGGAGCACGTCCACGCCGGAGTTCAGGAGCAGGTCGAGAACGAGCCGTTTGCGTTCACCGCCGGACAGTTCGCCGACCTTTCGGGTGGTGAAGTCGTCGACCGGTGTCTTGACGCTGCGCTCCGCTGCGGCAGCCCATTGGGCTTCGAGTTCGTAGCCGCCAAGGTCGCCCCAAGCCGTGATGGCTTCGGCGTAACCCATGCCGTCGTCGCTCCCGTCGGCCAATGCTGCCTCTGCCGCGACGAGTGCGCGACCAGCGGTGCGTAACTCGGGCAACGCAACCTCGATCAACATGTCTCGTAGCGAGTCGTCGGGACGTCCCATACCGACGTCCTGGGTCATGGTGAGAAAGCTGCCGCCGATGGCGAACTCTCCACCGTCAGCGTCGATCTCGCCGGTCAGGATGCGCAAGATCGTGCTCTTGCCGACGCCGTTTGCGCCAACGATTGCAGCGTGGTCGCCCGGTGCGATCCCGAAGGAGATGTCGAAGAACAACGAGTCTGCGCCAGGAGGTGCGTAGTCGAGATCAGAGATGACGATGCTGCTCACCGGATAAGCCTGCCGTGGGTTTTGAGGAAACCCTGCTATCGACAAGCATTGGCTGATGCGTAGGACGAACGGTAAGCCGACCATGACGCGGCGGCAATGAGTCCACGCTTGCTACTCGCAACGGTCGTGCTCATCGCAGCGTTGATCGGTGGCAACTTCTCGAACTTGAAGTTTGCACTAGACCACACCACGCCGTTTCTGCTCGCGAGTATGAGAACCGTCATCGGTGGCAGCTTTCTCCTCGCTTTTGCGTTCCTGCGCGGCGAACGGCTGCCAAAGGCACTTGTCGACTATCGCAATATCTTTATGGTCAGTTTCAGCATCACCACGGTGTCGAGCGCGTTGCTCATCTACGGGGTGAACCGGGTGCCAGCAGGCCTGGCGTCGCTGGTCTCGGCAACATTTCCGCTCTTTACGGCCGTGCTCTCACTGATGCTGCTTGGAACCAAGACCAGCCGAATGGCGACGGTCGGACTTGCGACCGGGTTCGTCGGTGCCGCTGTTCTCGCGAGCCCATCCCTCGGCGGCAGTTCAACGGCCATTGGAGTGATCACCCTCGTCGTGAGCGCGATTGCTTGGGCGTTCGGCACCGTCTACATGAAGTGGAAGGACTTCAGCCACATCTCGCCGATCATGCTCGTTGGAGTACAGCTGATCATGTCTGCGATCGTGTTGGTGCCCTTTGCGTTGGTCACCGAAGGAACCGCCGAGACGGATTGGTCCGTTGGGTTATTCGTACCGTTGCTCTATGCCGCGATTCCGTCGAACGCAATCACATTTTCGCTCATGGCCACCGTGGTCAAACAGGCCACACCGACGGTCGCGTCCTCCACCGCCTATCTGATACCGCTGTTTGGGGTGTTCTTCGGCTGGCTCATTCGAGACGAGGTCTTGGGTGTCGTCGAGGCCATCGGGGGAGCGCTCGTCGTACTCGGCGTCTACATCGTCGTGACCGGGAACGCTCGCGCTGTCGAGGCCAAGACCGGCTAGAGCAGACCCGCCGTATCCGATCTAGCGAACCATCGTTCCGTAACACATGACTTCTGCGAACGGCTTCATACCGCCAACGTCGGAGGTCTCGAACCGGACGTTGATGATGGCGGTCGCTCCCTGCTGCTGAGCGGCTTCGACCATTCGCAGCTGTGCCTCTCGTCGTGCCCGACTGAGAACCCGCTGATACCCCTTGACCTCACCACCCACCAGCTGGCGAAACCCGGCGAGGAACTGCTTGAGATAGCCGGTGCCCATCACGACGTTGCCAGAAATCAATTGACCAGCGGTGCCGGAAACTCCAGGCGGCAGGGTCTTGGTGTCGAACAGCGGAAAGTGTCCAGCGGCTGCCTCTCGTCTGTCGAGCTCCTTCTCGTGGCGTTGTTCGCTGACGACACCGATGACGCTCAAGGTGACGTAAACGGCCGCCATAAAAAGAATGGGCAGCAGCCCGATGAGAACCTCGCTCATTGGTTTGGTTGAACGACAACCGCCGTTCCGTAGGCGTAGAGCTCGGCGGCGCCTCCGGCAATCGCTGAGGTCGTAAACCGTACGTTCACGATCGCGTTGGCCTGCATCGACATGGCGGTGTTGATCATCCGCTGAGTTGCCTCGTTGCGAGACTCGTTCAACAGTTCCGTGTACCCGGTCAGCTCGCCACCGACGAGGTTCTTGAGCCCAGCGCCGATATCTCTTCCGAGGTGTTTGGCTCGGATCGTGTTTCCACTCACGAGACCCTTGGCCTCGACAACGGTGTATCCCGGAATCGTCTCAGTGTTAACCAGAAGCATGAGCAGACCGTAGTTCACCGACGACCACAAATCCCTTGACCCGAAGTGCACTCCAGGTTGTTAGCTGGCGACATGAGCATTTCACCAGCAACTATCGACCCCTACGTCCGAGTCGGCAAGAGTGGCCTTGTGGTCTATCGGGTCGGACTCGGCTCTATGCAATTCGGTTGGTCGGCCGACGAGCAGGCCTCCTTCGATGTGATGGACACGTACTTCGAGGCGGGCGGTAACTTCATCGACTCCGCCGACTGCTACAGCGCGTGGGCCGGGTCGGAGGGTGGTCCAACGAACCCGGGCGGCGTCTCCGAAGAGATCGTTGGCAAGTGGTTGGCAGCACGCGGAGTCCGAGACGACATCGTCGTGGCGACAAAGGTCCGGGCACCGATGGGTGTGCAATTCGCGGACAATCGAGCGACGATAAAGCAGCGAGAAGGGCTATCGCGCCGATGGATCATGCGAGCGTGCGAGGACAGCATGCGTCGCCTCGGCGTGGAGCACATCGACCTTTACCAAGCGCATTGGATCGATCCGCTCGTACCGATCGAGGAGACCCTTTCAGCGTTCACCGACCTCGTGCGTCAGGGCAAGGTGCGCTACCTGGGCGTCTCGAACTTCAGTGCCTGGCGACTGATGCAGGCGCTGTGGGCGATCGACACGAACGGATTCGCTCCGATCGTCAGTATCCAACCGCACTACAACCTGCTCTCGTCGGTGCGAGCGAATTTCGAACGTGAGCTTGCGCCGGTGTGCACGACCTACGGGATCGGGGTTCTTCCATACAGCCCACTCGCTGGTGGCATTCTCACCGGAAAGTACCGTCGAGGTCAGGCGTTGCCCAACAGTGTCCGAGCTGGAGAGAACGCCAGTCGACTGTCCGAACAGAACTTCGACACGATCGAGACCGTCATCGCAGTCGGCGAACGCACCGGTCTCACGCCAGCTCAGGTAGCTATTGCTTGGAGTCGGGCGCAAGGGTGCGTGAGCTCGCCGATCGTCGGCGCGAATCGGCCGGATCAGCTGCAATCGGTGCTCGACGGCCTCGACCACACGTTGGCACCTGACGACATTGCTGAGCTAGACGAAGTGAGTGATTGGGAACGGTCCCGCACGGACAGCGAAGCGTGAGGCGAGGTCGAGATGACGAACGAATTTCTCACTCCAGCAGAGATGGCGGCCGCGTGCAGCGTGAGCGTGGACACGCTTCGCTACTACGAGCGAGAGGGGCTGCTCGACGACATTGCCCGAACCAGCGGTGGCCAAAGGCAGTACTCGAGCAACGACGTCGCATGGGTGCAAGTACTGCGCTGCCTGCGGGCGACCGCGATGCCGATTCGGGAAATGCGAGCGTTCGCGGAGCTCGTTCGAGAGGGTGAGGCGGCGTTGGCCGACCGTCTTGACCTGCTTGCCAACCACCGCAAGCGAATCGTCGATCAGGTCGCTGTACTGCACGATGCTCTCGAACTCGTCGACCACAAGATCGAGGCATACACGGCCGTACTGGCCGGGACACCCAAGGTCGAGAATGCGGGTCAGACAAGAAATCCGACGCTCGACGGCAAGGGGATTCGAGCGAGCTAGAGGACTCGTGGTCGGCCGTGGCCTAGGGTCGGGGCATGAAGCTCACCTGGGATTTGCCGCTCGATGCCGACGGCATCGCGGGTGAACTCGACGACGGGACGCCCTTTGTGGTGCGTCCGATTCGTGCGAGCGACGGCCCCGCGTTGGCGACCGCCTTTGAGCGTATGTCCGCACGCTCGAGGTACTTGCGCTTCTTCTCAGTACGGGCCCGCCTAGGGGCAGAACTCACCGAGCAGCTCACCGACATCGACCACGATGGGCATCGTGCGTGGGTCGTGGCTGATCCGACACAACCTTCCGAGGTCGGCAGTGACGAAGGGCTTGGCATTGCGGTGGCGCGCCTGATCGATGTCGACGGTGAGCCAGGGGTTGCCGAAGCGGCGCTGGTGGTTACCGACGAATACCAAGGTCGGGGCTTTGGGCGTCTTCTACTCGAATTGCTTGTTGGCACGGCCCGCGATGTCGGGATTGAGTTCATTCGGTTCGAGATTCTGTACGAGAACCGGGGGATGCGAGGTTTGTTATCGGGCATGAAGGCCGAGAAGAACGACGCCCTCAGCGACCGGGAAGTCCTCGTGTATGACCTGCCGATCGAACACGATGATGATCGCGATGGCGTTGCGCTCGGGGCGCTGTATGAGATCTTGCGCTTCATCGCGCAGTCCGAGACCAGACTTTCCGACCAGGAGTAGATCATCGGTCTGGGGTCCCGCGGAGACTCACAGACAACTCTTCGAGAGCTCACAGAGATTCCACAGTCACCGTCTGCATAGTCGTCGGTATGAATAGTCCAAGCGCTCTCAAACCCATCCGATTCGCCGTGGTCGCCTGCACGATGCTGGTCGCTTCAGCATGTGGGTCATCGAGTCCCGACGTCGTCGGTGACGCGAGTGATACCACCGCTGTCGCCGCAGCTGGCTCTGACGACGGAACCGCGAGCACGACCACGGCCGCTGCTGGTTCTGATGATGAGACGGCGAGCTCGACCACGGCCGCTGCTAGTTCTGATGATGAGACGGCGAGCACGACCACGACCGCTGCTGGTTCCGATGATGAGACGGCGAGCACGACCACGACCGCAACGGTTGCGTCAGATGATTGTGGAGAGGTTGCCGCGCTGTTCGTGACGCGAGGATCGGCCAACGATGATCTTGACGATCCTGAGGTCGCTGCTTCGTGCGACGGAACGGACATCGTCATTACCAGCAACGGCATACCCGACTTCACCTACATCGGGACGAGTCCGGGTGCTCCGGGGGCGCGTGAGCATGTCTTCACCATTCCGGCAACACCGACCCTCGCTGACGATGTGACGGCGGTTCCGTACATTGGCGTAGCTGCCGTGACGCTAAGCGGCATTCCGATCTTTGGGCCGACCGAGGGCACCGGTGGAGATGTCGATTCGCTGCCGGGAATCGTGTCAGCCTGTGGCAGCCACAACGGGCCGAGCGGATTTCACACACACAAGATCCTCGCGAGCTCAGAGACGGACTGCTTCTTCACTCCAGAGGAAGTCGCTGAGGCTCCCCAGCTTGCTGGCTACGCCCTCGATGGCTTCCCGATCTACACCGGTATCGACCAGTACACGTCGTCGTGGGAGCTGACCGATGAGTCGTTGTTCGCAACTGACACCTGGGCGGCACATACATATGTTGAGGGGTCGGGTGATCTCGATGAATGCAACGGACGTACCGATGCTGATGGGAACTATGCCTACTACACCACCGAGGGCTTTCCGTACGTCCTTGGTTGCTTCGCAGGCATCGTCGACCTCGACTCAGCCGGCGGTGGCGGGGGCGGCGGTGGCGGAGGCGCTACCGGCGGCGATGATGCCGATCGCCCGGAACGGCCCGAGGGTGACGCAGGTGCTGAGCGTCCAGAACCGCCCGAAGGTGAAGCAGGTGCCGAGCGTCCTGAACGTCCAGATCGCCCAGAGCCGCCGGAAGGTGAAGCAGGTGCCGACCGTCCAGAGCCGCCGGAAGGCGAACCGGGTGTCGAGCCCGCCGACGAGGACTCATGACGAGTGAGGTACTGCCTCGGCGCAGCGTTCTTCTTGGAGCTGGGTTTGGGGCGACCGGTCTCGCCGGTGGGTATCTTCTTGCCGGCTCGAGGTCGGCCGAGGCCGACCAACCAACGGCAGCAGACATTGGGTTCTGCAAGGACATGAGCAGCCATCATGTGCAGGCGGTCGCCATGTGTCAGCGCGTGCTCGGCGGGAACACTGGAGACCCGGTGCAGGCAGCGGCGACCGAGGTGTTGCAGACGCAGGCGATCGAAATCGGCATGATGCGTGCCTGGCTGGCCGATTGGGGCGAGTCGACCAATGCGCCAGAGCTGGTTATGGGCTGGATGGGTATGAACGATGGCGCGGGGATGCCGTTGGCGATGATGCCCGGACTGGCGAGCGACGAGCAGATGCGGCAGCTCGCGCTCGCCGAAGGTACCGATGCTGGCCGGCTATGGATTGAGCTCATGCAAGCCCATCATGTTGGCGGTGTCGCTATGGCCAACGCGGCAATCGAGCTGGCGAGTGCGGAGAAGGTCATCCGGCTGGCTCAGGTTCAGGCACAAGTCCAGGCCTACGAGATCGAGCAGTACGACCTGCTCCTCGCCACCGACTATTCGTCATAATCGAGCCCCGAGAACTCGACCGGCTAGTGGCTGATTGGGTCCGAAGCGTCGACGTTCATCTCATGAGACTTCGCCTCAGAGCGCTCGCGCGCCCGCATTGCCTTGTCCTCATATACCAACAGGTCAGCCTCGCTCATGAGGCCAGCGAGTTCATGAGGGCCGTCTGCCTTGACGAGTCCCATGCTGAAGCCCAGCTCGACTCGTTCGTCACCGTGATCGATAGACGAGCAGCGCAGGGAGTCGAGCTCCGCGTGCAGCGCATCGCAGCGTAGATCTTCGGCTCCATGAGCGGTTACAAGAAACTCGTCACCACCTAGTCGAATCACACTCACTTCTTTGGCTCCAGCGTGCTCGAGTCGATCCGCAATGCTCTGCAGTCCGGAGGCGACCGCAACGAGTACTGCGTCGCCAACGGCATGGCCAAGGGCATCGTTGACCATCTTGAACTTGTCGAGGTCGATCATGGCGAGGAGGTGCCGATCGAATCGGGCATCAAGAGACAGCGCCCGCGTTCGTTCGTTGAGTTCGAAACGATTGCCAACACCAGTAAGCGGGTCGCGTGCGGCCATCTCGGCGCGGTCTCGCGCCGTCTTGCCGGCTCGCGAGATGATCCAGATTCCGAGCACGAAGCTCGCAAAGGCGAGCACGCCCGCAATGGCCGAAGAGGTGAGAAGCGCGCCTCGTTGCGACTCGCGATCGTCAAACGCAGCGAGTAGTGCGGCGTGCTCTTCGGCGAAGAGTTCGTCGACGACGTTGACGAGCTGTAGCTGAAGCTCATCAGCGGCGGCCAGCATCGCTGGTAGCTCAAATGGCGGAGTGTCATCGCCGTCTCCGAGCTCTCGCATCCACGCGTCGTAGCTCACGAGGTCGCTGGAGGCAACGAGCTCGTTCAGGAGAGACGTTTGCGCGGGAAACAGCTCCTTCGCGTCGTCGATCTCAATCCAGATCGATCCGTCGAGAGGGATTGTCGGGTCAACTCCGAACCAGCCCCCCTCAGTACGCACCACATCGCCCATCGCCCGAATGAACGGAAGAGTTGAGGGTTCTACGGGTCGGTCGGACACGAGGACATCGGCACCGACACCTTCGACGACCGTATGAAGCGGAAGTGCACTTACAAAGCTGAGCTGTTGAATCGCCTCTCTACGGTTCGTCACAATTCCGTTGGCTCCGCCGTAGCGTGAGGTCTCTTCGGCAAGTTCGAAGAGGTCGCTCAGGTCTGCGGCGAGTGGGTCCTTAAGAAGACCATCCGGAAGGTCCTCGAGTATGGCTTCGGCGGCTTCTGCGATCAGGCCTTCGCCCGCAGAAAGTTCTGTGACGGTGGTTTCAGCGTCGCGCAGCTCGTCGGCAGCGGCGGACAGACGGGCGCTACGGTCCCCGTCGATTCCGAGCCCGTCGTACATTCGCAGTGCGATGACCTCGAGGGACGCAAGTTCGAGCGTCCGCCGAACTTCCATGAGCTCGTCCTCGGCAACTACCGCAGCGCGCTGTTCGTCGCTGACCGTGTCATTGTTTGCTAGCCCGACGAGCATGACCGTCAGGCCAACCATCGCAAAAGAAATGATGATTGCGAAATACCCAACGAGTGGTTGATCAGCGCTGGGTGAGACAGCCATGCAGGCTCCATCGGCGCGCCGGAGCGCACGCTAAAGCGGCGCGTCGGGCCGCGGTTGATTTTGTCAGGTCGCGCTGGCTGCTCGCCGCAACGGCATCTTTCCTCGCGTCTACGGCACGGCCGACCTCTAGAGCGTTGCTGTTGCGTCGACCGTGATGTTGAGCTCGGGTGCAATGACGAACGATGGCAGCTTGTCGATGCCGAGATCGTTGCGGTCGACCGTGGCAGTTGCGGTGAACGTGGCGGATTCGTCGCCGATGTTGAGACGCGATATCGCAAAGGTGATGGGCGCGTTGCGTCCCTTGATTCCGACCGTGCCGGGAATCTGCTGAGTGCCGTTGTTTGCCTCCGCGGAGAAGGAGATCGTCGGATGTTCAGCTGCATTGACGAAGTCAGCACTCACGACGTGGTCGTTGCGCTTGGAGTTCGGACTTGTATAGCTCGCTGCGTCGACGCTGACCTCGACGGCAGAGACCGCACCGTCGACAACCGCGATGCTGCCGTTCAAAACGGTCAGGGTCGCGGGGACGGTGATGGCCTTCATTTTCTTGACGGTGACCGTGACCGTCGTGGCGGTGGGATCGATGGCCCAGGTTCCGTTTGGAAGGGTGGTGGTGTTCATGATCGGAGGTGCTCCTGTGGCTTGTGGATTTTCGTGGTGCCGCCCGCTGCGGGGATCTTCCCCATGCGGCCGGCGTTGAAGTCGTCGATTGCGATGTGGATTTCTTCGCTCGTATTCATGACGAATGGGCCGTAGCGAACCATGGGTTCGTCGATGGGCTGGCCGAGCAGGACCATGCATTGGACGGCGTTCTCGGCGGGTGCAGCAATGAGCATGTCGCCCGATGAGCGATCGAAGACCGCCAGGTGCTGTGCGTGGGCGGTCGCCCGCTCTTCGCCGAGGTCAGCGGGGCCAGCGATGATGTAGGCGAGCGCGGTGAATCCATTGGGGACTGGTATGTCGATGGCCGACCCGGCATCGACGGTGACGTGGGCATAGGTGATTGGGGTGTGTGAGTCGGCGGGGCCGGTCTGCCCAAAGAGCTCGCCCGCCACGAGGTGGGCGAGCCAACCGTCGCCGCGGACCGTTGGCATATCCGAGCTCACGAGGCCTTGGTAGCGGGGCGTCGTCCGGCGTAGCGCAGCTGGGAGATTCACCCAAAGCTGTAGGCCATGTGTTGTGCCGCCTTCGGTCTGGATGTGTTCGCTGGGCATTTCGGAGTGGACGATGCCGTCACCTGCGGTCATCCACTGGACATCACCTGGCCCGATCACGCCGTGGTTGCCGGCCGAATCGCGATGCTCGACCTCACCGCTGATCATGTAGGTGACGGTCTCGAAGCCCCGGTGCGGGTGTGGGGGAACCCCGACGACTTTGCCGCCGGGGGCGTGGGTCGTCGGAGCCATTTCGTCGAGGAGGAGAAATGGGTCGAACCAGTCGGCGGCTGGCGTGGGGAATGGTCGATTGACGCGAATGCCGCCACCTTCGAGGGTTTCTTGGGCAGGGATTACGTCGATGAGCTGTCGGTACATGGTCCCGTCTTCTTTCGTTGATCCGTCAACTAAGTGCTTGACGCATCAAGATAACGGCAGATAGTTGATACGACAACCAGTAGGCTGGGCGGGTGACTGAACCTCGATGGTTGAACGAAACCCAACAGGAGGCGTGGAGAGCGCTCATCGCGATCGTATTCCGCGGCTTTCCTCAGTTCGATCGGACGCTGAAGGAGCACGGACTGCTCGTCGTGCACTATTCGGTTCTTGTCGCGCTGTCGGAAGCTCCCGACTACACAATGCGGCTGTCCGAGCTCGCCGAGCAAGCCAACGTGTCGCAGAGTCGACTAACGCATCGCCTGCGAGTCCTTGTCGATCGAGGCGAGATCGAGCTCGTCACCGCCCCAGCAGATGGGCGGGGAAAGAACGCAACCCTCACATTGGTTGGTCTCGAGCGCGTCAAGGCACTCGCACCGCTCCACGTGGAGGACGTACTGCAGGTAATCTTCGACCCGCTCGATGAGGCCGAGACACAAGCGCTCGCCTCGGCGCTCACGAAGATCGCGACCCCGCTCTGTGGGTCCGAACGGTTCCTGAAGTCGAGTGACGCCTAGATAAACGGAAGCTTCTGGATCGTCGCCGATCGTGGACCCTCTGGGGTCTCGATCTCGATCGTTGCGTCGGCCTCGACAACCGTCCGTGCAATTTGCGCCAAACCAATCGTGCGACCGAGGCGGTGACTGTGGACGATTGCGGCCAAGGTGCCCACTTGCTTGCCGTTGAGGGTGATCGGAGTACGAGCAGGCAGCGGCCACGCCTCGGTGAGGTCTCCATCGACGTTGACGCCAACAAACAAGCGCTCCGGGCCACCACTAGCCACCACTGCTTGAAGCGCTGCTTTACCGATGTACTCAACATCGGTATCGGTGTCGACGTACCGGCCCATGCCCGTCTCAAGTGGATTCGAATCCGGCGTGTGGTCGCCTCCAAAGGACAACAAACCGCTCTCGACGCGCTCGACGTGGTTCGGCGCCCCAGGACCAATGTCGTACTTCTCGCCGGCCGCCATCACGATGGAATACAGATCGTCTCCGCGGCTGCCGTCCTGCAAGAACAGTTCAAAGCCGCCCTGCTTGCTCCAGCCCGAGCGGCACAAGACCAAGGGAATGCCCTGCAGCTCGGTTTCGACAAACCAGAAATACTTGAGGTCGCGAATATGCTCACCAAAGAGCTCGGCGATCAGATCTTCAGCTTTAGGACCCTGCACGGCGAGGGGAGAGACGTCGGGCTCGGTGACCTCAACATCCCAGCCCCTCTCTGCGGCAATTCCCTTGCACCACAACAACATGTCGTTGTCGCCAATCGAAAACCAGTACCGGTTGCCGCTGAGCTTCATCAGTACCGGGTCGTTCAGAATGTGTCCCGCGTGATCGCACATCGCCACGTACTTGCCTTGGCCTTCGACCATGTTCGTGATGTCGCGTGACGTGAAGTACTGCGCGCAGACCTGCGCGTCGGGGCCGCTTATCTGAACCTGTCGCTCAACGGAGACGTCCCAGATCGCCACGCCATTGATGAGTCGGTCGTACTCAGCCAACAAGTCGCCATATGACGTTGGCATGACCATCTTGTTGTAGACGCTGATATCGGAGACGCCAGCCTCGACAACCGAGCGATGGTACGGCGTCATACGAATGCGAGGGCTAAGTGTGATGCGGTTCATGACCGTAGTGTAAACACAAAAACTGAACGATCGTCCAGGCTGGTTACCTGCCGTTGTTTTAGCTTCGTTGTTCTACTTGCCGATGAGGATCGGCTGAGCGGACCCTGGCTCACGGTTTGGATCGTTGAGGAACACGATCACATCGTCCGAACCAACCACGGCTTCGACTACTTCGACATCGGGAACGCTCGTGGCGCCCCAGCCGAGACCATCGGGTGAGTACAACACGATCGAGCTGTAGTTGCCGCCCGTTTCCAATCGACTCCAATTCACTGCAGTGACGACGGCGCCATACTCACCCGTCGCCACTCGAGCGAGAGAGTATCCGTCGGTATCTAGGTCTGGCGCGAGGTCCCCGAGCAGAAGCGCATTCGTGCTGCCATCAACGTTGCGTCGAATCAGCTGCGGCTCTTGCTCGGTCCACGAAATGCTTAGGCCAACACCGTTCGTCAGGGTTTGCGCCTCGGTCTGATAGACCCACGTCGTTGGGCTCGAGGACCACTGCTGGCCATCTTTGGACGTCCATTCAATAAACGTGGACTCGATCGGCACATCGAAGCCTTCGACCAGGGTGTAGTCGGTGCTGTCGAACGTCACGGTCCACGAGCCGTTTACATCGCTCACATCCACGAGGAAACCGGTCTGATCGGGGAAGAGTCCGCCGAGCTCGGTGACGACGTCGCCGTCGATGACGTAGCCATATTGTGTCGGCGCCCACGACTCCGGGGGAGTGACGCCGAGGTCGCTCCACCGTGCGGACTTCACCGGGGTGGGATCGTCCTCGGTACCGACATGCCAACCGAGTGTCTCGGCACAGCCACTTTCTTCGAGCCAGCGCTGTTCGGCTGACTCCTTCTCTTCATAGAGGCGGTCGAGCTCAGTGGTTTGTTCGTCGGAGAGGCCGGTCGAGTTGAACGGATCGGTACCGAACGACGCCAGGAGATCGTCGATCTGCTCGCCGGCCGCGGCACTTGCGTCAGCAAGCTCGGTCACACAGCTGACGTACGCAGTGCATCCGTCGATGTCGGCAAGCAGAGCCAGGGTCTCGCTGCGAATCTCCAAACCACGAGCCTCCTGAGCCTTCCAGAACTGTTCGAGCTCGGCCTGCTCGGCTTCGGTGAGTTCACGCTCGAAATCGAACTCTGGACCCTCCGGCTCCTCGTTCCAAAGGTCCTGGGAAATCTCATTGTCCGCCGCAGCGCACGGCGGTTGTTCTACCTGCTCGAACCAAGAGACTCCGGTCGCCGAAGCGCTAACGATCTCATCGGACTCGTCGAGATCGGCGCCAGCGTCCCGGGCGAGGCGTCGGGCAACATCGAAGTCCACCGCTGCGTTGGTTGCCACCACGACGAAGCGTTGGCCATCGCGGGTCGCTTGCTGGACCGTGTAAATCGGCCAGGTGCTCGTGTCGGTGCCAAAGGCGCCGGTGAGGTCGATCGGGGTCCACTCCCACGACACGCCATTCGTCGATCGGCCGACCGACAGCTCCTGGGTGGTCGATGTGCCGGTGCTCACGGCATAGATCACGCCGTTCGACGAGCTATCGAATCCGCTCACGAACCGGTCGGTCAGCTCATTTTGGGACCACTGAGAGCCGTCGAACGTGTACAGGGTGTTGGGTCGAATGAACTCGCCTTCGGTGTCCTCGTAGGTCAACCCCGGAGCGGTGGAGACCACGAAGTACGTGTCGTTGGCTCTTCCGGTCTGAAAGAGGTTGTACCCACCGGGAGCTCCTTTGTTGTTCGCTGGCGATAGCGAGAGCGCAGAGCCCGGATCGGGGAGAACGACTTCGGCGTCGAGGACCGGAGCTGGTTCGACCGTTGCGTTGCTCGAAGCAGCGGTTGTATCGGTGGGTGCCGCATCGCCTTCGGTCGCGAGGTTCGCTTGCTCGTTGTCGGGCCCAAAAAGCGCCAGTGCCCCAACGATTGCTATCGCAGCGATCGACAGTGTGGCTCCTGCAGCGCGACGCTGCTTACGTCGTCGGGATCGTGCCCGCACGCCGTCGACGCCTTCGGGAGTGATGACGAGGTCATTCGTCTGTTCGGTGAGTTGAGTTCGTAGGCGATCGTCGAAGGTCATGAGTCGTCCTGTTCAGAAGTGGAGGGCTCGACGGGAAGGTCGAGTTGAGCGCGGAGCTGTGCAAGGCCGGTAGACAGTCGGCTCTTTACGGTTCCGGGGGCGATATCGAGGGCCCGTGCGGTCTCGTCGTTGCTCCAGTCGAGCAGGTAGCGACAGACCACAACCGAGCGGTATTTGACATCGAGTGTCAAAAGCGCCGCATCGAGCGCGTGGTCTTTGGTTGGGGGGAGGGTGCTTTCGTCGCTCGTCCATGGCATCCGGCGGTTCAGCTTGCGATGCCAGCTCCGCGCCCAGTTCAAACCCACCCGGTACACCCAGCCTGCTGGGTTCGCATAGGTGGACACATCGGACCAACGGTCATAGGCACGCGTCATAGCTTCGTCCGCAGCTTCCTGACCCCAGCCAGAGTCACCGAGTGTGATGCTCAGCGCACGGGCAACGTCGTCGTAGACGGCGGTGTAGAACGCGTCGAAGCTGGGAGCTGCGACACGAACATTCGTTTCCAGTCTCGGCTGTCCCACCGTCGTTCTCGTCAGTGTCGCTTCCATGTCTTCTAAACGACCGGGCGACTCGTTTGGTTCGATCATTCCGAAAGAAATTCTCTGCGGAGACTTTCGACGGTCGCGTTCGACGGTGCCAGCTCTTCGAGGATCGCGAGGGTTTCACGGCCGTCGTCGAGCCGACCGGCCTCTAACTCGACGATCGCGCGGTTGAGCAACGGCTCGATGGCATCTGGGTCGAGGAGGATCGCCCGATTTAGTTTCTCAATAGCGGCGTCGCTCCGCCCATCGAGCGCAAGGGCAATGCCATGGTCGGACTGGACCGCGGGGTTGTTTGGATCTAACACGTCGAGCGCGTCGAAGGCGTCGAGCGCCAGCGCGAGATCGCCTGCGACGTCGGTCCGTCGAGCAATCTCGAGCAGCACCGAGGAGCGCTCGGCAAGGAACGCAGGGTCATTGGGCGACAATTCGAGACCATGATCGAGACGTTCCAGTGCGGCGCTGAACGCGTCGAGCGTGCCCGGCTCTGTCGCTACTCGGGCGGCGATGAAGTCGTATCGGATGGAGTCTGGGCGGCGCTCTCTGGCAGCGTCTGCGTGTTCGAGCGACTCGCTCGCCTCCGTCGCGTCGATAGCGTTCTTCACCGCATGGTCGGCGGCGACATCGGACAACCCTGCGATTGCGGAGATGGCCGCGAGGATTCCGGCGGTAGCCATAACCACCTGCTTTGAACCCGAGACCGTACGAAAGAGCGGCGGCGGGTAGGTCGTGCGGCGTGGGCGACGTGCGAGGAGGAGTCCGGCGAAGATCCACAAGACCGGATCGAGTTCGGCGAGCGGAAAGAGGAACAGCTGCTGGACTCCGTAAGCGAGGATTCCAACGCTGAGAGCTCGGTCGAAGACTTCGTCGGCTCGCATGCGCTGAATGGCGGTGACCCCGAGTCCGAGTTGCAAGAGGAGTAGTCCAATGCTCGCAGCGAATCCACCCGTGAGTGTCACATCGAGGATCCCGTTGTGCGCCCGGTCGGTGATGACCTCGCGGCCGTAGTCGATCACGTATTGCTCATCGACGTGACGGCCAAACACGGTTCGGTAGCCCTCGGGCCCGTGACCAGTGACGCCGAACGTCGCGGTATCGGTCAGGGCTCGAGCGCCGACCTGCCACTCATCGAGCCGGCCAGCAACGACGCCGGAGTCGAGCTCGCCCAACGTTGTGGCCCGATCGCCGAGGGGTGTCGCAATCAGAACAATCCCCAGGAGCACCGCGAACCCAACGCCGGCTATGAGCTGCCGTCGTTGGATGATGGCGATGAAGACGGCAACGACAAAGCCGACCCACGCCGCCCGCGATTCGGAAAGGCCGAGCGCGATAAGGCCGAGCAGTCCGCTGGCGCCGCTGCACAAGCGAATCGCTCGGTTCGCCGTCGTATCGAAGGCCAGTGATGCCGAGACCGGTATGAGTAGCGCCATGGCCGCACCGAGGTATGCCGGCTGCCCGAATGGACCGCCGGCTCGATCGCCGGCGAACGCCGAGTCGAACCAGCCCACGCCGAACGACTCGAGAATCGCCCACACGCCCGCTGCGGCCGTCGACCACATCGCGCCGCCGCGTACGGGGCGAATGATGGAATTTGGGTAGAGCGAACTCGCGGCGAAGAGTCCAACGAGTAGAAACCAAGTGACCAGTCCAAAGTGCCGTTCGGGTGTTCCGATGAGGGCGGTCCATTTGTCGGTGGCCAGGACCGTCGACACGGTCATGGCCGCGATCAGGATGGTCCACCCGAGAACAGTCCAGCGCGGGAGAGGCTGCGGTCGCTGATCTCCGGCTCCGTAGGAGATGGCGATGGCGAGAAAGCCAAGAGCGGAGATCAGAGCGAACCGGAGCGGACCGAAACGGTCCCATCCGAAAGGGTCGACCGCGAGGACCGACGCCATGAGCAGAGCGGCGAAGCGCATCAGCGTCCCGCAGCGTCGGTGATCGCATCGGCGATTCGTTCGACGTCGTCATCGAGCGCGCTAATGGTCAGGCGAATGTGCGGAGTGGACTGATCGACCTGGAATGGGTGTCCTGGTGCCACGCCGATACCGACGGCGGCGAGAGCGACCGTTGCTCGTTGCTCGTCACGCACGGGCACCCAGAGGTTCAGGCCGGTCGATTCGGGGACCGCGAGTCCGCGTGCGGTGAGGGCATCGAATAGCGACGCTCGACGAGTGGCGTAGGTGTCTACAGCGTGGCGGACCGACCGTTCCACCCCGTCATCTCCGAGCATCTCGGCGAGCAACCGTTGGGTGAGGCGAGAGGTCCAGCCCGGACCGAGTTGGCGGCGGTCGACAATCGTCGCGACCAGTTCCTCGGGTCCGGCGAGTGCGGCGATCCGAAGGTCGGGGCCATGGGTCTTGGAGAACGACTGAATGCGCACGGTCTGGTGAGGGTGAGACGACCCGACGCTGCGGAACTCGCGGCTGGGATTCCAGCCCTGAGCATCCTCGATGACGAGCGTTTGGGTGCCACCAACGATCGAAGCGATCTTCTCGAGGCGTTCGTTGCTCACTTGCGCACCCGTTGGATTATGAGGCCCGGTCTGGATGACCACAGCTCGCGGACCCTGGACCATGGTGGCAGCGAGGGCATCGGCATCGATACCGCTTCCGTCCACGGGAACGCCAACGATCGTTGCTCCGACGGACTCGAGCGTGTCGAGCAACGGGGGATAGGTCGGGTCCTCAACCACGACGACGTCACCGAGCGATATGAGCGATCGCATGGTGCGCTCGAAGCCATCGAGAGCACCGTCGACGATCGTAAGTGCGGGAGGGTCGTACGGCCACAGGTTGCGAAGTTCGACGTCGAGTACGTCGAGCACCGACGGGTCGACATAGGAAGTCACGGCGAGGTCGGCACTGATACGGGCGAGGACATCGCCGATGTTCGGCAGTAAGCGCGGATCCGGTGTGCCGGTGCTCAAGTCGACGGGAAGTGTTCCTGGCTCGACCGGGACCTGCCAGTAACGAGAACGCCCCTGGGCGAGCTGGGCCCTCACGGTCGTCCCGCGTCGACGGTCGGTTTCGATCATGCCGTGCGCTGCCATGACCGACCACGCCTCGGAGATCGTCGTCGTACTGACGCCGAGGTGCGACGCCACAGATCGGATCGGAGGGAGCTTGTCGCCGTGGTGCAACGTGCCCCGTTGCACGAGCGCACCGAACGCTTTTGCGATCGATTCCGCACCGCGATCGGACAGAAGCGGGTCGAGCTCCGAGAGAATTTTTGTATACGACAAAGTAAGCCTTGTGTTCGCGACAACTACAACAATACGCTCGTTCGGGAAGCAACGAAAGAAGACGGAACGTGGACACGATTCAGCATCTGATCAATGGACAAATGGTCGCCGGCACGTCCGGGCAGACCAAGCCGGTCTTCAACCCAGCGACAGGCGAGCAAACCCGTGAGGTCGCGCTCGCTTCGGTCGAAGACGTCGACCTCGCGGTGCAAACCTCCCAGAAGGCGTACGAAGAGTGGCGCCACGTAAGCATCGCTCGTCGTACCAAGCTCATGTACGCGTTTCGCAATCTCGTCGAAGCAAACGTCGACGAAATCGCCCGCCGGCTGACCGCCGAGCACGGCAAGGTCCTGTCCGATTCAGCTGGCGAGGTCGCCCGCGGTCTCGAGAACATCGAGTTCGCGTGCGGCATGGCCGAAGCGCTCAAGGGCAGCATCAGCGAGAACGCGTCGACAGGCGTCGACGTTCAGACCGTGCGTCGCCCGCTCGGTGTTGTCGCCGGGATCACCCCGTTCAACTTCCCGGCGATGATCCCGCTCTGGACGATTCCAAACGCCATCGCAGCCGGTAACGGCTTCATTCTCAAGCCGTCCGAGCGCGACCCATCCACGCCGATGTTCATCGCCGAGCTGTTCCACGAAGCTGGATTCCCCGATGGCCTGCTCAACGTGGTCAACGGCGACAAGGTCGCCGTCGACGCACTGCTCGAGCACGATCTCGTCAAGGCCATCAGCTTCGTTGGCTCGACCCCGATCGCGAAGTACATCTACTCAACCGCAGCCGAGAACGGCAAGCGCGTCCAGGCGCTCGGCGGCGCAAAGAACCACATGGTCGTCCTCCCAGACGCCGACATCGATCTGGCTGCCGACGCTGCGGTATCGGCTGGTTACGGCTCGGCGGGCGAGCGCTGCATGGCGATCTCGGTCATCGTGGCTGTCGGCGATTCGGCAGATCCGCTGATCGAGGCGATTCGCCAACGCACGGACAACTTGGTGATCGGCGATGGCACCGATGCCGCCAGCGAGATGGGTCCGCTCATCACCGCTGAACACCGCGATCGCGTCGCTGGATACATCGAAGCCGGTGCCGCCGATGGCGCCGACGTCGTGGTCGATGGTCGTACCCGGCAATTCGAGGGTGACGGGTTCTTCCTTGGTGTGAGCCTGCTCGACAACGTCACGACCGATATGAGCGTGTACACCGACGAGATCTTTGGCCCCGTTCTCAGCGTGGTGCGCGTCGATACTTTTGCCGAGGCCATCGACATGATCGAGAAGAACCAATGGGGCAACGGCACCGCGGTATTCACCCGCGACGGTGGTGCTGCCCGCCGCTTCCAGGAAGAGGTCGAAGCGGGCATGGTCGGCATTAACGTCCCGGTCCCCGTGCCGGTCGGCTACCACAGCTTCGGCGGCTGGAACGACAGCTTCTTCGGTGACACGACCATGTACGGCCCCGAGGGTATGCGGTTCTACACCCGCCCAAAGGTCACGACCACCCGCTGGCCCGACCCAGCAACGAGCACCGTCGACCTCGGTTTCCCAACGAACCAGTAGCCCGTCGAACGAGTCGAAAACGACAAACGCCGCCAGCAAGCTCGGAGCTCGCTGGCGGCGTTTCGCGTGTTATTGGTCGTGCAGATCTAGAACGGGTTTCCGTCCGGGAAGATCGGCATGAGTTCGCCCTTGGGAACCTGAATGACTTGGTTATCGAGAATCTTGTCGTACAAGGTTTTCTTCTCGCCATCCCACAACATCCACAGGCCGCCGATGTAGCAGAACGAGTTCAACACGTTCGATAGCAGCCACCGGATAACGGCTCCGCCAAGACCAACCGGTGCGCCGGTGTTGCTGACGACCTTGATGCCCTGAAGGCGCTTGCCTGGTGTTTGGCCGTGCTTGCCGATACCACCGACGTAGATACACCGCAGCGGCGAGTACGACGAGGTACAGCAAGATGCCGAGAAGCAACCCGAGTACATCGCTAATGGCGCCGATGATGGCGAGCACGATCACCACCGGAATCAACATTGCAAACATGATGGCCGCGTCGATCAGAACGGCGATGAGCCGCTGTCCGAAGGTGGCCGGTGTACCAGCCATGCCCATTGCAGGTGGTGGGGCTGATGGAAAGTCGCTCATGTAATTGGTCCCGTCCTTACAGGTGGGACGGCGACTCGCCGCCCTCGGTTTTCTTACCGATTGTCTAGCACCCGGGCTCCATTCCATGTCGATCCGAGCTCATTGTCCGTTCCGTAGTTCGGGGCAGCGATTGCTGTGCTACACACAGAGGATGAGTAGACCTACAACCCTCGGAGAGCTCGTCGCGTCGGGATGGACCTCGGTTCCCGTCGCAGAAGAACTGCGTCGCAACGCAATCGAACGGATTCGCAACGGCGAGTCCCTCGTCGCCGAAGTGCTCGGTTACGAAGACACGGTGCTTCCCCAGTTGGAGAACGCGCTGCTCGCTGGTCACGACGTGATCTTTCTCGGCGAACGCGGTCAGGCCAAGACCCGAATGATTCGAAGCCTCACCGATCTCCTCGACGAGTGGATGCCGATCGTGGCTGGCTCCGAGATCAACGACGATCCGCTCAATCCCGTGTCGGCCCACGCACGGACCCTCGTTGCCGAGAAGGGCGACGACACCCCGATCGATTGGGTTCACCGCGACGAGCGCTACGGCGAGAAGCTCGCAACCCCCGACACATCGATTGCCGACCTCATTGGCGAAGTCGATCCAATCAAGGTCGCCGAGGGCCGGTACCTCAGCGACGAACTGACGTTGCACTACGGCATGGTTCCTCGAACCAACCGCGGCATCTTTGCGTTGAACGAGCTACCCGATCTGTCCGAGCGAATTCAGGTCGGCCTGCTCAATGTGCTTGAGGAGCGCGATGTTCAGATTCGCGGCTACAAGGTACGCCTCCCGCTCGATGTCGTGCTGTTCGCTTCGGCGAACCCAGAGGACTACACGAACCGCGGACGAATCATCACGCCGCTCAAGGACCGGTTCGGATCACAGATCCGGACGCACTACCCGCTCGACGTCGAGACGGAGATGACGATCGTCAGTCAGGAAGCGGTCCTGCCTCCCGCCGACGTCGTGGATGTTCGGGTTCCCGAGTTCATGCTCGAGATTGTTTCCGAGTTCTCCCAGCAAGCCCGTCAGTCCAGCCAGATCAGCCAGCGCTCGGGCGTATCGGTGCGCCTCAGCGTTGCGAACTATGAGGCGATCGTCGCGAACGCCATTCGCCGGAGCCTGTCCGCTGGCCACGATGTTGCCGTGCCCCGCGTCGGTGACTTGTCGGCTATTGCGGCGACGACCTCGGGCAAGATCGAGGTCGAAGCGTTCGAGGACGGTAGTGAAGGTCGCGTTATCGATGCACTCGTGCGGTCCTCGGTGCACACGACCTTCGTCGATTCGGTCGACCCGACCTTGCACGGCGCGATCGTCGACGCGTTCGAGAACGGAGTCACGGTCGACGTTGGAGCCGATGTCTCTCCGGACGCGTACGTGCAGTTGCTCGCCGAGGTGCCGTCATTACAACCAGCGGTCGATGCACTGTTCGAGGGCGACGACGTCGATGCGAGCCACCCTGCGGTCGTGGCTTCTGCGATCGAGCTCATCCTCGAGGGGTTGCATCTCGCGAAGCGCCTCAACAAGAACGTCCATGGCGGATCTGCACAGTATCGAGGCCGCAACTAGGCCATTGGGAATCGCGTCACGCGATTGCAACGACATCTTTACGGGACATTTTGCCCCGGTGGTGCCTACTGTGCGTGACAAGGCGTAGGAGGCGATGTCGTGACAGAGGGCCAGCAACCACCACCACCCGAGGCGGGTACGAAGACCACCGCGGTGGCAACACCAACAAGTGGGGTGACGCCAGCAGAACCACCATCCCCGCAGGTGTTTCCGCTGCGAGAAGACAAACCGATCGCGACGTGGACCGAGGTCGGTTTGATCGTCGCTGCGGGGTTCATGGGCAACCTCGCATTGCGGTCATCGATTGCCACAGCTGCGGCAAGCATGGCCATCATCTTGGTCATCGCAGCTCTGTTCGCTTCGGGGCGTGTGTTCCAAAAGGGCACTCTCGGACTCGTTCTTCTCGCGGCGATCCTGATGCCGTGGCTCACCATTCGAGCGGACCCATCGCTTACCGCTGTCACCACGGCGATGATCGTTGTCTTGCTCGCAATTGCCGCAGGCATCACCATGCACGGGTCGGTATTCAATAGTTCGGTTCGGGAACACGCGTCGCATGTTGGTTCGATCGTGTACGAGTGGATCTACGGTTTCGCCATGGTGCAGCGGCTTGTCGCGTTGGCGACAAAGGATCAGCGCGCGACACCGTTGTTGCGCGGTATCGCTGTGGCTGTTCCGGTCCTCATCGTGTTCACCACGCTGTTGGCTTCCGCCGACGAGGTGTTTGCTCGGTTCTTGCTTATTGGAAACCTGCCGTCACTGATTGGCCACATAGTCCTGACAGCCGTGGTCGCAGGTGGTCTGTTCGTGTTTGTGAGCCGCTCGGCGCATGAGACTCGCGCTCCGTCGGACCCGGTGAACATTCGACTGCTCGGTCCCGTTGAGATCACGATGATCCTGGGCGGATTGGTTCTGCTCTTCGGCGCCTTTGTGGCGACCCAGGTGGTTGTCGCTGCTGGCGGAGCAAGCCATGTGCTCGAGACCGAAGGGCTTACTCAGGCCGACCACGCTCGCCGTGGTTTCTTTCAGTTGCTGTGGGTTGCTGGCCTAGCCGTTGCGCTCGTTGGAACGCTGCGAGCAGTGCGCGTGCAAGATCCCGAACGCGGCACCGACCGGTTCACGCCGCTCGCGTTGGTGACGCTCGTGCTCACCCTCGTCATCGCCGCGGTAAGCATTCAGCGTCTCAGCCTCTACATCGGGTCCTTTGGACTGACCCCGCTTCGTGTCTGGGCGCTCGCTGGGGCTGGAGCGGTGGCGGTTGCGATAGCGCTGTTCGCAGCGTCTATCGCCGGCGTCCGAGCCGATCGAAGCTGGTACCCGGGCGCCGTGCTTATGTTGGCATTCGCGCTCGTTCTTGGTCTGAACGTCGCCAATCCCGACCGCATCGTGGCCGAGTACAACATGCATCACTCGGCCGAGCTCGACACCTATGCGCTCAGCAAGCTGAGCGACGATGCCGTCACCTCCATCATTTCCGAGCTCGATACGTTGCCGCAGGCTCAACGGGCCGACGTCACGTCTCGGTTGTGCGTACGGCTCGACCGTCAGACGAACTATGGGTTCCTCGAGTACAACCGCAGCTCCTCTTCGGCTGACGCAGCGCTCGATGCGCTGTGCGGTACCCGACCCACACTCGGCGACTAATGGATGCGGTAGCGGCTTCGGAATCTGAACTCTCCGTCGACCCCGACGACGGCTCTGAAGTTAGCGATGGCCGGTATGCCCGCGCCTCGATGTTCGGCTTGGCGTTCGCGGCGATCGTGGCCGTCTCGTCATCAACGTTCTCGGGTATCGGCTTGGCGATTACGGTTGCAGCGGCGCTGGTCGGCCTCGCTGTCGCCATTGGTCTTTGGTCGCGTACTGGTGTCTGGTTACTGTCAACGGCTTCGTTGGTGCCGTGGTTGCTGGTCCGTGACAACACGTGGTTGTCGATCAGCATCGTGTGCACAGCCTTGCTGGCTGCGTTTCTGGCGTCAGTGGCCGCTGCTACCGAACAGCAGATCGACGATGCATCGCTCGGCGCAGTGTTTCGACGCAGTGCCCGTCCAACGGCTGTCGATGTCCTGGGATCCTCCGAGCGAGCGATCTTCGCTGTTGTTCGCGGCGTTCTCGTCGCAACGCCGATCGTTGCGCTCTTTTGGACGCTGCTCGCATCGGCCGATGATGTGTTCGCCGAGATTGCTAGCCCGTCGATTATTCCGGTCGCCCGAGGAGCGCTCTTCGTGATCATCTTGCCGGTCGCTCTGCTCGCAAGTCGCTTCGCCATGGTTGGCAGACCGTCGCTGCCCGGGCCGAGTCGCCGGCGTTTTGGTGTGGTCGAAGCGAGCATCGTGCTCGGTGCAGTGTCGGCGCTATTTGCCGTGTTCATTGCGCTACGGCTCGCGACCGTTGGCCGTGAACTGAGCGATGCCGCGTGGAGAGGTGAGGTCCGATCCGGCTTCTTCCAATTGCTCTGGGTGGCTGCGCTCACGGTTCTGCTGGTGCTCGCTATCCGTCAGGTAGCCGGCACGCCACGACTGAGTGGCCGCCTAAAGCACCTCGCTCTTCTCACGATTGGGCTTGCCGCCATCATCGACATATTGGCGATCCAGCGAATCGGCGAGTACGTCGATCGGACGTTCCTGAGTCCACTCCGATTCTGGTCCTTTGGCTTTGGGCTGTGGCTGCTCGTCGTGCTCGCGCTCACCGCTTTGCGCGTGGCGAACGTTCGGCCAAACGCGCAGTGGTTCACCGCTGCCCTCGTGACCAGCTGGGTCGTGTTCATCTTCGTCCTCGGCGTGGTGAACCCGGATCAACGCATCGCCACACACAACTTTGCGAACCCGCCGACCGGAGAGGACGAGTGGATAGCCGTTCGCCCGTTGATGTGGCTTTCCGAGGACGCGACCCCGGTGATTGTGGAAAACATCGAGGTTCTTCGACCCATGCCAAACGATCGATACATTCGCGTTGTCGATCATCTGTGCAGCCGGCGCATCGATGATTCGTGGCGCGATATCCACGTCAGTCGGCGCGCTGCTCAGGACGCGATCGTCGATCTGTGCGCCGGCCGGTAGAGGCCTTCGGCTGAATCGATGCTGGGCCGATAGCCTTCGGGCCATGAAAAGAGTGTTCAGCGGCATCCAACCATCAGGTGAGCTTCACCTCGGAAACCTTCTCGGTGCACTGATCAACTGGTCGAAGCTCCAAGACGACCACGACGCCGTCTATTGCGTTGTCGATCTTCATGCGCTGACCCTTCCACAGGACCCCGAAGTGCTCCGCAAGAACACCATCGAACTCGCACAGCTGCTGATGGCTGTTGGCATCGATCCGGAGCGCTCGATCCTGTTTGTGCAGAGCCAGGTTCCACAGCACCCGCAGCTGGCGTGGTTGATGGAGTGCACGGTGAGCTACGGCGAGCTCAGCCGTATGACGGCGTTTAAGGACAAGTCGAATCGCGATTCGACCAAGTTCATCTCCGCGGGGTTGTTCACCTACCCGGCGCTTCAGGCCGCCGACATCTTGTTGTACGACACCGATGTTGTTCCCGTTGGCGACGATCAGCGTCAGCACATCGAAATCACTCGCGACATCGCCGAGCGATTCAACTCGCGGTTCGGCGACACCTTCGTCGTTCCCGAACACCGGATCCCGCCAGCGGGGGCTCGGGTCATGGACCTGCAGCATCCCGATCGGAAGATGTCGAAGTCCGAAGGCGAGAGCCCGGGAACGGTCTTTGTGCTCGAGGACTTCGCGAAGGTCGAAAAGAAGTTCAAGCGAGCGGTAACCGATAGCGACGGTGAGGTTCGGTACGACATCGAAGCCAAGCCTGGTGTGTCCAACCTGCTCGACATCTTGTCGGCCTGTACGGGCGAGAGCCCGCAAGCGCTCGCTGAGAAGTACGAGCAATATGGTCCGCTCAAGGGCGATACCGCCGAGGCCGTCATCGAACTCTTGCGCCCAATTCAGGAACGCTTCGCCGAACTCCAAGCAGACCCCGGTGAGACGCAGCGGTTGTTGCGGATCGGGGCAGACAAGGCTGAAGCCATCGCTGCGGATGTGTTGGCTAGAGCAAAGAACAACATTGGGTTGCTGAGCTAAGTGCGGTTAGTGATCGGTCACGCTGTCTGTAGGTGATGGAACGCGATTGCGGCTGCGTTCGCCACGTTGAGCGAATCCACACCGTTTGCCATGGGGATCCGCACTCGGTGTTGGGCGGCGGCCATCGTTGGTTCGGTGAGGCCTGGTCCCTCGGCACCCAAGAGAACCGCCGCCTTCTTCGGCGCTGAGAAGTCGCGAAGCGCAACGTCACCGTTCGGAGTGAGCGCAACGGTCGTGACCCCGGCAGCGTGAACGGCGTCGAGTCCATTGGGAAGTGGAGCGAGTCTCGTGTGAGGAATCGCAAATACCTGGCCCATCGATGCACGTACGGCACGTCGGTAGAGCGGGTCTGCGCATTGAGGATCGAGAAGCACTGCGCCGATTCCGAGCGCGGCAGCGTTGCGCATGATGACCCCAAGATTGTTTGGGTTGTTGACGTTCTCGAGAACGGCGAACGTCGAGTGCTGTTCGAGAAGCTCGCCGAGTTCGGGGAGTGGTGGACGGCTGAAACACGCGATTGGATCGCGCAGCTCGGGCCGGCCTGTCACCTCGGTCAAGACGCTGTCGCTTGCGAGATACACGTCTGCATCGCCGACAGCTTCCGGGAGTGGCTTTGTGCGACGGCCCGCGATGAGTACGGAGCGCAAGGAGTATCCGTGTGTGATTGCCCGGTCGATCACGAGATCGCCCTCGGCCATAAAGACTGACGCCATGTCTCCATCGGCGCGCTCTCGCTGCTTGCGCGTTTCTTGGTCCCGCAGTCCAAGAAATGGCTCGATTCGGGGGTCGTCTGGGTGGTCGATCGGGATCAGCACGGCTGTCCATCGTACGACGGCGCTAGGCCCAACGGCCGTGGCGGCCCCCACGGCGGCCGACTTACGGTGGTGAGAAGAGTGAAATATCTCACGCAGCCGCGCATCCGCGGGATCGGCGTAGGCCGTAGGTGAGGCGAGGGAGAGTTGCATGGAAGAAGCAAAGGGTTCACCGAGCGGGTCGTTGTCGACCGTCGTTCTCGATGTCGATGACCTCACGGCGGTGATCGCCGACGTTGGGCTCGACGCATTTATGGATCAGCTCATTGAGGAGCTCGGGCGCGAGATTGGTGCGTTCGACCCCGCTCGTGTGGAACATCAGATTCGTTCGGGGTTCAACTACGACACACCCGAGCATGGTCTGGTCGAGTGGATGCCCACCATGGTCGCCGGTGATGTTGTCTCGGTGAAGACGGTCGGATACCACCCTTCCAATCCCGAACAGCGAAGACTGCCGAGTGTGCTCGCAACGACTGCGTTGTACGACACGACCACGGGAAGCCTGACCGCTATCTGCGAGGCGACCTTGCTCACGGCTCTTCGGACCGGTGCTGCGTCGGCGGTGGTCACCAACGTTTCTACCGGACCGGGTCCGCTGGTGCTCGGCGTGGTGGGGTGTGGCGCTCAAGCCGTCACCCAGATCCACGCGCTGAGCCGAGTTCGTACGATCGATCGGCTGATCGTGACCGACACGAATCCGAACGTCGCTCGGAGCCTTGCCGATCGGCTTCCCGAAGGTTTGCCCACGCCGCAGGTCGTCGACAGCTCCGAGTTCAACAAGACCGTCGGTTGGATGGACGTGATCTGCACGTGTACCTCCGTACCTATCGGCGATGGCGCAGTGGTCGATCTTTCCCGCGCACGGCCTGGTTTGCACATCAACGCTGTCGGAGCCGACTTCCCTGGCAAGACCGAGCTACCGATCGACTACTTGCGAGCAGCAACGGTGATTCCCGATGTACTCGATCAGTGTCTCATCGAGGGAGAGTCGCAACGCCTCGACCGAAGTGAGCTGGGTCCGTCGATGGTTGACGTGCTTTCGGGAGCAGCAGTTCCACTCGTCGGCGCTCAGACCGTCTTCGATTCGACCGGATGGTCATATGAAGACCTGCTGGCCGCCCGGCTATTTCGAACGCACGCTGTCCGGCTCGGCCTCGGCACGACGGTCGATTTGCAGCGTTCACCGGTCGACCCCTACGACCCCTATGAGTCGTTGCGCGGCACTACTGCTGCGCTGCGATCCACTGAAAACTCGGCTTTGGCTCGCGGCTTCGGCTGAACACTCCCATTGCGACGAAGTCAGCGGCACCTTCGCAGTACCCGTCGATGGCCGGGTCAACAAAGACGCCGCGAATAGAGAGCCCGTCGTTTCTTGCCTCGAGGATCCGGTCCAGCCACCCTTCGAAGAGCTCGCTGCGCCAGTTGTCGTCTTCATCGGCGAGCCCGAGCCCGCTGATGACGAGGTCGCGGCCAGGCAGCGTTTCGCGGACTCGATCGAGAACATCGCTGAGCGAGGCCGCGTGCGGTGATCTACCGATGGCGTCTCGTCGAGCAGATTCGTCGCCCGGCCATGATCGCAGCGTCCCATCGGGGTCAATCCTGAGGGGAGCGGCGATGCCGACATCGATAGCGTCGAATGCGTCAGCCATATCGGGTCGTTCTACGGCTGCCTTCCACGGCCAATCGAGGACCCCTTCGGTGATCGCTGTCATCCAGCTGCGCCAGATGATCGCGTCCCAGTTTCGTTCGTGCTCGACGGAGGTCTCTTCGTGACGGTGGAGCGTTGGCAGCGCGAAGTTGCCGATTACCGGTGTTGAACCCGACGCGAGCAGACGGTGGGCGTCAAAGGTCGCATCGAGTGATCCTTCGATCGCCTTGTGGACGACCTCGAGTGAACGTCGACCTGGCGGCGCAACGTCAAAATAGTGACTTCGAAGCGCCCAACCGATTGGGTCGATGACGGGTATCCACCCAGTCACGTACTGGTCGAAGGTCTCCGCCATCCGATCGACGTGGCGGCTCCAATGGATCGGCGCGCCGGCGGTGGTCCGGAATCCATCGGTGTCTTCGGAGAACCAGCCCGGAAGCGGTCCGTCGTGCAAGACCGCCCAAATCGAGAGGCCCGCGTCTTTCGCCGCAGCGAGGCGTGCATGAGTTTGTTCGAGGGCGTCATAGTCGAGGCGTCCCGGGAATGGTTCGATGCGCGCCCAGTCGAGCGTGATGCGGATACTGGTCAGCCCGTGGGCGGCGAACAACGCAAAGTCCTCGACGTATCGCTCGGCAAAATCGTTGCCTGATTCTGACGGAGAGAGCGATCGGGAGTCTTCCCAGCGGTACCAATCGGAGCGTCGTCCCGCTCCGTCGCTGGCTACCGATGAAGTAGTCGCAGCCCAGAAAAGGTCCTCGTGTTCAATCACGTCTAGATTCTGGCGCGACTAAACCAGTCCGCCATGCGTCAGGACTGAGAAGAATCTCTAGAAGTGGGCGAATCCAAACCATGAGTGACAACCAGCCAGAAAATAGCGACGAGCTACGCGACGAAGTTGAGGAAGCGATCAAAGATCGCTCAGGCGCAGCCGATTCGTTGAAGGACAAGGCATCGGGCGCAGCAGCCGGGGCGGCAGGTGCAGCCTCGTCATTGCGTGACAAAGCCGCCGCAGCTAAGGCCAGCATGACCGATGCAGCCGACTCGATGAAAGACAAGGCGACCGGGGGTGACACTCCGTCGGTCACCGATTCGCTGAAAGAGCGAGCTGAGGCAGCCAAGGCTGGTCTCACCGGGAACGCAGGTGCTGCTTCTGATGCAGTAGAGGGCGCCGCTGGTGAAAGCGGTGGGCTTCTCGGAGGAATGAAAGGCCGCGCGGCAGCCGCTGCCGCAGGAGCAGCTGGCGCAGCTGCTTCGATGAAGGACAAGGCTGGTGACGCTGCATCTGGTGTTGCTGGTGGAGTGACCGGCGCGGCATCTGGCGTGGCCGGCGGTGTTTCCGGCGCAGCGTCGGGCGTCACCGGTGCTGCCGCGAGCGCAGTTGGTGGAGCGACCGAAAAGGCAGCCGCAGCAGGCGCAGCGGTCACCTCGACCGCCGCCACGGCGGCAGCTGGTGTGCGAGACGTTGGCGCTGGCGCTGGCGCCGGTGCTGGAGGAAGTGTTGGCGGATCGAGCGGCGGCTCTGGCGGTTCAGGAGGATCGGGCGGCGGCTCCGGAAGCGGCGACGACGATGACGACGAGAAGCTGATTGGTGGCATCCCGATATCGGGCACGAACCAGATCATCGGGCTTGGTCTTCTCGTCGCCGCTCTGCTCTTCTTTGGTTCGACGATCACCGGATGGTTCTTCGGCGATGACGAATCGGTCGACATCGTCGATGCAATCGCAGACGTTGATGATCCGCGATGTGCGGCTGTCTTGGATGCGCTCGAAGATTCCGATCTCGACTCCGATAGCTACGCTCGGGTCTCCTGTGAGATCCGTAACGGTGAGGTGTTCCTCAGCGGGCCGGTGGCCTCCGACGAGCTCCGTTCGTCGATTGGCGCCGTAGCCGCAACTGCAACGCTCGGTGCGGCAACGCTCGACACCGACATCGGCGGACTGTCGGTTCGCGATGCGGATGATGAGGTCGAAGAAGTTGCCGCTGAGGTCACCACGACCACCGCAGCGCCAACGACGACGACGGCCGCCCCCACGACGACGGCGGCCCCGGAGACCACTACGACGACGGCAGCTCCAGAGACCACCACAACGACGACCGAAGCACCGGCGTACACGATGTGGAATGCGCTGAACGATTCCGGTCAGGCCACCCAGTTCGCTGCAGTCGGCAGTGCACTCGGTCTGCAAGCAGATCTTGATGCACTCGTCGACGAAGATGGTGCCGACGTGAATCGCACGTTGTTTGCGCTCACCGATGAAGCAATGGGAACGCTCGACCTCGCAACGCTGTCGGCGAACCCCGATGCTGCGAACGCCTTTGTTGGGTATCACTTCGTCAACGAGCGGCTTACAAGCGCCGACCTGATCGCACTCGACGGCGAGACGCTTACGACCCGCACCGGCCTTCCTTTGGCGGTGTCGGTAGTCGACGGCAACGTCGTGCTGAACGGAACGACGACCGTGGTCGCAGCAGACTTCGAAGCCGACAATGGCATCGTCCACATCGTCAACCCACCGCTCACACCGCCGACGGTCAACACGGTCATCGGACTAGAGAACATCGAGTTCGAGGTCAACTCAGCGGTCATTACTGCTGCAGGTCAAGCAGAGCTGCAGAAGGCCGTTGCGTTCTTCACCGAGAATGCTTCCCTGAACTCCCTGATCGAGGGCCACACCGACACCGACGGTTCCGACGTCGACAACCTCGACTTGTCCGAGCGTCGTGCCGCTGCGGTCAAGCAGTTCCTCGTCGACAACGGCATCGACGGCGACCGCCTGACCACCCAGGGCTTCGGCGAAACGCAGCCGATCCTCGTCGATGGTGTTGAGGACAAAGCAGCGAGCCGCCGAATCGAGTTCGAGGTCCGCTAAGTCCACCTCGCTAAGGACAACTCGCCAGGCCACGGTCTGATCGAACTACACGTGCGTGGCACCCGGCTGGGGTGCCACGCACGTCAGTTTTTGTACAGGATTTGGTACCTGTGGGGTTTCTTTTTCTGTACAAATCCGTTGATCGTGGTCCGGTCGGCGCTTGGTTGAGGGAATGGCCTAACCTGCCCACATGGTCATTCGCCGAGGTCGTCGCCGTCGTCAACAGCGCTTTACGTACTCGGCCTGGGATGGCACACAGGCCGACTATGCAATGACCGCGGACGATCTGTTCCGGCAGATGACCGATGATCTTGCCTACCACGGCGACCCCAACGCAGCGCTGCGAAACCTGCTCCAGAACGGCTTCGAGCAAGACGGCGAACGTATGCAGGGGTTGCGTGAGATGCTCGAGCGCCTTAAGCAGCGGCGAGAAGAAATGCTCGAGTCAGGTGACGTCGGTGGCGTCTTTGCCGATCTTGCCGAGAAGCTCCGGGAGATCGTCGAGACCGAGCGCAATACCCTGCAGGCACAGGCGGAGTATTCCGCCGGAGGTGATGATCCCGATCAAGCTGACCGAGACGCTGCCGCTCAAGCCGAACGGAACCTCCAGCTCGATATGTTGCCGCCGGACCTGCCGGGCCAGGTCAAGTCGCTCCAGAACTACGACTTCACCAGTAAGCAAGCCCAGCAGGACTTCGACGACCTTCTCGATGAAATGCGCAATCAACTGATGCAGCAAGCCGTCGACGGCATGAGCGAAGCCATGCAAAACATGTCTCCCGAGGACATGGCCGCCATGAAAGACATGATGGCTGATCTCAACGAGATGCTCGATCAACGAGCGAATGGCGAAGAACCCGATTTTGATGCGTTCATGGACAAACATGGCGAGTTCTTCCCAGAGAACCCCGAAACGCTGGACGAGCTGCTCGAGAACATGGCTGCCCGCATGGCGGCGGCGCAGGCGATGATGGCGTCGATGTCGCCCGAACAGCGAGCGCAGCTTCAAGAACTCTCCGATCAGCTGCTTGGTGACATGGATCTTCAGTTCCAGATGAACCAGCTCGGTCAGAATCTGCAACAGATGTTCCCGGACATGAATTGGGGGCAGAGCTACGACACCCAGGGTGCTGATCCGCTGAACTTTGGTCAGGCCATGGACCTGATGAGCGACCTCGGCGACCTCGATCAGATCGAGCAGATGCTGCGAGGTACCACCAATCCTGGAGCGCTCGCCGAAATCGATTTCGAACGTGCCGCCGAGCTGTTGGGTAACGACACCGCAGAGTCGATGGAGCGGATGGCGCAGTTCACCCAGATGCTCGAGGACGCTGGCTTGATCAACAACAAGGAGGGCGCACTCGAGCTCACGCCGAGAGCTCTTCGCAAGGTGGGTCAGAACGTTCTCGATGATCTCTACACCAAGTTGTCCGCCGATCGACTCGGCCGTCACAACGTGGCCGAGACCGGAATTGGACACGAGCGCAACTTCGAGACGAAGCCCTACGAGTTCGGCGATCCGTTTACCCTCAACATTGAGCGCACCGTCCGCAACGCAATTCGACGCACCGGGGGCGGCACGCCCGTCAACCTGACGCCTGACGACTTCGAGGTCGAACGCACCGAACGGACGACTCGCACGTCCACCGTTCTCATGCTTGACCTCAGCTTGTCGATGCCGATGCGAGACAACTTTGTGCCAGCAAAAAAGGTGGCGCTCGCACTCGAGTCGCTGATCTCGGGTCAGTACCCGCAGGACTACCTAGGCATCGTGACCTTTAGTGAGGTCGCTCGAGAAGTGCCGGCGCGTGATCTCGCAGAGCTCTCGTGGGACTACGTGTACGGAACCAATATGCAACATGGCTTCCAGCTCGCCCGCCGGATGTTGTCAAAAGAGTCGGGTACCAAGCAGATTCTCATGGTCACCGATGGCGAACCGACCGCACACATCAACGACTTTGGGCGGCCTGAATTCAACTACCCGCCAACGCACGAGACGATCAACCTCACGCTCAAAGAGGTCAACAAGTGCACGAAGGACAACATCCGCATCAACGTCTTCATGCTCGATGCAACTCCGTATCTCACGGCGTTTATCGAACAGATCACCAAGATGAACGGCGGCCGAGCGTTCTTTACCGATAACCAGAACGTCGGCGACTTCGTGCTCGTCGACTTCGTCGAACAAAAGCGGAAGATGATCCGCCGGGCAGGCTGACAATCTTGCGAATAGCGGCCCGTCCCGGGCGAGGCGGTTAGAGCGGAGCCAGGGTTGGTTCTTGGTAGGTCAGGCGCGCTGCGGGGGTGAAGAGCGTTTCTTTGTCCCAGTGCGCGAGCGGTGCCTTGCGGTCGCAGGTGGGGTGGTCGAAGAGGTCCTCTGGCGACTTGGCCTTGGCAGCGGCCACAGCGTTCACGTAGTACACCGTTAGCGTCTCGTGATACCCCGAATACTCGGTGTTGGCTGTGCCGACGCCGCAGTTATGTGCCTTGATCGAGTCGCGAAGGTGGGCGATTGCCTCGTCGATCGAGCGGGTCTGCAATGCCATCCAGCACGTGATCAGATGGGCTTCGTGGGTCCACTCGTCCTTGCCGAGGCATCCGTTGATGAAGTCGTCGTACATCTCTTGGTGCGATCGCTGCATGCTTCCAGCGTAATGGGGGCGGTGCTCGCATGTTCTAGGCTGCGCTGATGGTCGACCGTGTTGCGTACGACGAATTTGCGTACTTTGCCGACAATGCCTCCGAGTTCGGGATCCCGTATTCGGACCCTCCGGAGGTGCGCCGCGAAGCCGTCTCGATGGCTGACGGGAGAGCGATCAGTGCGCTGGTGTGGGGCACGAGCGCACCGGAGCTCGTGCTGATCCACGGCGGCGCCCAGAACGCCCATACCTGGGACACCGTCTGTCTCGCTCTGGGTCGGCCGCTGGTTGCAATCGACATGCCCGGCCACGGTCACTCCGACGCTCCAGCAGATGGTCCGGCGAACGTTCAACGAAACGCGCAGGACATCGCCGTAGTGATGCGTGCTCTAGCCCCGAATGCTCGGACTGTCGTCGGCATGAGTCTCGGCGGACTCACGACCATGGCGCTCTCGGCGCAGGAACCCGCGCTTTTTGACACGATGGTCCTCGTCGACATGACGCCGGGGGTGACCCGAGGTAAGGCGAAACAGATCGCTGACTTTGTGAACGGCCCGAAGAGCTTTGAGAACTTCGATGAGCTCCTTGCGCGAGCAATCGAGTTCAATCCGACCCGAACCGAGTCGTCGCTACGACGTGGAATCTTGCACAATGCCGAACAGCTCGAGGATGGCAGTTGGGTCTGGCGCCACGCGAGACACAATGTTTTCTCGACGCCGCCGGTCGACGGTTCGAGCGCGCCAGAGTCGTCGTCCGATTCGCTCGACCAGGCCCGTCATGCTGCGTTGTGGGATGCCATCGAATCTCATGCTGGCCCGGTTGTTTTGGCCCGCGGAATGCGTGAGCAGTCGGTCGTCGATGACGACGACGAAGCCGAACTTCGCCGTCGTCGCCCCGATGCGCGTGTCGAACACTTCGTCGAAGCGGGCCACAGCATTCAGGGCGATATGCCGGTCGAGCTCGCCGCGTTGATCGACGACGTCCTTTCGGAGTAGTTGTGAGCGACACTGTTTCGGAGATCGAGCGGCTCTTTGGCGAGTATGGGCGGAGCAACTACGACGAGGGCGTAACGCTCGAACAGCATTGTTTGCAGACCGCAGCGTTGGCGGTATCCGATGGTGCGAGTACCGAGCTGATTATCGCGGCGCTACTCCACGACGTGGGGCACTTTCTCCAAGCCCAGGCTCGCGGCAACGAGAACTATCTGGCGATCGACTGGGCCCACGACACCGTCGCTGCGGATTGGCTCCGACCGAGGTTTGGAGACGAGGTCGCCGATCCGGTCGGGCATCATGTTTCGGCAAAGCGCTGGCTGTGTGCTCGGGAATCTGCGTACTTCGATGCTCTGTCGGCTGCCTCGGTCGCCAGCCTGGCTGCCCAAGGTGGACCCTTCACCGACGCCGAAGCGGCAGCGTGGAAAGCACAACCCGGTACAGACGACGCGGTTCGTCTCCGCCGCTGGGACGACGACGGCAAGGTCGATGGGGTCACGGTCGATCCACTGTCGGCCTACCTCGATCTTCTCGTGCGTTCATCGATCGACCGCACACCGTGAACAGCCCACGGGTGGTGTTTCTGATCGAGGACTCCTTGCCGAACGGCAGGGTTGGTCCTGAGCTGACGCCGATGCTGTGGTCACTGATTGGCGAAGGCGGCTGGAACCCGAACGGGGGAGTGTCGGTGTTGGCGAGTTCCACGTATCCGAACCACGCCACGTTCGCGACCGGGCGGGATGTCGCGAGCCATCGCATCTTCACCAACGATGTTTGGGATGGCGAACGGTTTGTGTGTTCGTCGACGGTGGGCCCGGTTGGTGACACGGTCTTTTTGGCCGCCAAGCGAGCTGGGCGGTCGAGCGCCGCGATCGTCGGTGACCAAACCATGGTCGGATGTATGGGGGCGACCGACGCCGATGTTCACTGGCCACCGGCAGGCGTGCTGCCAGCGACGGTCGAGCGAGATTGTCTCGGCTATGCGGCCAACAGTGCGGTCATCGAACAACTGGCGTCGAGTAGTGCCCTCGATGCTGATGTCCTCTACATCCACATGAACGATCCGGACTCGACGCTGCACCTTTTTGGTCCGGATGCTCCTGAGACTGTCGACCGGATCCGTGAGATTGACGATGACCTGGCAGCTATTGTGGAGATGCTGCGGCCTCGATGGGACGACACGGTCTTGTTCATCGTGAGCGATCATGAGCAAGAAGCCGTGAACCAAGACCTCGAGCCGATCAACTTGTTAGAAGAGCTCGATCACGCCGGGTTGCCGGGGCACGCTCACAACGAGGGCACGATCGGCATCGTGTACGACTCGCCGGGAGCAGCGGTGATCAAACAGCTCGGTCTGATCGAGGATGCTGTCGATCTCGATCTGAACGAAGACGGATCGGCCATCACCCTTGCCTGGTCGGGTCAGGGTCGAGTGTTCGGTCGGTCGAATAAGACTCTGGCTGGCCAGCACGGATCGCCACGCACACGCACGCAGGTCGCGACCGTGTCCGGCGGTCACGCTGCGGTGGGAGACCTGGCGACGTTGCTCGCTGCGAGGCGACCCCACGCAACGGACTACGCCCAACTGATCGCCACCCTCCTCGGCCTCCCCCTCAACCGCTAGAGATTTGTACAGAAAAAGGAACCTCACAGGGTCCAGATCCTGTACAAATCCCGTCTCTGGGTTTTTGTACAGAAAAAGGAACCTCACAGGGTCCAAATCCTGTACAAATCTCTAGTTGCGGATCGGTGGGTGGCTGGTGATGAACTCGACGACGTCTTCTGGGCTGTCGAGGACCGCGATCATGTCGGCGTAGGGACGTTCGCCGGCGAGCTGGCGAAGCAAGAGTGGCGCAGCCAATCGGTCGTCGGCCCAGTAGGCACTGTCCACGAAGACCATCGGCGAGATGATTCCGAACACGTTGTAGTGGTTCTGGGTGGCATCCATGAACACCTCTTGGACGGTTCCGGCGGCACCGGGGGTGTACACGACCCCGTGTGTTGCGATCGCCAGGAGTCCGTCCTCGCGGATGCTGTTGCTGAAATACTTGGCGACGTCGGTGGCGAAGTCGTTCGTTGGCTCGTGACCATAGAACCAGGTGGGGATTGCGAGACTCGGCGACCCGCCAGGGGTGTTGGCCACAACGTCGAGGCCGACCTCCCGATATTCCTGCGTCTTGTAGTCCACCTCGGTGCGAAGTTTGTCGATCGCATCATCGAGGGCGTCGTCGGGCTGTGGTGCGAGCCAGGCACCTAGGTTTCCCGCTTCCATGGCACCTGGTCCGCCGCCGGTCACGACCAGATGTCCTGTGCGGGTTAGTGCCCGAGCTACGACAGCGACCGTTCGGTAGGTCTGTTCGTTACGACGCAGGCTGTGCCCACCCATGATCGCCACCACCTTTTCGTGATGCGAGAGGTAGCTCTGCAAGGCATCGTCGATTGCGTGATCGTGGATGCGTTGCGCGAGCGCTTCGAGAATCGGCGGGGGAGGGCTTTCCCGCCACCTTGCCTGATGGTGGTAGATACGGCTGTCGAGCTCATTGGTTCGCAGCTCGTCGGGGGTGTAGAGCGTGCCGCGATACGCGTTGTACGGAAGGTTCTCAAAGGGGGGAAAGACGGTGGCTCCCGTTGCTGCCACGTGGCGTTCGGCATCGTCGGTGAGTAGGCAGCCCAAGAACGCGGTGTGTGGCCAAACCCGGTCGAGGATTTCGTCGGTACGTTCGCACAGATCGAGGCCTTGGACGGCAAGAGCACGCTTGCTGCCCGGTCCAACGAGCACGGAATCGAACGCTTCGATGGAGGTGATCTCGGCACATTCAGGAATGAGGGTGTGCGTTGAGGGGACGTTCTTTGGCGATGTCACGTATTTGTCACAGTCGGTCGTGCGGCCTGTGTTGAGGGCGCGGGTGATGTTGTTGATGTTGCCAATGTTGTTCGGAAATCTTGCGATTTCAAGGATTCCGGCTTTACATCAGACGAGTTACAGTGTTGTAATTACATCACGGACATACGGCGAAGTCGTCGTTCACCACAAGATCGGCGACCTAGCCATAGACGCGCGCGGCGTCTCGGCGGGTCTTCTGGGGAGTAGAAATCACGATGATAAACACAGGCGCGTCTGACAAAGACGAACCAACATGGCATGACTTTGCGAACTGCCTTGGTGTAGATCCTGACCTTTTCTTCCCCGAGCGTGGCGCGTCCACCAAGGAAGCCAAAGAGGTTTGCCGCGGCTGCGTAGTGCGCGATGACTGCCTCGAGTACGCGTTGCAGAATGGCGAGAAGTTCGGCATCTGGGGCGGCATGAGTGAGCGGGAGCGTCGTCGTATCCGTCGCCAACGCGCCCTTGCCCGTGCAGCGCTCGCAGCCGACGCCAGCGGCTGATCCGCGAACTCGCGACGGCACTTTCTGAGCGGGCTGCTACTATTTCGGTATGGGACCCATCGGTGCACCTGAACTTCTAATCATCCTTGTTGTGATCCTCGTGCTCTTCGGCGGAGCGAAGCTTCCAAAGCTCGCCCGTTCGCTCGGCGAAGCACAAAAGGAATTCAAGGACGGTCTGTCCAAAGGCATGGACGACGAAGACGAGTCTAAAGAGGCGTAACGGCGCTTCTCCGTCCCACTCGTAGAGTCGGTCAAAACCTAAATCGCTCCGAGCCAGAGGCCCGGAGCGATTTCGTAGTTTT
>CALBVK010000013.1 GCA_937969345.1 uncultured Acidimicrobiales bacterium
ACCCCTTGTCCATCCCGACCTCGGGGCTCACATTGGCGCCAACCTGCATGGCGACGATTCCTGGTAGGTGGGCTCGAAGATCAGCGATGTCTTGCATGAGGTCGTCGATCGTGGTCTCTGAGACTGCTGGGTCGAAGTTGACGAAGACACAGTGGCGGATCACGGCGTTGACTCTCCGGAGCGATCGAGGTTTGTGGTCAATGGTTGTCGAGCCATCGCGGGAGCGTAGTTGCTGCACTAACCGGTGGGTTGTTGGAGCAACGGTATGCACCGCGTTGGGGACGGTTGGCTCTAGCTCGCGGTTGATTCGGGAGCGAATCGAGTCGACCACCGCATGATGATCGCGGCGATGGTCAACATGCATACGAGCAGCCAGACCCCGGTCCGATGTGACCCGGTGCTATCGGCCAGCAGGCCAATGGCGAACGGTCCGATTCCTCCAGCGATCGCGAAGATCATGTGTTGGAGGCCCATCAGTAAGCCGAGGTCGTCGGGATCGAAAATGTCCTGCGCGTGGATCGACTGCAGTGGGCTGGTGGCTCCGAGTGCGATGCCGACGACGACCGCATAGGCCGCGGCTGCGGGCACGCTCCCAACGAGCAGCAGCAAACACCCAACGCCGGCGACGAAGTAGGCCACCTGCAGTGCTGAGGCGGCACCTCGGGATGCGATCGTCGCGACGAGGCCGACTCGACCAAAGAGCTGCATGAATCCGCGTAGGCCGGCCATCGATGCAGCGGTCGCAGCGGTCAGCCCGACTGACTCCATAATCGGAACTTGAAAGACGAGCGCACTCGAGAACGACGCGCCGGCGAAGGCGTAGGACAGCAGCATCAGGCGGACGGCCGGTTGTGCTGCGGCAAACCGGATCGCCTTCAGCGGGTTGGGGCTTGGCACGCTGCCGTCGGGGGTGGCTCCGCCGCGCACGAGCGCGGCCGCGATCACCGCTCCACCGATTGCGGTGAGCGCAAAGATGCGCGCCGCAGGTCGCCACCCGACGCTGTCGATGAGGAGCTGTCCGAGCGGCAGATAGATCGGCGATGCGAACGCGCCGATCGCGGTGAGAACGGCGATCGACTTTGCCGGGGTGCCGGGACCGACTCGGGCGGCCGCTGCGGTGGTGACGTGGTAGAAGCCAGTAGCGCCAACAATGCCAGCGCCGACTGAGTAGAGGGCGCCGAACAACACGATGTTGGTGGCGCTCGGTGCGAGTAACAAGAGCAACGCTCCCAAGCCCGCTTGTACCCCGAACGCGCCGCTGCCACCGAATCGGTCGAGTAGTCGCCCGCCGATCGGCGCGAGGAGGCCGTTGGCGATCTGGGAGATTCCGAATACCGCACCGAGGCTCGTGACCGACCAACCTGTGTCCGCGCCGATCGGACCGATCAGGATGCCGAAGGCATAGAACCACGACCCGTACGACGTGATCGTCAACAACCCGAGGGCAGCGACGGAGACCCAGGTCGATGAAGAGGGCGCGCTCGTCGTTGGTGTCACTCCTCGCAACTCTATGTTGGCGTCGCTCGATCGGGGCGAGCAACGCAGGCCCTAGGCGGCGAGCAGTTCTCCGACGAGTAACGCTCCAGCTGGATCGTTCGCCACCAACTGGACCTGGCACAGAAGCCGATACTCGGTGTTCGCCCGGCTCTGGAATACGAGCTCGAAGACCTCGCGGGTGTCGGGCAGCGGATGTCCCGACGGATACATGGACTCGTGTGTCAACGACTCGACGTTGTCGGACCCGTACGTGGGGAACACGCGAGCCGAGGCGCCAATGAAGTCATCATCGTCGCCGAAATCGTTCGTCGGCCGCACCGCATTGGCGGCGCTCCATAGTGTCGTGGCAGTCGGCGTCTCGCCATTGTCGAACGCTTCTTGGCTGGCATCGCGCACAGCGTCGTAGAAGCGATAGTTGTCCGACGGTCGGTTACTGCCGGAGTTGTCTTGTTCTACCGCTCTGACGGCGAGGCCAAAGAATGGGTTGCGCCGGGTCGGGACGTTCTTCGAGTTCAGCACACCAACGGGACTGGGGTTGATGTCGCCAATGACCCCTTCGCCGAATCCGCCAGGGAACAGATTGGGTGTGGTGAACGGGTGGGCTCGAACCTCGCCGCCAAACGCGGTCACGAGAACAAATTGGAGCGTGGGTTCGTCGCACAACGGACTGTCGCCGCGGCGTCCTTCTTCGGGGTCGGGGATTGAGAGTCGCCAAGCGACCTGGATCCATGCCATGTCAAAACCGCCTTTCGGTTGGTCACGTCTCCTCAGCGTAAAGACATCGCTCGATCGCGTCTGGCCAGTGGTTGTCGGTGGCGTTGTGGAGCAGGTCACGGACTATTCCGGGCCGCACACCTCGATGTGGTCGAGCTCGAGCTGGAAGTCGCCGTCGACGCCGTCGCTCAACATGATGCCCATCCGGGTCGCAAGGTCCTTCCGGAACGGGTCGGCGACGACCGGTTGTCCGAATGCTGCTGGGAAGAGATCCTCGAAGAGGACCGTCACGATTTCCCACTCGCCGGGCGAGTCGAATTCGATCGGAGCGCGAAACGAGATCCGCCGGTCGCGGCCGTCGAGAGCGTCGTCGAAGGTGACCATGTAGCGCCGGCCGTCCGATCGGCCGGTGAGGACGATCCGGTCGGCAGCGGCGATCGCTCCAGGTTCGAGCGGAAGTCGTAGCGAGGAGAATCCGCCGCCGTTGGTGTTGATCGATCCGGAGAACATCATGACCTCATCGGCGAAGCTTCGGTCGCCAAGAGAGCGGCCGCCCATGACGTTGTCGTTGACGACGACCCACCGATCGTTCTCGCTGGCATCCGCGAAGTACGTGATGGTGGTGCAGGGGAGCGGACGGTCAGGGTCTGTTGTTTCCACGGCGGGTGTCTCCAGGGGTGGTTCTGTGGGTGTGTTGGTGCTGGCCGAGCGTGTCGTCGTCGTTGACAATGAAGTCGACGTTGGCGCCGATGTCGACGGGGTGGAGGTCGTCGTAGTGGAGGTCGTCGTGGTGGAGGTCGTCGTGGTGGAGGTCGTCGTAGTGGAGGTTGTCGCGGCCTCGCTCGCTACGTCTTCGGACGATGTTGCTGAGGTGCAGGCGCCGAGCGTCAGAACCCCAACAACGAGTACGAGCCGAAGACGAACCATCCACCCATGGCAACACATCGGAACGATCTGGCGATGACGGTCTGACAAGTTGTGCCGCTCGGTCGGAAGGAAACGAGGAGTTCACACTGCGGACCCAGCGCGGAAAAGTGGGTTCCCTATGGTGAGTGCTCATACGCGAAGACAACACAGGAGACGTGCCGATGTTCCATTCCAGCCAATCGAACGTACGCAGTATCGGCGGGTGCGAAGTCTTTCAGGCGGAGCTTCGTCTCATTGTCGCGCCGGCGCCGGGAAGCTTCGAACCAGCAGCGTTGCTGGCCGAACAACCGGCGCCGGTTGCGATTGCGGCCGGCCAGGTGGTCGGTCACATATGCAGTACCGCTGGGCGAGTCGCCGTCACGAGTCCCTTCCGGGGCAACCTCGACACGGTGCTCGCCTGGCCGAACGAACGACTCCAAAAGCACCAGCACGTCCTGTCGATGCGGGAGGCGAGCTAATGATGCGCAGCGCAACAACGTTCGAGGCTGTACGTGCAGTCACCCATCCGGTGAGGAACTGGTGGCTCGACGTCACGGTGGAAAATCCGCAGAACGTTCCGCGCTTTGGTGGCGCCATTATCGCGGCAAACCATTTGTCGTTTATTGACTCAATGCTCTTGATGTACAGCCTGGATCGGCCGGTCAGCTTTCTGGGCAAGGTCGAGTACATGGATTCGATCCTGACCCGAACGCTCTTTCCGGCGGTCGGGATGATCCCGATCGATCGCTCTGGTTCGGGGCTCGCAACGACGATGCGTGAGGTTCGTTCGCGGCTCGCCGACGGTGAGCTCGTGGGCATCTTCCCCGAAGGCACGCGATCTCGCGACGGGAAACTGCATCCTGGGCACTCCGGTGTTGCACACCTTTCGTTATTGACCGGAACGCCGGTAGTGCCGGTCGGAATCATCGGTACGGATCGGGCCATGCCGGTAGGGCAGCGCCAGCTTCGACGCGAACCAGTCACTATCCGGGTCGGCCGCATCATTGGTCCGCGGCCTGAGGCTGGTACGCGGCCATCGATGCGAGAGCGACTGGCGCTCACCCGAGATGTCATGGATTCCATTGCCTCGTTGTCCGGCCAGCCCATCGTGCAGGAGCAGGATCTCGCGCCCGTGGCCTAGCGATGCTCGGTAGCCTCGCCACATGAGCGACTTGTGGGATGACGTAGACGATGACGCGTCACCGATCTGCGGATTTTGTGGGGTGAGCGCCTTGCCGCCGGAGCACCCCGGAGAACCGTCGACGTGTGAGAACGCCGACTGTGACTCGTTCGGCGAACCGATCGGCTAGCCGGCTTCGACCACGAGCGTGTCGGTGGCTGACCGGCCGAACGTTTCTGGCGCATACATCTCTTCGGCCTTGGTCGGAGGCACGACGAACGTTCCTGGTGTGGTCGCTCGTGCAATGTAGGAGTAGTCGTAGGTTCCGGCCCAAAGGTAGTTCGTGAAGGCTTCGGCCCGGTCGTCACGAAGGTTCTGGTGGTTAAACCACTGCCACCAGTACCAGCTGTCGAATTCGCCTGGGCCCCGGTTTAGGGCTTCGGTCGGTGCGAGCGCCGGGTTCAGAATCTCGAGCCCGGCGGGTAACGGATCGACGAGCGCCACGTGCGTCCGGCGGCTATCGGCGGTCATCGTGAGCTTCACGCGTACCTCCGCTCCGGCCTTGACGTGCCAGACACCATCTTCATCACGCCATACATCGCCGTCGTCCTCGACCGCTTCGTACGTTCGTTGCACGACAAAGCCGCGGTCCATGGGATCGAGTTCGAGGCTCTCGGGGGCGTAGTCCAGACCGAGTCGGTAATAGAGACGCCCGTCGCCATCCTTGTTCACGACGAGGTTCGTGTCGCCCTCGTCCACCAGCACGGACATGGGAACGATCGTTTCGTTCTGGTCGGTGGTTCGCCCTTGGTAGCGGTGTTCGGCTGCGTACGTGCCGCCGAGCCAGACGCGGGCGACGAAGTCCGGTTCTATGTCTTCGTAGGCGACGAAGTATTCGTGCAGGGCCAACAAGATGAAGGTGTTCTCTTGCAGGTTGCCCCACCGTCCGTTGGTCTTGCCGGCGAGCAGTCCCTCGACGACCTTGGGGATGAGGTCGCTGCCCGGGCGTTCGGAGATGAGGGCGCCGAGCACGATTCCGTCGGTGCGGCGGTTCGAGTGCAGCAGGACATAGTCGTCGTCGCTGTAGTTGTTGACGAAGGTGGCGCCCGCTGCCGTCTCGGTGACTCGATTGTTGAACTCGCGCTCTATCTCATCGTCGATGGTCGGGTTCTCGATGACCGGCCAGAGCCATGCGAGCGCATCGAGTGACAGGTTGGCGCCGCTCCTCGAGTAGAGCTGTTCAGCCTTGTTGATATCGCGATCTCCAGACAGTGCCCGTACGTTCAGCGCATAGGAGGTGATGGTGTCTCGAGAGGTCTGGCTGTACCAGTCGGGGTAGTAGGCCTCGATCTCTTGGAGGTACCACAGGGCGCCGTCGATGGTTTGTTGCGGAACGCTGAAGCCAGCGTCTCGGGCCACGATCAGGGCATGGGCGACGTGCGCGGTGTTGTACGGGACGGACTCGCGGTTGCGGGTCCATCGAGGGAAGCCTCCATCGCCGTTCTGCAAGCCAACGATCGTCGTGATCGCGTCTCGCACCGATTGGTCCATGGCCGCTTCGCTTGGGAGGCCGCTGGCGTCAAATGCCGACAGGACATCGCGCAGCGAAGCGATGCTCAGGATCTGCGACGCTGCTGCATCGGAGCTACTGAACTCGTACTCGTTGATGTAGATAACGGCGTCGGTGAGCGACTGGAGCGCAGTGGACGAGGTGCTGATCTCGAGACCACCGAACTGGGGCCATACATCGACCGGGCCAAGCAGCGGCTGGAAGATCGACCCGTCATCGACCACGCCGTAGGTGGCGAAGGCCTCCGACGTTGCGGGCGTGTAGACCGGCAACGACAACGTGGCGGCATCGGCGTTCTCGCCAGATACTGCCGATGCACGAAAGCGGGCAGTGCCGGCTTCGACGGCGGCTGCGGGGAAGCGAACCTCGATGCGGTTGTTGGCAGGTACTGTGACGCGTTGTCCCGCCCCGTCGGTGAGCGACAGGTTCGAGGCCTCCAAGACGACGTCGACGACCATGTCCTGCTCGCTCTGGTTCTGGA
>CALBVK010000014.1 GCA_937969345.1 uncultured Acidimicrobiales bacterium
CTACGACATCGACCTCGAGGTCGACGGCGGGATCAGCAAGGACACGATCGCGGGCGCAGCAGCAGCCGGCGCCAACGTCCTGATAAGCGGCAGCGCCCTGTTCCGCTACCCCACCCTGGCCGAAGGCGTAGCCGAACTACGAAGCCTCGCCGAAGCCGCCCAAAACCAACAAATTTGAACCGAAAAGTCCGCTGAGCGTACCTAGCGGTTCAAATTTGTTGGTGATTTAGATGTCGCCGCGGGTGGTGATGACGCGGTCGATGATGCCGTACTCGACGGCTTCATCTGGGGTGAACCAGCGGTCGCGATCGGAGTCATCTTCGATCTGCTGAACGCTCTGACCGGTGTGCTCGGCGATGAGGCTCTGCAAGGTCTTCTTGGTCTCGGCCATCTGCGCGGCCTGGATTGCAATGTCGCTCGCCTGACCGCGAACGCCACCGAGTGGCTGGTGCATCATGATGCGAGCGTGTGGCAACGCATAACGCTTGCCCTTGGCGCCAGCGCCGAGGAGGAACTGACCCATCGATGCGCCAAGACCCATGCAGAGGGTGCCGACGTCGGGGGCGACGAACTTCATCGTGTCGTAGATCGCCATACCAGCGGTTACCGAACCGCCGGGCGAGTTGATGTAGAGCCAGATGTCCTTCTCGGGATCCTGGCTTTCGAGGTGCAGCATCTGGGCGCTGAGGTAGTTAGCAATGTCATCGTTCACGTCGGTTCCGAGGAAGATGATGCGGTCCTTCAGAAGCCGGTTGTAGATGTCCATGCGCGACACATCTTCGGTCAGCGAAGCTGCGTACGTTGTGCCTGGAAGTTCGATGCCCATTGTTCTCCTGAATCTGAGTTGGGAGCCGTCGTGTAGCCCCAACCAACAACATGGCTGCGCAGTTATTTCCATCTGCGGAAATTCGCTGCACAGCGCCTTTGAGGTTACCCCTACGTATCGGCAGCTACGTGCTTCTCCATAAATTGCCGCGGCGCGGTTTCCGATGTTCACCCTCACCCCAAGACCGTTGTATGGTTCAGGCAGGTTCTGCGGACGTGGCGGAACTGGCAGACGCGCCAGGTTTAGGTCCTGGTGCCCGAAAGGGCTTGGGGGTTCGATTCCCCCCGTCCGCACTCCACAATTCAAACGCCTCATGACCAACAGCGACATCGACCCACAGCAACCCGTACAGGCGCAACTGCCCGACGCGGTAACTGCGATGCTCAAAACGGTCCCGTTTGGATTGCTGGTCATCGATGCTGAACATCGAATCGCTGGCGCAAACGAATCAGCGCTCGCGCTGTTGCGACTCTCCGCAAACGCAGCCCATGGGCGGGCCGTGGTCGACCTGCTCGCCGATCCGGGCGAGAGTCCCTTGCTCGACGACACCCTCCGATCGGCACGTAGCGGCGAAACCATTCGACGTGCGTTCCAGATACGTGCTGCCGGGGTCTTGCGTGGGCTCGACCTGCAGTGTTGGCCACAAGAAACCGAGGCCGGCACGGTCGTCCTCGCCATGATCGAGGCATCGGCCGCCCACGATCAGGCACGCCAGATTCGAGACCTGATCGCCCGAAGCCCGCAAGGTATGGCGCGCCTCATCGGTAGTACCACGATGACCGACGTCAATGGCCGCTGGCAGGACATTACGGGCCAACCGGCAACCGAGGCGAGCGGCGAAGGCTGGCTCGAACGAATCGATACCGACGGTCGTGAAGAATTTCTCGACGCACTAATCACCGCGGCGACAACTGGCGAAGGAATTCGCGGTCGCCTGCGTGTGCAAACAACCACGGGCGACTACCGCTGGCTCGATGTGAGCACTACTCCGCTCGACCAGCCCGGGGCGTCGCTACTCACCTTCGACGACACCACCGCCGACATCGACGCTGCGCGCCGTGCCGAAGAGCTTTCTCGTGTGCTCGAAGCCACCAAGGACCTGGTCGCGATCTTGAGCCCCGACGGATCGTTGGTCGTTTGGGTAAACGAGACCCTCGGCGAACTATTTTCCAACGACGTCACCGGCCGGTCGACGGGCGACCTTCTCGAGCTCCAGTCCCGACACACGTTTGGGTCGATTGCGTTGCCGAGTGTTGCCGAGTCGGGAAGCTGGCGCGGCGAGCTGTCACTGATGGCCTCCAACGGGTCGGCCACCCCCGTGTCGGCAATGCTCGTCGCCCACATTGACGACGCTGGATCGACCGAAGCCATCTCGCTCGTGGCCCGCGACCTCACCGAGCTTCGCAAGGCACAGGCACAGATCGCCGAAACCGAGACCCGCATGCAGGCGTTGGTCGAGAATGCGACAGACCTGCTGGTTCTGGTGCGCCTCGACGGTACTGTCATGTACGCATCGCCAGCCGTCGAGCGGGTTCTGGCGCACGCTCCTGGGAGCCTCGACGGGGTCGACATCATCGAACTCGTGCACCCCGACGATCTTGCCGCCGCGTACGAACTCGCCGCAGCGGTCGTCGAGAACGCCTCGACCCCACAGGTTGCCTCGCTTCGGATCGCCCACGGCGACGGGTCGTACCGAAACCTCGACGTGACCGCCAACAATCTGCTCGACAACCCCGCGGTCGCTGGCGTGGTGCTCAACGCAACCGATGTGACCGACCGGGTCGTCGCGAACGAACGTCTCGAGGTTCAGGCGTTTCACGACGACCTCACCGGGCTTCCGAACCGCGCATTGCTCATTGAGCGCATGTCGGACTCGCTGCGTCGAGCTCGAGAACGACGGCTGCTCGTCGGTCTGCTGTTCCTCGATCTCGACCGCTTCAACGTCGTCAACGAATCGCTTGGCCATCACGCTGGCGACGAACTTCTCAACGAGGTCGCGTCACGCATCGAGGGTGTCATTCGGCCGGGCGATGTCGTTGCCCGCCTCGGCGGCGATGAGTTCGCGGTCGTCATTAGCGACATGCTGCGGCGCGGCGATGCGGTCGTTGCCGCTCGACGGCTTCGCAAGGCGCTGACCCAGCCGATCAGCATCGGCGACCAAACTGCGGTGATCACGACATCGATCGGCATTGCGATCGCCGAAGGCGGCGAACAACCCGACGACCTTTTGCGTGACGCCGACACCGCGTTGCGCCGAGCGAAGGACAAGGGGCGCGACCTTGCCGTCGTGTTCGACGATCATCTGCGAGACCAAGCCGTGCGCCGCCTCGACGTTGAGAACAAGCTGCGGCGGGCGATCGAAGCAGACGCTCTGGTCGTGCACTACCAGCCGGTCCTCAGCGCATCTGACGGCCGCCTCGTCGGCTCTGAAGCACTCGTTCGCATTCGCAACGAAGACGGTTCCTTGGTCATGCCAGGAGCGTTTATCGATGTCGCCGAAGACTCGGGCCTGATCTCAACGCTTGGACACCAGGTCTTGGTGAAGGCCATCCGCCAGACCGCCGAGTGGACACGCCTCGGCGTCTCGGGTCAAGCACCGCTATCGATTGCTGTCAACGTCTCGGCCCGCCAACTCACCGATGCGAACTACGTCGAGACACTGCACGCCGAGCTGGAGTCTGCCGGACTTGCCCCATCACAACTCGCGATCGAGCTGACCGAGAGCGCGTTGATCGACGGCAACCCGACCACCGAGCAGTCCCTCGCAAAGCTACGAGATCTCGGAATCCGTATCGGGCTCGACGACTTCGGCACCGGCTTCTCCTCGCTCGCCTATCTCAAGCGTTTCCCGATCAGCTTCTTGAAGGTCGACCGAAGCTTCGTGAACGGCCTCGGCACCGACGAGAACGATTCGGCCATTGTTCGGGCCACGATCGCTCTGGCGCACGGCCTCAACCTGACCGTGGTGGCCGAGGGCGTCGAGACCGAGGACCAGCTCGAACAGCTCGCAGAGCTCAACTGCGACCATGTGCAGGGATACCTGTTCGCAAAGCCGATCGACCCCGAGGAGTTCCGCAGCTTCCTCGGCATGCGCTGGAGCTCGTAAGCAACACGGGTACAAAACGTACGAAGCGGCTACCGAAGTAGCCGCTTCATCACTGCGTTGCGCGCCCCCAGGGAGTCGAACCCCAAACCTTCCCAGTAAGACCTGGGTGCTCTATCCAATTGAGCTATGAGCGCTTGTGTACAAACTACTTCGTCGGTAGTTGGCCGAGTCTTGAGCGAAATCTTACGATCTCTGCCAGGACGGTTCGTTTGGCCTACGACTCGGCGAGCTGTGCCTTCAGGGAACGGAAGGCACGGCCCCGGTGGCTTATTGCGTGTTTGTCGGTTGAGCTCATCTGCGCAAAGGTCAGGCCGCCCGATTCGAGGGGTACGAAGATGGGGTCGTAGCCGAATCCATCGGAACCGGACGCCTCGAGTGCGATGTGTCCCTCGACGACACCCTCGGCGATGATCTCTCGACCATCTGGGTATCCGAGAATGGCGACGGTGCGAAACCTCGCCGTGCGATCGGCTGCCGGGACGCCGTCGAGCACCTGCAGCGTCTTGGCGACGTTGTCGGCGTAGGTGGCGTTCTCCCCGGCAAACCGGGCGGTGTAGACGCCGGGAGCGCCGTCGAGGGCGTCGATCTCGAGACCGGTGTCGTCGGCGATCGCAGGCATGCCGGTCGCCGTAGCGATCGCGACAGCCTTGAGGCGGGCGTTGCCCACCAGGGTGTTCTGGTCTTCCACCACATCGGGGATGTCCGCGGGCCGTGGCAGGATCTCTGCGACGTCGGCCATGAGCTCAGCGATTTCGGCGACCTTGTCGGGGTTCGCACTGGCCATGACGACCCTTGGCAGATCCGTCATTGCTTAGCGATCGGGAAGTTGCGCCGGCGGAGTCGACAGGATCGCACGCTGCGCTTCGGTGATCGTTGCGATGCCGCTCGTTGCGAGATCGAGCATGTCGTTGAGGCGGTGACGGCCGAACACGGCGCCCTCAGCGGTTCCCTGGATCTCGATGAAGTTGCCGTTGCCGTCCATGACGACGTTCATGTCGACCTCGGCGGTTGAGTCTTCGATGTATGGCAGGTCGAGGACCGGCGTGCCATTGACGATCCCAACCGAGATCGCGGCGCATTCGGTGCGCAGCGGATTGGTGTCAAGTTCGCCGGCGACCATCAGCCGGGTGATCGCGTCGTGAAGCGCAACGTATCCGCCGGTGATCGACGCGGTTCGTGTGCCTCCATCGGCTTGCAATACGTCGCAGTCGATCGTGATCTCGCGCTCGCCGAGGGCCTTCATATCGACCACGGCTCGGAGCGACCGGCCGATCAGGCGCTGGATTTCTTGGCTCCGTCCAGACACCCGACGACGGATACGGTCCGGGCTTGATCCGGGCAACATCGAGTATTCGGCGGTCACCCAGCCTTTGCCGGTATCGCGCATCCAGCGTGGAACATCACCTGACACCGAGGCCGTGCACAACACCCGTGTGCGACCAAAGGAGACGAGCGCAGATCCTGCGCAGGTGTCAACAAAGTCTCGTTGGAAAGAGAGCGGGCGAAGTTCGTCGTTTTCACGACCGTCTGGGCGAGTCATGCCAGGATCCTAACTGCTGAGGTTGCGTACTGTTTGGGTGGTCGAGCCGAGGCGCTCGGCCAGGCGAGTGGCCACGATGTTGTTCGTCTGAATGGCGAGCGGCGCATCGTCGCGTTCCATCTCGACCATGCCCTCGGGCGAGAGCGTGACGACGACACATGGCACGTCGGCGACGACGCTTGCGGTGCGAGGTGCGCCGGTGATGAACGCTACTTCTCCGAGGAACGACCCAGCTCCGACCTGTCGGTAACGGATACGTTCGTTGCCTGCTGACTCACCCCACGCGGTGAGCGTTCCGGACACGATTGCGAAGATGCGACGGGTGTCGTCGGAGATATCGATGAGCGTTTCTCCGGCAGCGACTTCGAGCCGTTGGCCATATGGGGTGATGGCCTCGACCCACTCGAGATCGATCGCTGGCTCGGCGAGATCGTCAACGGATGCGAGGACCTCGTCTTCGACCCATTCGAGGGCGTGGTCGATATCGGCGGCGAAGCGACGCGACCCCGAACTCTCTGCCGTGAGGCGGACTTCGATCTCGGGTCGCACGTGCGACCACACGAGCGTTACGCCCGAGGCTGCAGCCTTTCGTTCGATCGACAACAGGCCAGAAACGACCGATGCATCCACACCGCGAACGCTACGGAAATCGATGACGAGGTACCGGAGGTCCTCGCTGAGCAACGGCGTGATGAGATCGGTGATGGACCGCAACGATCCAAAGAACAAGTATCCGTGGAGTTCGAGGATGGCGACTTCGTGGTCGCGTTCGAGCAGCGCCTGCCGTTGCACGGCTGGACGGTCGATGTTGCTTTCCATGCTCGACATACGATGCATTCGCCGAACCGGCGAGACCCGTCCGTAGCTGTAGACGAAGACGACGACCGCAGCCAGAATCCCGGCCGCGATACCGGTGAGCACACCGAATGCAATGATTGCGAACAACACCGACGCACTGAGCACGGCGTCGAGCCGAGCGAAGTCTCGACGCAGCTGTTGGGCCCAACCAATGAGCAGGTTGATTCCTGTTGCGGAGAGCACTCCCCCGGCGACGGCGCGGGGCATGAGGGCGACGAGGGACGTTCCGAGGACGACGGTGGCAGCGCACATGAGCCCGATGAGCACAGGCACGACACGCCCGCGAGCGCGCAATCGGTCTGCGATGACGGTGGAGCCAATGAGGTGATAGCCAATCATGCCGCCCGCTGCGGAGCTGGCGACGACGGCCACACCGGCGACGGTCGTCTCGTGATCGATGTTGACGTCGTCTTCGAGTGCCACCTCAAGTCCCGTGAGGTTCAGGACCATGCCGATGAGCGACACCGTCGCAAGACCAGCGATTGGGAGGACCTGGCCGACGAGCACAGACCAATCGGTCAATTCAAAGTCGCTCGGGCGGATCGGCGACCACCCCTGGCTCTCAGGGAAGGGACCGATCAGCCAACCGTTGGCTTCGAGCGCGTCGAGCGACCACCAAACCCGTCCAACGACGTGAATCGCGACTGCAGCAACGAGAAGGGTCAGTCCAAACACCGCCGATGGCAAACCTCGAATGAGGCCAATGACGATCACCAGAGACAGGGCCACGCCAGGAAGCCAGTATTGAGCGACGTCCCAGGACAGAAACTCGCCAAGCTCACCGAGCTCGATTGGGCGGCCAGCCATAACCTCGATGCCACCGCGAAGCAGCAGCCAGCCGGTTCCGGCCATGAAGCCGCTGATTACCGTGAAGGGGATGGACCGGGCGGCTTCACCCAGTCGGGCCCGCCCGATACCGATGAAGAGCAGGCCGCTAACCAGTCCGGCCAAGGCAATCGCCACGATGGTGGTGGAGACCGCCGGGTCGCCATCGAGCTTCGAGACGATTCCGGCCCCAACAGCTGCCGCAACGATTGCTGCGGTGTCTTGAGCACCGGCGATCGCGACGGGCATCTTGGTGCCG
>CALBVK010000015.1 GCA_937969345.1 uncultured Acidimicrobiales bacterium
CATCTGCCACACTCGATAGGTGACCGAAACTTCGAAGACCCCGATCACCGTCCTCGGCGGCTGGCTCGGCGCCGGCAAGACGACCATGGTGAATCGCCTGCTCCGAGCCACCAACGAACGGCTCGCCATCATCGTCAACGACGTCGGCGACGTGAACGTCGACGCCGAGTTTCTCCGCGAAGACTCCGACGACACCGACGGCGTCATCGAGCTCACCAACGGATGCGTGTGCTGCGCCATCGGCGACGACCTCTACGCAACCGTCCACGAACTCACCGCACGAACACCAGCACCGCACCGAATCGTGCTTGAGGCAAGCGGTGTTGCCGACCTCTTCCCCATCACCACGTTCCTCAACCACCCACGAGCCTCCATCGACGCGGTGATTGCGCTCGCTGACCCGGACAACTTCGAATATCTGTCGTCTGGCCCGCCCTACGGGTCGCTCATGCGCTCACAGCTATCTGGAGCCGACCTCGTCGTCGCCACAAAGCTCGACCTGATTCCCGACGACGAACGCGAGGCCGCACTCGATGGACTCCGCAAGTTCACCAAGGCACAGGTAATCCCGGCAAGCGACGACCCAACCTGGCTCAATACCGTGATGCTCGGCAGCCACGAGAACACCGACCGGCCCGACGACCATGAAGCGACCGCGCCCGTTGCGACCACAACGTGGCGTCCAACATCGCCGGTTGTGCCAGCGGCCATCACGCAGGCACTCACCGGATCTCGGCTACTCCGGGCCAAAGGATCGGTGGCCACCGCCGACGGTGCAGTCCGGGTTCATCTCGCAGGTGGCCGAGTCGAGCTCACCACACTCGACGACGGCACTGCGCCGCTCAACGCAATCGTCCTCATCGGCCATAGCGCCGACCAGCTCGATGAGGTCGCAACAGCGTTGAGCGCCGCTACCGGCTAGCTATCACGTCACGTCGTCGACCCCAACTGGATCGTCGATGAGGGCAGCCGGGCGCCATATGGCGTTGGCGAGCATGCCAACGGCACCGAGCACGACAACCCCAACAACGACCTGTTCGACACGCTCGTCGTCGGCGAAAACGTCCGAACCGTAGAGCAACACGGCCACCCAACCCAGCCCAACGGCACCCAAGAGGCACAGCACCCGCACACCGGCCCCAAGCCATGGCACGCGGACATACGACGAAAGCCCACCGACAAGGCTCAAGGCACACGCCGACAGAAACTCGACCAGCTCGTCGGGAACCTCGCCGGCCCCGACAAGCCACAGCGGAATCCACATCACACAACTGCCGACCAAGATCGCAACGGCACTGCCCATCAACCGCAGATCATCAAGCCGTTTCGCCACAGCACCGATCGTACCGTGGTCGCCAAAACGAAGAAGGCCGCCCCATTACCGGGGGCGGCCTCATCGCTAAATTGCTCGTGAACAGTTAGGGACAGTCCCTACCTGTTCATGGTCATGAACCCTTGAGGCGGGTGTTCTCCGGGTCGAATGCCGAACCGGTGCCCACAACAGTGCATGGGAATAGCTCGTTCATGTACATGACCTTGAGCTGAGTGCCCGGTGCCGCGTACTGCGCTGGGACATAACCGAGCAGCAAGTTCTTGCCAACGCTCGGGCCGTAACCTGCGGTGGTGACACGGCTGACACGGCCATGGCTATCGACGATGCGCTCGCCATCGGCGGTGAGGATTGGCTCGTTGCCACCCTGCATCCACCGCTTGCGGCCAGCGCTATCGGTGTTGTCGTCGACGATCAGCGTGACGCAGTGCGTTTCGGGGTCACCGGCTTCGCGGGCGGCCATGTAGGCCTCCTTGCCAATGAAGTCCGCAGCCTTGACCTTTGGACGAGCAAGACCAGCCTCGATTGGGTTGTACTCCGACTCGAGCTCAGCGCCCATGAGTCGGTAACCCTTCTCGATACGACCGGTTACCGCGTACACGCCCATGCCCGTTGGGCGCAGACCGTGATCCTTGCCAGCGTCCATGATGGCGTCCCACAGTGCTGGGCCGTTGTCCCATCCTGTGTAGATCTCCCAACCCGTGTCGCCTACGTAGGAGACACGGAACAGGGTGCAGGCAATGCCGGCGATCTCCACGTTAGTGACCGAGCCATACTTGTTTCCCTCGAAGCTGAGGTCAGCATCGGTGAGCTGGCTCAAGATGGCCTCGGCGTTCGGACCCCAAAGGCCGAGCGTCGTGGTCGTGCGGCTGAGGTTCGTGAAGGTGACCGACTCGTCTTCTGGCAGGTACTTCTTGATCCAGTACTCGTCACGGCCACCGTCGAAGGCACCGGTCACGATGCGTACGGTGTCTTCACCGGTCTGCATCATGGTGAGGTCGGAATGGAAGCCACCGTCTTCGTTCAACCACGGGGTGTATGCGCTGGTGCCAACGCCCTTGCACACCTTGTTGACCGCAAGGTACTCGGCGAAGTCACACGCTCCTGGTCCGGAGAGCTCAAACACCTGGAAGGCGCTCAGGTCGAACAGGCCAGCGTTCTCACGCATGTTGAGGTGCTCGCCGTTGATGATTGGGCTCCACCAGCGGTTGTCCCATTCCACTTCACGCTCGGAGAGGCCGTAACGCTCGACGAGATCGGCGTTGCTGGTGTACCACTGCGCACGTTCCCAGACACGAGCCTGGAAGAACATTGCACCGAGTGCTTCTTGGCGGGAGTAGTACGGGCTCTTGACGAGGTCACGACGACCTTCCCACTGCTCTTGTGGGTGGACGATGCCGTAGGTCTTGATGAAGTGCTCGTCGGCGCGGCTCCAGATGTGGTCGTCGCCACGCTCTTCTGGGTAGAAGCGAGCAAGGTCGGAGGCATGTGGGTCGATGACGCGTGGGTACCCGTAGGTCATCCACTCGGCAACTACCTGGGCCATACCCGGGCCTTCCTTGACCCAAACAGCAGCGGCCGACCAGAGGTTGCGGACCTCGACGGTCTCGCCGAGGCACGGCATGGCATCAGG
>CALBVK010000016.1 GCA_937969345.1 uncultured Acidimicrobiales bacterium
GTGGCCTCATCAGTCATATGGCGATGGTCGAGTACAACTGGTACCGCTCACGCTTCGCCGGGCACGACATGCCAGAGGTTTTTACCTCGCTCGACTGGGATGCAGATCGCGACGCCGAGATGACGCTCGCGTCGACCCTCACCGTCGACGAGCTCATGCGCTTGTTCGACGACGCGGTTCGAGATTCGCGCCAGCGGGTGAAGAACGCTGTGTCTCTTGACGACCTGTCGGTGAAGGATCACAACGGCGACGGTCAGAAGTGGGACCTGCGCTGGATCCAGATCCACATGATCGAGGAGTACGCGCGCCACTGCGGTCACGCCGATCTCATCCGTGAGTCGATCGACGGCGATGTCTGTGAGTAACGGGGACAGCTCCCAGGGTGACTTGACTGCTGGTGCCGAGTAACGTTCGGCTCTGCATGAGCACCGACGCGAGATATGACGGCACGCCAATGACCGGAAGGGCCCCCGCAGAGTCGGTGGGTCGAATCTTGGTTACCGAAGCGCAGATCAACCAGCGGGTTCGAGAACTCGGCGCGCAGATAACCGCCGACTACGCGGGCAAGAAGCCGCTCCTCGTTGCGGTGCTTCGCGGCGCGTACATGTTCCTCGCAGACCTCTCGCGAGAGATCGATCTCCCGGTCGAGATCGACTTCATGGCCGTGTCCTCCTATGGCAACCAAACCGCATCGTCGGGCGTGGTCCGCATCCTCAAGGATCTGGACGAGGACCTCGAAGGGCGTCATGTCATCGTGGTCGAGGACATCATCGACTCCGGCCTCACCCTCAGTTACCTGCGTCGAAACCTAAAGAACCGGGCCGCAGCATCGGTTGAGGTGTGCGCGCTTCTCGTGCGCGAAGGCCGTCAAAAAGTCGACGAAGAGCTCGCATACGTCGGCTTCGAGCTGCCCCCGGACTTCGTTGTTGGCTACGGTCTCGACGCCTCTGGCCAATTCCGCAACCTTCCATACATCGCCGAATACACCCAGTAGCTCGCACCGTCACGCACGAATAGGGCGATTCTGAACCCTGCTCGGTAGGTTGAAGCGCATCGTGAAGAAGCTCTCTCGCTCCGCGATGCTGCTCATGAGCAGCGTCGTACTCGTTGCCCTACTTATCGTCTCGGTCCTGTCGCGCGATCCAGCGCCCACCGAGCTGACGTTCTCCGAGCTCGAAACAGCAATATCGGGCGGCGAAATCGCTGAGGCCACCGTGCTCGATCGGTCGCACCAAGTGACCGGAGTGCTCATCGAAGACGAGGAACGATTCATCGCGACGTTTCCGAGCGAAGCGACCGACGAGATCTTCGCCGAGCTCCGTGCTGCCGAACCCGCAATCGACCTCGACACCGACAGCCAACGACCGAGCGCATGGGGACAGTTGCTTCAACAGTTCTTGCCGCTCATCTTGATCGTCGGAATCTTCTGGTTCTTCCTCAGCTCCATGCAGGGCGGGCGAGGAGCGAAAGGCTTTGGTAAGGCCAAGACCCGCAAGATGTCGAAGGATCAGCCAACCGTGACCTTCGCTGACGTTGCGGGCGCCGACGAAGCAGTGGATGAACTCACCGAGATTCGCGACTTCCTCTCGGATCCGGAGCGCTTTCAGCGGATCGGAGCAAAGATCCCCAAAGGTGTGTTGCTGTTTGGACCTCCCGGAACCGGCAAGACGTTGCTTGCACGAGCGGTTGCAGGCGAGGCTGGCGTTCCGTTCTTTACGATCTCGGGTTCGGACTTTGTGGAGATGTTCGTCGGTGTCGGAGCGAGCCGAGTTCGCGACCTGTTCCAGCAAGCCAAGGACGAAGCGCCAGCAATCATCTTCGTCGATGAGATCGACGCCGTTGGTCGTCACCGAGGCGCTGGCCTCGGCGGCGGACACGACGAGCGTGAGCAGACGCTCAACCAGCTACTGGTCGAAATGGATGGCTTCGACGTCACCACCGGGGTCATCCTCATCGCCGCAACCAACCGTCCTGACATTCTCGACCCCGCCTTGTTGCGTCCGGGTCGATTCGATCGTCAGATCGTCGTCGACCGACCGGACCTGCAGGGCCGCAAGGCCATCGCCGACGTCCACGCTGCGGGCAAGCCACTCGACGATGATGTGAGCACAGAGGTCATTGCTCGCCGCACGCCCGGATTCACCGGAGCCGATATAGCAAACCTGCTCAACGAGGCTGCGCTCCTGGCCGCCCGCCGGGACAAGAGCCGGATCGGACAAAGCGAAATCGAAGCGGCCATCGATCGGGTGATCGCCGGTCCCGAGCGCAAAAGTCGGGCCATGTCCGACAAGGAAAAGATGGTCATTGCCTACCACGAGGCCGGACACACCCTCGTCGGTCATGCGTTGCCAAACACCGATCCGATTCACAAAGTGTCGATCGTGGCGCGTGGTCGAGCACTCGGATGGACGCTCGCCCTTCCGACCGAAGACAAATATCTTCAAACCCGCAGCGAGCTCACCGACACGATGGCGATGTTGCTCGGCGGTCGAACCGCCGAAGAGCTGATCTTCGGCGACCCCACCACCGGAGCGAGCGACGACATTGACCGGGTCGCGTCGATCGCTCGTGCCATGGTCACCGAATACGGCATGAGCGAATCGCTTGGGCCACAGCGCCTTGGGCATAAGTCCGGCGAAGTATTCCTCGGCAAGAACAGCGGCCATGAAGCCGACTACAGCAATGAGGTCGCGGCCCGGATCGATTCCGAGATTCGCGAACTTGTCGACGCCGCACACTCCGAAGCCCGGGAGATCTTGACGATCCACCGAGCGGTCCTCGACCAGCTCGCAGAAAGCCTCATTGAACACGAGTCTCTCGAGGGTGAGGCGCTAGAAGAGATCTTGGCCGCGGTAGGCGGAGCGGTCGCTGATTCTCCGGGTTCGGTCACGACACGACCGAATCTCACAACCCCACAGCATCTCACAACCCCACAGCGCGCAGAGCAGATGCGCACGGAAGGAATGGACTGATTATGAGCGACCACGACGACGACCTTCTCGAACCGCGCGCGAACAACGTCGACCACGGCAAGATCGAACGAGCAGTGCGAGAAATTCTGGAAGCGATTGGCGAAGACCCCGATCGCGACGGACTGCTCGATACTCCGGCACGGGTTGCCCGCATGTACGCAGAGATCAGCGGCGGCCTCCAAGAGGATCCAAAGGAACACCTGTACAAGGTGTTCGACGTCGACCACGACGAGATGATCATGGTTCGCGACATTCCGATCTACTCCATGTGCGAGCATCACCTGTTGCCGTTCTACGGCCAAGCCCACGTTGCCTACATCCCAAAGCCCGGCGGCAAGATCACCGGATTATCGAAGATCGCCCGCCTGGTGGATGGGTATGCTCGCCGTCCTCAGGTGCAGGAGCGGCTGACCCGCCAGGTCGCCGACGCAGTTCAAGAGGTGCTCGATCCTGCTGGTGTCTTGGTGGTTGTCGAGGCAGAACACATGTGTATGTCGATGCGTGGTGTCCGTAAGCCAGGTTCATCGACGGTAACGTCGGCCGTTCACGGCAGCTTCCGTGACAGCGCGGCGAGCCGCGCTGAGGCAATGCGTTTCATTACCGGCCGGACCTGATTCTGAAATGGCCGCGGCGTTTGATCATTCGGGTGGACTTCGAGCCCTCGAACACCCGGGTCCGCTCGTCATGGGCATTCTCAATACAACTCCCGACTCGTTCAGTGACGGCGGGCGTTGGGGCACGCTCGATCGTGCGGTGGCACACGCTGAGCAGATGATCGCCGACGGTGCGCACATCATCGACATAGGTGGCGAGTCCAGTCGTCCCGGGGCCCAAGCCATCTCACAAGATGAAGAGATGCGTCGCGTGATCCCCGTGATCGAGCGGCTTGCTGGCCGATGTGTCATGTCGATCGATACCGCGAAACCCGATGTCGCCGACGCCGCACTTCGCGCTGGGGCGCACGTGGTGAACGACATCACGGCCTCACTCGAAGACGTTGCGGGTGCCCATAATGCTGGCTGGATGGCCATGCACATGCAGGGTGAGCCTCGAACCATGCAAGCCAACCCCACTTACGACGATGTCGTCGGCGAAATAGCCACATCCCTCGCCGAATACAGCGAACGCGGTGCCGCTGCGGGAGTGGCACGGATGTGGCTCGACCCCGGTATCGGTTTTGGTAAGTCCACAAATCACAACCTGAACCTGCTCCGCGACCTCCAAAAACTGGCTAATGTCGGCCCAGAACTAGTTATAGGAGTGAGCAGAAAGAGAATTATCGGGCAGATTCACGCGCTGAGTGACCGCATTGATTCTGGGCAACCAGTCGGTGTGGACGATCGGCTCGAGGGTTCGGTGCTCGCCGCGGTGTGGTCATGGAGGCTCGGGGCACATATTGTGCGGGTGCACGACGTGCGCGCGAGCGTTGCTGCAGCACGGCTTCTTTCGTTATATACAACGGCGCGTTCCTCTTAGGAGCAACACACGCGCGCTACTCAACCAATCGATCGGAATAGCAAAAACATGGCAAGTAGCCAAAAGCTCAAAGGTAAGTGGGCGCTCGGGATTGAGCCACGTCATTTCAAGTGGGTTCTCCGCGGGCAGCTCGCCGTCTGTGAGCGTCTCGGTGGATACGGCGAGGCCCATCGTCGGGTACGTCGCCAAGAAGAGATCATCTGGACGAAGGTGAACGGGTTCGACCGGATCCTTTCGCTGATTCCAAACACGTCCAACCTGCACAACTACGACGAAGAGGACATGGCGTGGATCCATCGTCCATTCCGTGGTCCTGAAGACGGCGAGCGTTTCCTCAACCACATCTATTCAGACATCAACATGTTGACCACCCAGGGCTTCAAGATCCTGATGCACCGTGAAGAGCTGGGCGATCACATCACCGGCCTTATTGCGGGGTATTTGGTCTGGACCAAGATGGTCGAAGATCAGCCAAAGGCGATCGTCACCGTCGAACAGCTGCTCGAACGCCAGATCGGACCCGTTGGCCGCGAGATCGTCGCAGTCGCCGGAAACATCGATCGCGAGACGATCAACGAGGCCATCGCCGCGGAGGCCGAAGCTGCGGCCGAAACCGACGAGATCGAAATCGACCTTCGTGACTGACACGATCGAGCTTCGCGGTTTGCGCGTGATGGCGTACTGCGGAATCTTGGCGGAGGAAATCGAGCGGCGCCAGCCGTTCGAAATCGATGTTGATGTCGACTGCGACCTGCGCGCTGCGGGCACCTCCGACGATCTCGACAACACGATCGATTACGGCGGGCTTGTCGCCGGTATTCAGCAGCTGGCCGATGACGTCCGGTACGGACTGCTGGAGCGATTCGCATCGGAGGTAGCTGACGTTGTGCTCGGCTATGACAAGGCGCTCGCGACGCGTGTGACGATTCGCAAGCTTCGCCCGCCAGTGCCCCAAGACCTTGCAAGCTCTGGGGTGACGGTACGGCGGTCACGTTCGTGACCCGCCGAGCCTTTCTTGGGCTCGGCTCCAACCTTGGAGATCGTGAAGCCCATCTCAACCATGCCGTTGGCCGCATTCCCGACGTCGTCAAGATTTCTTCGATCTGGGAGACCGCGCCGATGGGCGGACCCGACCAGGATCCGTACCTGAACATGGTCGTCCAACTCTCGACCGATCGCACCGCCCGCCAGCTCCTTACCGTGTGCCGCGAGCGCGAGGAAGATGCCGAGCGCGTTCGTAAGGAACGCTGGGGTCCTCGAACACTCGATGTCGATGTGCTGTGGGTTGATGGCGAGGTCATCGACGATCACGACCTCACCGTGCCTCACCCGCGGATGTTCGAACGGGCCTTTGTCCTCATTCCGCTTCGCGAGCTCGCCCCAGATCTCATCCCGGACGATTTCGTCGATCCGCCGCTCGACGACGTCTGGCCGTACCAACCCGCTGAGGGATAGCGCCGTGCGCCGGTTCACGCTTATCGGACCAGGACGCGCTGGTATGTCCCTACACGGTGCGCTGACCGGCCTTGGTTGGGAGTGCGCCGCGATCTATCGCCGCGGCGAAGACGTGTCCGAGGCTGCCCTTGGCGTCGACGTCTGTGTGATCGCTACGCCTGACTCTGCTATCGCGGGCGCTGCTGCGGCGATTCAGCCCGGCAACGCTGTTGTCGTGCATCTCTCGGGTGCAACCCCGCTGTCCGCCCTCGGCGATTCCAATGAAGTGGCGGCGCTACACCCGTTGCAGTCGTTGCCAAACCCACACGACGGTGCCGTGGCATTGCGGGATTGCCACTATGCGGTTGCGGGAGATCCAATCGCCCAAGAGATCGCAGAGGCTCTGAGCGGCAAGTGGTTCGCTATAGCCGACGCCGATCGGGCGCTCTATCACTGCGCCGCCGCGGTGGCATCGAACCATTCGGTTGCGCTGCTCGGCCAGGTCGAGCGGCTCGCTGAATCGGTCGGGGTGCCGCTCGAAGCGTTCCTGCCGATCGTCCGTGCAAGTGTCGAGAATGCCTTCACCGATGGTCCTGCCGCTGCGCTGACCGGGCCAGTAGCACGAGGCGATCAGGCGACTATCGATGCGCATCGGGCCGCGCTGTCCGATGCCCACCCCGGTGAGCTCGAGGGCTACGACGCCATGGTTGAGCTCGCTCGCAAGCTCCTCGAATCTCCGTCCGGAGACTGACGGCGAAGTCCGTGGCTCAACGCTCGGAGGATCGGGCAGACTGAGCGGGCATGGAAATTCTTCACACGATTTCGGAACTTCGCAGCCACCTGGACCGGGAACGAGCGGCGGGCAAGAGCATTGGGTTCGCTCCCACAATGGGGGCGCTGCATCACGGCCACGAAAGTCTGATGGTCGCAGCGTCAACGATGTGCAACGTCGGCGTGGCGTCCATTTTCGTCAACCCCTTGCAATTCGCTCCCGACGAAGATCTCGACAGCTACCCGCGGATGCTCGACGAAGACGCTGCGAAGGCCGAGGCTGCCGGAATCGACTATCTCTTCGTGCCGTCCGTGCGTGAGATGTACCCCGAGGAGAACTGGACCACGGTCTCGCTACGAGTCGTCACCGAGCCATGGGAAGGGTCGAGCCGGCCAACGCACTTTGCTGGCGTGGCCACAGTGGTGAGCAAGCTGTTCAACATCGTTGGTCCGTGCACGGCGTACTTCGGGCAGAAGGACTATCAGCAGTTGGCGATGCTGCGGCGTATGACTACCGACCTGAACTTTCCCGTCATTGTCAAGGGCATGCCCACCGTGCGAGAAGAGGATGGCCTGGCCATGTCGAGCCGAAATCTTCGCCTTACACCCGAACATCGGGAGCAGGCCCCGACGGTGCAACGGGCGCTGCAGGCGGGCGTCACGGCGATCGAAGGCGGCGAGCGCGACCCCGCCGCCGTCGAAGCGATTATCCGAGCGATCATCGCGACCGCTCCATTGGCTGCCGAGCCTGACTACATCGCCGTAGTCGACGCTGGCTCGCTACAGACTCCGGAGATTTTGTCGGGTGAGATTCGCCTCCTAACAGCGGTGTACTTCGGCGATGTCCGATTGATCGACAACGTAGGAGTGGTGGCCCCATGAACCAAGATGAAGAAGAGGTCACCGTCGTCGACCCGGTCTTTGCGCCGTGGGATGGTCGCCGTGTTCCGGTGACGTTGCTCGGTGGATACCTCGGTGCTGGCAAGACCACGGTGATCAATGAGATGTTGGCCCGTGCTGATCGACCGATCGCAGTGATGGTGAACGATGTGGGCGACATCAACATCGACGCGAAGTTGATCGCCCGTCAAGACGGCGACACCCTGGATCTTTCGGGTGGCTGTGTGTGTTGCAGCCTCAAGAACGGCTTTCTTGAAGCGTTCGAGCAACTTCGCGAGCGGCCGGTGCCGCCTGAGCTGGTCGTCGTCGAACTGAGTGGAATCGCAAATCCGTCGTCGGCGGCCGGGCTGTCCTCGACGCCCGGCTTCAGCCTCGACAGCATTGTCGTGCTGGTCGATCTCGATCAGTTTCTTGAGTCTGAGGACGAGTCGTCGGTTGTTGCCGACGCCGTTCGGGCGCAGGTAGCCGCAGCGCATGTCTTGTTGCTGACCAAGCGCGACTTGGTCGACGAAGACCGGGTCGACGCGGTTCGCGCACGGCTCGAAGAACTGGCTCCCGGTGTTCCGGTGTTGTTGGCTGACTCCGCGCATTCGATTGCTGGACTTGTTGGGCTAGGTGTTCGACGGCCAGTTCTGCAGGTGGGGCAGGGTGCGAGTCTGTTCGACCAGTTTCAGACGAGCATCGTTCCCATCGACGGTGCGATCCGGCGTGACGATCTCGACGCGCTGCTCGACGACTTGCCAAAGAACACGGTGCGGGCGAAGGGAATTGTTCAGGTAGAGACGGGCGAGCTACTGCTCATCCAGATCGTCGGAAACCGCCGATCCGTCGAACCCCTCCCGATGGCCGAAACCACCGAGCCCACCGACCTCGTCGTCATTACGGCCTAACCCCCATAACAAAGGGTCAGACCCCGCGTTATGGGGGTTCGCCTCGACGCTGACGTCTAACCCCCATAACAAAGGGTCAGACCCCGCGTTATGGGGGTTCGCCTCGACGCTGGCGTCAGCGCACGGTCAGTGTGAAGCTTTCGATCATCGACTCGCCAGCTTCGAGGACATTGGGCGTGTCGTTGATTTGGTTTGGTGGGCCGGTTTGGGGTTCGACACAGATTGCATGCTCGGGTTGGTCATAGACGGTCCACTCGGCGGCCGTTGACGACAGCTCGAGGCTGAGGTCGCCCCAGCGCAGGGTCGGGTTCGATGCCAGCTCACCAAAGCAGTCGTCCCATGGTCCCGGAGTGGGAGCGATCTGATTACCCGACGGGAGACCTGCTGGGTCTCGTTCGAACATCACCGCAGGGGTGAAGTCGAGTTCGGCGGTGTGACCGTTTCCAATGTCGCGCAAAAACCACGGGTGCCAGCCAATCTGCACTGGTTGACGATCGACGGCGTCGATCTGCATGGTGAGCGTGAGCGAGTCGTCGGTGAGTGCAAACCGTTGCGCCACGCTCCCGCGCCAGGGCCATGGAGATGTGAACTCGAAGCGAAGTTCGTCGTCGGCCACGATGTCCCACGGCGAGGTAAAGCCATACCCGTGGATGGCATGATCTCCGGCCGTGATCGGGAGCTGGGTGGTGGTGCCAGCGAAGTTCACCACGCCGTTTCGCACTCGGCCCGCAAACGGGACCATTGGGTAGAAACCCCAGTTGAGCGGATCTTCCGTCTTGCCAACCACTAGCTCGTGACCGTGGATGCTTAGCGACGAAATCCGGCCACCTGAAACGTGATCGACGACCATCGAAATCGAACGGTTCGGACTGGAGAGATGCAGATGCTCGGTCACCGGACGATCGTAGCGAACCGGCCACCCGAGTTTTCGCTCCGCTTTCGGCGCGTGGTGCGACCGTCAACGACGTGCCCCTGACATTCCCTGCTCACCAAGCTGCGGTGCTGCCGCTCAAACTCTGGCGACCCCGCTGGTTCGACGGGACTGCACTGGTCGTTGGTTCCGGCGCTCCGGACCTCTTCAATGCGTTTGCCTTCGTCGACACCTTCGATTCGCACCACTGGGATGGCATTGCGTTCGCTGTTCCGTTCACCGTCATCTACTCGATCCTGCTGCGGCGTTATGCGGTAGATGGGTTGTTTGGATCGATGCCCGACTTTGGACCGCTCCGAGCTCGGAGCTATCGGGTCCTAGGCAACGGGCGACCTCACGTTCTGGTGACGCTGTTATCGGCGTTCGTTGGGGTGGCGAGTCACATTGCGGTCGACAGCTTTACCCATCCCTATCGAATTGGCTCGAACCTCTTGGGCCTGCATCGGGTGCTGCTCGATGGTCCCTTTGGGCCGGTTACCGGAGCAAAGTTTCTGCAATATCTGGGGCACAGTTTTGGGTCGCTGCTCGGCGTCGTGTTGTTCGTCCTCGTCGTCTCGCGCAGGCACCTGGGGGAGTGGTACGGCCATGATGCGGTCGCTGATGCCAGAAGGGCACCTGTACGTGACCATGCTCGGGCCCGTGCCGTCTCCATTCTCGTGGTGGGTATCGTCGCCGGACTTGTGTGGGGGCTTTCGAACGAGCAGTTCCCGATCTTCCATTTGGGGCTCACGCTGGTGATCTCGTTGTTGGTCATCGGCGTGGCCAACCGGCCAACCCCCATAACAAAGGGTCAGACCCCGAGTTATGGGGGTGGCGGCGTTGGGGCGGCTACTCTCGCAACGTGTCCAGATATCTCCATCCCCCACGCCACGACGTCATCGATGCGGTCAGACGAGCGCTCACCGAGGATCTGACGCCGCTCGGTGACCTGAGCGCGTCGCTCCTGCCCGATGGCACCACGGCGACCGCTGAATTTGTCGTCCGTCCCGGAGGGGTCATTGCCGGCACGGCATGTGTCGAGGAGACGATTCGTCAGGTGGACCCCGACATCGAACTCACTTGGCTTGTAGCCGAGGGGGACGTTGTTTCGTCACGCCAGACACTTGGCACCATGGCCGGATCGCTCGAGTCGATTCTGATCGCCGAGCGCACCGCGCTGAACTTCATGATGTATCTCTCGGGTATTGCGACCAACACCCGGGCCTACGCCGACGCAGCGACGGGAAGCGCGCAGGTATGGGATACCCGCAAGACCACGCCCGGTCTTCGTTCGCTCGAGAAGGCCGCGGTCCGAGCTGGCGGAGCGCGCAACCACCGTGGCAACCTCAGCGATTGGATCATGCTCAAGGACAACCACCTGATGGGTCTTTCGATCGCCGACGGAGTGGCCCTCGCCAAACGACGCTGGCCGGCACGGACCGTGCACGTCGAGGTCGACCGACTCGACCAGATCGAAGCCGCGGTTCTTGCCGAGGCTGACGCGATTCTGCTCGACAATATGGCGCCCGATGTTCTCCGTGAAGCTGTCGCTTTGGTCGACTCGATGGCCGCTGGCGGCCGCCGGCCGCTACTCGAAGCGAGCGGCGGAATCGACCTCACCACGATCGATGCCGTGAGCCACACGGGTGTCGACATGATCTCGACGTCCAAGTTGAGCTTCGGCGCGCCGACGCTCGACATTGGCCTCGACATCACCGCGGATGTGGTGCAGTAATGACCGACTACTTGCTCGCCGTCGACGTCGGAAACACGCAAACCGTCATTGGTCTGTACGACCATGCGGTGCCGGGGGTGCAGGCCGATGATGGCCTCATACAACACTGGCGAGTTTCGACGGACCACGACCGGACCAGCGATGAGTTCGCGGCGATGCTCGGGGGCTTCTTTACGTTCAGCCGGGTGAGCTTTGATGACATCGTCGGCGTGGCGGTGTGTTCGGGTGTTCCGCGAGTCCAGTCGATGGTGCGGACCCTCACCGAGCAGTACTTGGAGTTCGACCCGGTCGTGATCGGTCCCGGCATCAAGACCGGCATGCCGATCAAGTACGACAATCCGCGAGAGGTCGGAGCAGACCGCATCGCCAACGCCATCGCCGCGTACGAGATCTATGGCGGTCCGCTAATCATCGTCGACTTCGGTACGGGCAACAACTATGACATCGTTTCCGAAAGCGGCGAGTTCCTCGGCGGAGCGATTGCGCCAGGAATCGAAGTGTCTATGGAGGCGCTCGTTGGCCGTGCGTCGGCGCTCAGTTCGATCGAATTGATCGAGCCCCGCAGCGTGATCGGCAAGTCCACGGTCGAGTCGCTGCAATCGGGTGCGGTGTACGGATTCGCGTCATCGGTCGATGGGATGGTCGCACGGTTCCAGGCAGAACTAGGCGGAGATGCTGTAGTGGTTGCCACTGGTGGCCTCGCCCCGGTGATTGCGCCGGTAGCGTCAACGATTGAACACGTCGAGCCGTTCCTTACCCTTCATGGGCTACGGATCGTCCACGCTCGCAACACCGATCGGTAACGAGAGACATGACCGAGA
>CALBVK010000017.1 GCA_937969345.1 uncultured Acidimicrobiales bacterium
CGGCGCTCGATGTGTTTGGCAGTCTACGATCGTCTAACCACTCGACACCCGGGAGACTTCCATGGAGTACCAAGCAATCGCTCTCACCGAGACCGACGGCGGAGTTTGGGAGCTTGCACTCACCCATCCGCCTGCGAATGCCTTGAACAAACAGATGGCGTTCGAGCTGCGCCACGCAGCGTCGCAACTGGCGACGAACCCAGCGGTTCGGGCGGTTGTTCTGTACGGCGAGGGCAAGGTGTTCTTCGGTGGTGGCGACTTGGTCGAGATGAGCGAGGGGGGCGATCAGACTCCAGCGAACCTGCACGAAATGACGATCGACTTCCATGGTGCGCTCAGCCGATTCTCGCGAATGAACGCACCGGTCATCGGTGCGATCACGGGAACCGCTGGCGGAGCCGGGATGAGCCTCACCGCCGCGATGGACCTCGTGCACGCAGGGGAGAGCGCAAAGTTCACGATGGCGTACACCGCTGCGGGTCTGACCCCAGATGGCACGTCGACGTTCTTCCTCTCTCGGGTGATCGGCCTGCGCCGTGCAACCGAGCTGGTCCTGACGAACCGGGTGTTGTCGGCCGCCGAGGCTCTCGACTGGGGACTGATCAACGCGGTCCATCCCGATGATGAAGTCCTCTCCAACGCTCGGGCGCTGGCAGCCAAGCTGGCCAAAGGCCCAAGCAACGCGTTCGGCGGAGCCAAGCGGTTGCTCATCGCCGGAGCGAACTCGTCGCTCGGCGAAGCAATGGAGAACGAGTCGTTCGAGATCGCGAACCAGGCCCGCCATGCCGAGGGCATCGAAGGTATCGATGCCTTCCTCAACAAGCGCCGCCCCGAGTTTCCGTAGGCGACTAGTGAGCGAGTTGGCGCAGGCGCCACTTCTGTAGGGCGTCCACGGCGCCGCGCATGGTTTCGGGGCTTCCGCAGAAGCTGAACCGCATGTACTTGTGGCCATTGGTTGGATGGAAGTCCACCCCCGGTGTCGCCGCCACGCCAAGCATCCGAAGCCACTCGGCGGCGAGCAGTTTGCTGTCGGCGGCGAGGTGGTCCGTCCGGGCCCAGATGTAGAACGCCCCGTCGGCGGGTGCGAGGTCGGTCATCCCCGCCTTCGGTAGTCCATCGAGAAGGATCTGACGGTTTTCTGTGTAGCGCACGACGTGTTGGTCGAGCTCCTCACGACAGTCGAGCGCTGCGAGGGCAACATGTTGGCTGAGTGCCGTTGGGCAGATCACCAGGTTCTGGGCGAGACGGTCGACAAGGCCGGTGAGCTCGGTGGGAAGGACCGTCCAACCAATTCGCCAGCCCGTCATCGAGAAGTATTTGCTGAATGAGTTGATGACGATCGCGTTGTCAGAGAGCGACGTGGCGGTCACGACCTCGGTGTCGCCATAGGTGAGGCCGTGGTAGATCTCGTCGCTGATAAAGCGCACGTCATTGTCATCACACCAGTTGACGAGGTTCGTCATCTCCAATGACGACAACACAGTGCCGGTGGGGTTCGACGGGCTTGCGACGATGACCCCGTCGAGCGGGCCGACTGCTTCAAGCAAGTCGGTCGTCGGCTGGAATCGTGTGGAGGAGTCGACGTCGATCGCAACGGGCTCCATGCCGAGGGCGGTGAGCATGTTGCGATAGCAGGGATAGCCGGGGGTCGTGACCCCGACCCGGGCACCCGTTTCGAACGCTGCGAGCAACGTAAGAACGAAGGCCCCCGATGCGCCTTGGGTAATCGCTATCCGACCGGGATCGACATCGAGGTCGTACTGCGCGCCGATGTGTGACGCAATCGCTGGAGCGAGCTCGGGAATTCCGCGGCTGGTCGTATAGCCGAGCGTGTCGGAGTCGAGAAGACGGTGCGCAGCGTCGATCGCACCCTTCGGTGCGCCCGTGGATGGCTGGCCGACTTCGAGATGGAACACCGCTTCGCCGCTCTGCTCGCGTTCTTGGGCAGCGGCGACTACCTCCATCACATAGAACGGATCGATCGACCTGGTCACGTCAGCCGCCCGATACGAACGAGCTTGCTAGTGCCCCAGGCGGGGTGGGGTCGTCTCGGCTCTCGAGCCAGCCGTGCGGCAAGACGACACGCTTTGGGCCGTGGCTGTGGCCCCGAGTAAGTCGAGCAGCTTCGGGCGGGAACTCTTCATTCGGCAGTGCTTGGAGAACGCCGAGCATGTCTTCGCGGCTCGTCATCATTGCGACTTCCTTGCGAATCGCGCCGCCGACCGGGAACCCCTTGAGGTACCAGCTCGTGTGCTTGCGGAAGTCACGGGTGCCGCGGTCCTCGCCGAGCCACGTCGTGAGCAGATCGAGGTGCTCGACCATGACGTTGATCACGCCGTGGAGCGACGGGGCGGGCGTAATGTCGTCGCCGCGCAGGCCCTGTGCGAGTTCGCGAAAGAGCCACGGGCGTCCAAGACAGCCGCGACCTACCACGACCCCGTCGCAGCCCGTTTCGCGCATCATCGCAATGGCATCGGATGCTTCCCAAATATCGCCATTGCCCAGAACCGGTATCGATGTCACGTGCTGTTTCAGCTCGGCGATGGCTTCCCAGCGGGCGGTGCCCGAGTACGCCTGCTCAGCGGTGCGTGCGTGGAGCGCGACGGCAGCTGCACCTTCGTCTTCGGCGATCTTGCCGGTGTCGAGCATGGTGATGTGGTCGTCGTCGATGCCGATGCGGAATTTCAGTGTCACTGGAATGTCGCCGGCGTTGCTCACCATGGCGCGCACGATGTCGCGCAACAAGTGATGGTGCCACGGCAGCGCGCTTCCTCCGCCGTGGCGGGTGACTTTCGGAACCGGACACCCGAGGTTCATGTCGATGTGGTCGACCTGACCTTCATCGACAAGTTTCTTGACCGCTTCGCCGATCCAATACGGGTCGGTCCCGTACAGCTGGATGCTCCGAGGGTTTTCACCTTCGGCGAACTGTGCGGCGTGCAACATCTTTTGATGTCCCTCGATGAGCGCACGAGCCGTGATCATCTGGTTGACATAGAGGCCGCCGATCGCGGTTGTTGCGTCGCCCGGGGCCGGTGTTGGGTCGTCGTAGGGCATTTCGTTGCCAAAGCGCCGACACAGCGTTCGATACGGGGCCGTGGTGACGCCAGCCATCGGCGCGAGCACGACGGGAGGGCTCACGGTCATGCGGCCGATCTTGAGCTCGGTTGGGAGAGACTCCATCCCCATAGTGTGCCCGCTGTTTTTGTTGGTGTGTCGCCGTGGCCGACTACGGACGTTCCGGGAAGCGGGTTACTTCGGTCTCGATAGCGATCGCGGCCTCGACAATGACGTCGCAATCGATCACGTCGAGTACGACTTGCTGGGGGAGTACGACGCCGTACGGCTCAAAGAACCAGTCCTCGTTTTCGACCGTGCCGTTGGGAACTTCGGCCACGTTGACACTGAACGAGGTGCCTCGCCGCGTTCCCGCTGCAGCCAGGTAGCTAAAGCCGGCCCGATCCCCGAACTCGCCGTCATTGGATTCAAGACCGCCAACGAGCGAGTCACCGTCTTCGCCAATGTAGAGGATTGCGGTGGTGAGTGTTTCTCCGGTGTCGAACTGGTAGCAGCTGCGATCGGCGACGCTAAAGCCCTCGGGGAATCCATTCGCCGACAACGGCTGCGCAGCCTGTGCGAGAGCGACGTTGGTCTCAGGGGCTTGGGTCGATGATGGCGGCTCTGCGGTCGTTGAAGACGACGCGACCACGGCTGCCTGCAGCGGAGGTACCTCGTTGGACGAGCACCCCGCGGCGGCAAGTAGAAGAACTGCACTTACTAGGCCGACTCTCACAGCAGGTAAGGGTAGCGATTTTGTTACTCGAAGTGAGATGCCAAAAGTGCGCGCAATCGAAAGCGCGGAAGACCAATCACGTTGTCGTAGCTACCTTCGATGGCTGTCACGAATGCACCACCGCGGCCCTGCATGGCGTAAGCGCCAGCCTTGTCCGAGGGTTCTCCGGTGCCGACGTACCACGCAATGTCCGCGTCGGTGAGCGTCGAGAAGTGCACGGTTGTGGCTTCGACGAACGATTCGATCGAACCTGATGAACGAACGGCGACACCGGTCATCACCTGATGAGTTCGTCCCGAAAGCCTGCGGAGCATCGTGGCTGCGTGGCCATCGTCTTGAGGTTTCCCCAGAAGTTCGCCATCGATCGTCACGATGGTGTCGGCCGATATGACGAGGTCGCCTGGCGAGACGCTGACCGTTTCGCCTTTCTCGACGGCAAGACGCTCGACGTGTGCGGCCGGCTCCTCGTTTGGGAGCGGCGTCTCGTCGATATCGGGCACGCGAATGACCGGGTCGAGTCCAAGTTCTTCGAGGAGCGCCCGGCGGCGAGGTGAGCCAGAGGCAAGAATGAGAGCCACGAGCAAACGGTATCGACCACGTGGCTATTTAGTGGCCGCGAGATGTGCCGATAGACGAGTTGACACTTTTCTGCGGTTTGCGCCGCAGAATCACGACGAAGGACATGCCAATGGGCGAGACAGTTTTGGTGACCGGCGGAGCGGGCTACATCGGTAGCCACACCGCATACGCACTGATTACGGCCGGACACAAGGTTGTCGTGGTCGACAACTTCGTGAATTCAAAGCCGGATGCTCTGAACGTCGTGAGCGAGCTCACGGGCGCGGAGATCGTGATCGTCGAAGGCGACGCACGCGACGCCAAGCTGCTCGAACACACGATGCGCGACAACGAGGTCACCGCCGTGATCCACATGGCTGCGCTGAAGGCGGTCGGCGAGTCGGTCGAGATGCCGCTCGAGTACTACGGCAACAACCTGGAGACCGCAATCGCCACCCTCGACGCCATGCGCAACGCAGGCGTGTGGAAGTTTGTGTTCTCGTCGTCGGCAACGGTGTACGGAGACCCCGAGTCTTGTCCCATTCCCGAGACCGCAGCGATCGGTGCCACGAACCCCTATGGCATGACCAAGGAGATGATCGAAGTCATCATTCGTGACCTCGCCGCCTCCGATGACCGTTGGAAGATCACCTCGCTTCGTTACTTCAACCCGGTCGGGGCGCACGAGTCTGGACGAATCGCTGAAGCTCCTGTCGGCAAGCCGAACAACCTGATGCCGATGATCATGGAGGTCGCGACCGGAAAGCGCGAAAAGGTCATGGTCTTCGGCAACGATTGGCCCACCCCCGACGGCACCGGCGTTCGCGACTACATCCACATCATGGATCTCGTCGAAGGACACGTAGCGGCTGTGGAACACCTCGACCAGCAAGACGGCTACGACGTCTACAACCTGGGACAAGGCAAGGGTGTCAGCGTTCTCGAATTGATCGCCGCCGTCGAAGCTGCGACCGGCAAAGAGATTCCGTACGAAGTCACCGATCGTCGGGCCGGAGATATCGCCGAGTGCACGGCTGACCCAACGAAGGCAAACACGGTGCTCGGGTGGAAGACCACTCGCACCATCGCCCAAGCGAGCCAAGACGCCTGGAACAGCCAGAGCGCCTAGCCGGCAAACAAATTTGAACCGCTAGGTACGCCAGGCGTACGAAACGGTTCAAATTTATAGGATGCGGCGGTCTGCGGCCCAGCGGGTGAGCTCGTTGCGGTTCGATAGTTGGAGCTTGCGGAGCACAGCGCTTGCGTGTGATTCGACCGTCTTGATCGAGATGGTCAGGCGACGCGCGATCTCCTTGTAGGCGTAGCCGCGTGCGAGCAGTCGCATGACCTCTTGCTCGCGAGCGGTGAGCTGGTCGAGCTCGGGGTCGGCGGTCGGCGCGGTGAGCTCGGTCGAGAACGCATCGAGCACGAACCCTGCTAGACGAGGCGAGAACACCGCGTCGCCGGTGGAGACCCGACGGACGGCATCGACGAGCTCGGCACCATCGGTTGCTTTCGTGATGTAGCCACGGGCGCCTGAACGAATGACCTCGATCACGTCCTCGGCAGCATCGGAAACCGACAGCGCGAGGAACACGGTCGTCACACCACGCTCGACACAACCAGCAATGACGTTGGCGGCGGTGCCGCTCGGTAGGTGTACATCGCACACGACGACATCGGGCTTCTCGCGCGCAATGACATCAATGGCCTCCGGAACGTCGCCCGCTTCGCCGACGATGGAGAAATCGTTCTCGAGTTCGGCGCGGACACCGGCTCGAACAAGGGCGTGATCGTCGACCAGAACAAGGCGGGTCATGGGGAAGGCTCCGATGTGATTGGTGAGGTTCGTTCGGCGCCCACCGAGGGCGGCGTCGGGGTGATGGGAAGGTGTAACTCGATTTCGGTTCCGTTGCCAGGCGACGAGTGAATGGTGGCGAGTCCGCCGGCACGGTCCATTCGGCCAATGATCGACTCGGCGACACCTCTGCGGTCGGCGCTGATCTCGTCGACATCGAAACCCTCGCCGGTGTCTCGAACGAAGATGTCGATCGCATGAGCGCCGCGCTCGACAAACACATCGATCTGAGATTCGCCCGAATGCACGGCAGCGTTGGTCATTGCCTCTCGGGTCGCTGCGATGAGGCGTGAGATGTCGCCATGTACTGCGGCGCCCGTGTCGCCGACGGCCACGACGTTGATCTGCACGCCATGCATTTCTTCTACTTCGCTCGCCGCTTTCTCTAGCGCCGGGCCGAGATGGATGCCGTCGGGTTCGGTAGTGGTTGGGCCGTAGAGCCAGTTGCGCAATTCGCGCTCTTGCTGGCGAGCGAGCTGGCCGGTGCGGACCGGGTCCTCGGCGTTGCGCTGAATGAGGCTCAGCGTCTGCAGAACCGAATCGTGCAGGTGAGCCGAGATGCGGTTGCGTTCATCGATGCGAATCCGGTCCATCCGTTCGCCATCGAGCGAGCGAGCCATCTGCACCACCGACGGTGCGGCGATCACGGTGACTCCGGCGATGACAGCTAGGCCGAAGACCAGGCCGACCACAACTTCGGTGATGGAAACGCTCGAGAGTGCAAAGACCAAGATTCCGCCCAGGGCCACCGACAAGCCAGCGACGATTCGGACCACGATCGAGATGCCGTCGGAGTCCGCGTCGCTACGAGACCACGCGATGAGCGCCCCGGCGAGAATGAAGCCGATCGGCCACGTAAAGGAGGTGATCGAGGAGGGGGCGAGTTGAGCCAGGAGCAGGATCAGGCCGAGCACGACAACGGCGATGCCAACGTGACGATGGACTGCTGTTGCTCCCTTCGGGGTGGGGGAGTACGGGCTGATCTGTTCGGGTGAGAGCACGGTGAGCGCAGCCCAGGCAAGAACGTAGAGCACGAGTCCCCAGCCAACGACCAGCGTCAGTGCGGCGAAAGCGACGCGGATGACGAGCGGTTGGACGCCGAGCTCGCGGGCGATGCCTGAGGCGGCACCGCCGATCCACCGATCCGTACGATCGATTCGAGGAAGCTGCCACTTTGCTTGCGGCAGAGAAGATTGCATATGTCTATCTTCGCAGCTTTGGGTGCTCGAACGCATCAGGGCCGGACCCTGAGCCAACCCTGACGCCCCTCGCCAAGACCAGGGAACCATCCGTGGTTCACCCAATAGGCATCGCACGTTGGGTTCTGAATGATGAGATCATGGAAAACATCAACGACAACGACCCAACCCCCGAAAGCGACGACGAAGCCAACAACACGGACTCGATCGCAGATGAGACGCTCGATCTGGGCGTTTCTGATGAGATCCCTGAGCCTGATGTCGACGGCGCAGTCGAGAACACTGCCGACAGCGATGTCGACGGCGAGAACGAGGTCGGCGGCTTCACCATCGACTCCGACTCCGATGCTGATGAGCTCGAGGTGGACGTCGCCGACGACGACATCGACTCGGAGACCGACATTCTCGCCGCAGCCGCCGAGCTTGAGAACGACGACCATTGGGGCGACTCGCTCGGTAGCGACAGCGCCGACGTTGGCGACACAACCGAGACCCCACAGGATGCGCCAGTCGGCGACGGTCAATTCACTGCTGGCTCCGCCGATGACACCTTCGATGCAGCCGCTGGGCCGAGCGAACCCACCCAGACGATCCCGCCACCTCCTCAGGTCGCGGCCTCGACCCGCCTCACCCGAGACCCATACGCCACCTTTGGCGGCGTTCTGTCGGGTATTGCCCACAACTACGGCTGGGACGTCGCCCTCACACGGCTCGCCTTCGTCGTGACCTTGCTCGTCACCGGTGGAACCGCGCTTATTGCGTACGTGCTTGCATGGGTCTTGATTCCTCGTGCGACGCACTGGCCGCCAGCGACGACACATCGTCGTGGTCTCAGCAGCTTCTCGGGACGGGACCTAGGCATTGGGCTCGTGGCTCTCGGAGCGCTTGTCGTTCTGGGCATTAGTAGTGGCGAAGCTGCGGGCGTTCTTGTTCCCCTCGCCCTGGTCGGCGGCGGCATTTGGCTTCTCGCTCAGAACCCCCGCACCGAGTCCACGCCACAGATGGCATCCCCACAGATGGCGAGCGCAGCCATGACCACCCCGAATATGACCACCCCAAATATGGGTGCTCCAATGAACGCTGCGTATGCAGGGTCGACGCCGATGGCCGGTGGAGCAACGCCTCCACCGATGCAGCCGGTTCCGCCAAACAACTACTACGGACAGCCAATCGCCCCACAGCCCGTGCCGAAGCGGTCACGACTGCGCCGTGTAGCCGTCGTTGGTGGCATTGGCTTCCTCGGCCTGATGTTGCTGGCCGTCGTTGCGGTTCCGTTGATCGTCATCGGGGCGATCGCATCAGGCGAAGCCGACTTTGAGTTCAACAGCGACCCAATCATCTACTCTCCAGACACGATTGCCGGAATCCCAGATCTCATCGATCAGGACGGCGGCGAGATCTTCATCGATCTTACGAACGTCGACTTCACCGAGCTCGCTGACGACGCCGACCCAGTCACCCTCGAGGTCAACCTCGACGCTGGTGAGATCCGGGTTGTTATTCCCGAGGACGTCCGGGTCACGCTCGACGCCGAGACCGACTTCGTTGGTGAGCTCGACATCTTCGGGTCACAAACCGACGGCATTAGCCCCGAGGTATCGCTCGACAGCGATGACCCACAGCTGATCCTCGACCTCGAGGTCAACGCCGGACGGATCGAAGTCACCCGAGAGGCGACTCAGTAGACGTCCCCGTCGCCTACGAGAGGTTGAGGATGTACCCAACGACTCATCGCTGGCGCTCGACGACGACTCACCGCTGGCGCTCGACGACGACTCACCGCTGGCGCTCCATGCAATTTGCGTGGGGCGCCAGCTCCGCGCCTGCCCTGCCGTTTAGCATGACGAAATGATGTTTCGCACCTGTCTTGTCGCCCTGGCGCTTCTCGCCACTGCATGCGGTGGTTCGGACGATGCCGACGACTCTGCGAGTAGTGACGATCTCGCTCCGGTTACCACGACGCTGGCCGACGCCGACGCCGATGCCGACGAGCCAGCGGTAGCCGAAGAAGCGGCCACGACAGAAACGTCGGTGGATGAGACGACGACCTCGACCACGACAACACAAGCCCCCGTTGAGACGACCACCGCAGCGCCAGCGCCCGCACTTCCAACAGGTCCGATCGAGGTCGACTGCACCAACCTCGAACGCGTGGGCGTGGGACTGCAAACCGGCACGTTCCTTTCTGGCGAGGTCGAGTACACCTACCAATGGACCGTGCCGAGCACCTACGTCGGCGAACCGATTCCCGTCGTTCTCGACTTTCACGGAATCGGAAGCAACGGCGCCCAGCAGGCGGTCTTCTCCGGATGGGCTGCGAAGGCTGAAGCTGAGGGGTTCCTGTCCGTCCAGCCGACCGGAATTTCCCTGCCCGACGACGACCGAGCCTCGTGGGAGCTGCCACAGTTCGACTCCGACCTACGAGACGACGTCGCAATGGTCGTCGACCTTCTCGGCTTCGTTTCATCGAGCGTCTGCATCGACCCGAACCGCATATATGCGACCGGAATGTCCAACGGCGGGTTCTTCACCTCTGAACTGGTGTGCGATTTGAGCGGCACCATCGCCGCTGCGGTATCGGTGGCTGGCGTGACCCATCACGACACCTGTATGCCGAGTCGAGCGGTCCCGTATCTGGCATTTCACGGCACCGCCGATACGACCGTGCCTTTCGCCGGCGGCGGAGTGTCGACCCTCGAAGGTGCCGACGGGCCGAGTGAATTCTTCGAGCAGGTCATGCCCGATGAGTTCGCAGAGTTTGCAGCCGACTTTGGCTGCACTGAATCGGCCGAGAGCGTCATCACCGCAGAGGTCACGCTGACCTCGTGGAGTGGATGCGCCGACGACGTCGAAGTTGGCTTCTATGCGATCGAGGGAGCCGGACACACCTGGCCCGGCTCCATCATTTCGAGCGCCATCCCTTCGCTCGGCGTCACCAATCTCGACATCGACGCCACCGAGATCGCCTGGCAGTTCTTTCAACGCCACCCCCTCGCCGAATAGCGGCCAGAAATACGGAGCACCATGACCCCCCAACCACGACCCACTCGCTTCGCGCGCCGTCTAGCGGGCCTCGTACTCTTCGCTCTCGTGGCGAGTTCGTGCGGTACCGATGCCGACGATGCCGCCGAGGTCGATGTTCCGGAGACCACGACGACCGTCGCCGCGTCCACAACAACCTCGTCGTCTACGACGACGACCGAAGCTGTGGAGACGACGACTTCCTCGGTAACTCCAGCGCTTGCGAGCTCGGTCGAGTGGGCGCTGTGTGGCGAGCTCGAATGCGCAACTATCGAGGTACCCGCCGATTACGACGACGCCAGTGCCGGCACAATCCCCATTGCGGTCAACATGCTGCGAGCGAGGGACACCGATCGTCGAATCGGTGTGCTCATGATCAACCCTGGTGGGCCAGGTGCCCCCGGCACCGACCTGACCCTGAGCTTCGCCTTTGGCGGGTACCCCGAGGAGATAACCGAACGCTTCGACATTGTTGGCTTTGACCCCCGTGGCGTTGGCCAATCGGGCCCGACGTTCGCCTGTGGCGAATCCGGCGAGCAGCTCGAGATTTTGACAGCAGTCGACGATCTGTACGACACCCCCGAGGAGATCGAGGCGGGCGAAGCCGCCGTGCAGCTTTGCGTCGATTCGATGGGGCCACTCGCCGGACGGATTCACACCGACTTTGTTGTGCGCGACATGGACGAAATTCGCAAGGCGATGGGCGAGGACCAGATCAGCTATCTCGGGTACTCCTACGGATCGCTCATCGGAGCCTGGTATGCCACGTTGTTCCCGGACAGCGTGCGGGCAATGGTGATCGACGGCGCGAACAACCCGCTCGACGAAGAAGACACGTTCGAGCAGCGTCTCGATTCGGCTCGCGAGGAAATTCAGCCGATCGAGGATCTACTGCGGGCGTCGCTCGAAGCCTGCGACAGCGCTGCGTGCCCGATCTACAACGACGGCGATCCCATTGGCTATTACTACGACACGGCGGCAAAGTTCGACCTCATCAACGAGGCCAACGCGAACAATCCCGACACGGCGTTCCTCGCACTGATTACGCCGCTGTACAACGAGGCATCGTGGCCCCAGCTTTGGCAGGCGCTTGCGAATCTTCAAGAACGCGACGACCCATCGGTCTTTAGCTCACTCGCCGAGTTTCAGCTCGGTGACGACCCCGGATCGGTCAACATCACCGCACACATCAACTGTCTCGATGCGTGGGCGCTTCGGCCCGAGAACGACCGCGAGGTTCAGTTCGCTGAGGCCGCAGAGTTCGCCTCGGTCGAGGACGAGCTCGATGCCGAATTCCCGCTGCTCGCAGCCATCGAATCCAATAGCGCCGGAACATGTGCGTTCTACGATGCGTTCGCTCCCAAGCCTCTTGGCGTGCCCCTCGACGGCGGTGGCGTGCCGATCTTGGTCGTCGGCAACACCTCGGATCCGGTCACCTCGTTCGGCGAGTCCGAAGAGCTCGCGAACGAGATTTTGTCCAACGGCGTTCTCATCGAGGTCGACCACCCGAGCCACACGGTGTACCCCGCGAATAGCTGTGTGAACAACATCGTCGACACGGTGTTGATCGAGGCCGTCTACCCGACCGAACAACTGTCGTGCAACCGCGAGATCACCGACGATTCCGACGTGCTGTTCGATGTGTGCGTGCAGATAGCGCCCGACGTCGACCCGTCACTGTCGGCCGCTGACATCGATCCGATCTGTGAGACGTTTGTCGACGAGTCGTTCACCCGGCTCGGCGAAGACGCCGTGTACGGTGCCCTGTACGAAGACGATGCTGAGTCGGGCGAAGCCATCATCAGCATCCTTCGTGAGGTGATTGCCGCAGCTGGAGGCTGACATGACGATCTTGACGGAACTACTCGCCGAACGAACCACGCTCTTGGTCGACGGCGCTATGGGTACCGAACTGTTCGAGCGCGGGCTGACCGCCGGTGACCCGCCTGAGGCGTGGAACGTCGACATGCCCGAGCTCGTCACCGACGTGCACGCCGGGTACATCGCTGCCGGCTCCGACATCATCTTGACCAATTCCTTCGGTGGCACCGCCTTCCGGTTGAAGCTGCACAAGCTCGACGACCGTGTGATCGAGCTCAACGCTGCAGCTGCGCGTGTCGCACGCGCCGCGGCCGACGCCGCGGACCGTCGCGTGATCGTCGCTGGCTCGATGGGTCCGTCGGGCGAACTGCTCGTGCCGATGGGGGAGATGACCCCCGAAACCGCGGCCGACGCGTTCGCCGCACAAGCCGAGGGGCTCGCCGAAGGTGGAGCCGACATCTTGTGGATTGAGACGATGTCGAGTCTGGACGAGGTCGAGGCCGCCGTGGTCGGCGCTCGACGAACAACCGACATGCCGATTGCCGCAACCATGAGCTTCGATACCGCCGGGCGCACGATGATGGGCGTGACGGGCATGGATGCTGCGAAACGGATGACCGACCTTGGTCTCGCTGCGATCGGCGCGAACTGTGGCAACAACGTGGCCGAGACCGAGGCTGCCGTGCTGCAGATCAAGGCCGGTGCAGGAGACACGCCGGTCATCGTCAAGTCGAATGCTGGTGTGCCCGAGTTCCGTGGTGATTCCCTCGTGTACAGCGGGTCACCCGAGATCATGGGTGCCCACGTCCAACGCATGATGGACGCCGGTATCGAGATCATCGGCGGATGCTGCGGAACGTCGACCGGGCACCTTGCGTTTATGCGCGATGTCATGCGCGGCAACGTTGAGGCTCCAGAACTCGCGGCTCCGGGCCCGACCCGGCCCGACGACGACCCTGGCAGTGGTGCCGGTGGAGGCGGCCGGGACCGTTCGAAGCGCCGTCGGCGCCGCGCTGCCTAGCGAAGCTGGTTTCGCCGCTTAGGCGAGGACGGACAGCCGGCGGATTGCCTCGTCGAGCACGTCGTCTCGCTTGCAGAACGCGAACCGGATCAAATGTCGGCCGGCTTCCTTCGTCGAGTAGAAGACCTCGCTCGGCACAGCAACAACACCGGCGGCCTCGGGTAGCGCAAGGCAGAATTCGATGCTCGTGTTGGGCAGGTTGTTTCGCTCCGCAACGCCACGAATGTCGCATGTCAGAAAGTACGTGCCCTGTGTGTGCAAGACATCGAACCCAGCCGCTGCTAGACCGCGCTGCAAACGATCTCGTTTGGCCAATAGTTCGTCTCGAAGGCCGTGGAAGTACTCGTCACCGAGCCGCAGTCCAACTTCGACGGCGGGTTGTAGCGGCGCCGCATTCACGAAGGTGAGGAACTGCTTGGCGGTCATGACCGCATTGCGCAGGTCCGCGGGTGCGGTCAGCCAACCCACCTTCCACCCGGTGAAGGAGAACGTCTTGCCCGCAGAGCCAATGCTGATCGTCCGTTCGCGCATTCCAGGAAGCGACGCGATCGGAATGTGCTCACCGTCGAACACCATGTGTTGGTAGACGTCGTCGCTGACCACGACGAGATCACGCTCGATCGCGACCTCGGCGATTTGTTCAAGTTCGGCCCTTGTGAAGACCTTGCCCGTTGGATTGTGCGGCGTGTTGAGGAGGATGACTCGGCTCTTGTCGCTCAAGGCAGCGCGAAACGCATCCATGTCGAGCGGGTAGTCCGGGGCCGCCAACAGCACTGGCTTCTTCGTGGCCCCAGCCATCGCGATCGATGCGCTGTAACTGTCGTAGCTCGGTTCGAACGTGATGACTTCGTCTTCGTGGTCGCACAAGGCGAACATCGCGCCGGCGATGGCCTCGGTTGCGCCGGCCGTGATGAGCACTTCAGAGTCGGGGTCGTAGGTCAACCCGTAGAAGCGTTCCTGGTGCTCGGCAACGGCCAAACGCAGGCCGGGTTGACCGGGCAAGGGCGGGTATTGGTTCGGTCCGTTCAGGACGGCGTGGGCCGCGACTTCGGCGACCTCGCGTGGTCCGTCGGTATCGGGGAAGCCCTGTCCGAGGTTCACCGCGCCGGTCTTTTGTGCCAGGGCGCTCATCTGAGCGAACACCGTCGTTCCGAACCCGTGAAGACGAGGATTGCGCAGAGCTTCGACCATGGTCTCAGATTCTGCCACGATGGTGCGCTGTGGTCGCATCTCAGAACTCTCCCCAGACGTTGCTCGGCGTTGACACCGGTGGCACGTACACCGACGCGGTTCTGCTCGATGCCGAGTCGCATGCGGTACTCGCTTCGGCCAAGGCCCTAACGACACGTCACGATCTTGCCGTTGGTGTCTCGAACGCGTTTGCTGCGATCTCTTCGAAGCTCGATCCCGAATCGGTCGCGCTCGTGTCGATCTCGACGACGCTCGCGACGAACGCGGTCGTCGAGGGCCATGGCAGTCCCGTCCTCGTGATCCTCGTCGGGTTCGACGATCGGATGCTCGCCCGGACGGGAATTCACGAGTCGTTTAGCGATGCGGTCGTGGCGACCGTGGCGGGCGGCCACAACCACTACGGGAGCGAGGTCGCCCCGCTCGATGTCGAGTGCATCGAGTCCTTGCTCGCCAAGCATGGAGCGAACGTCAAGGCCGTCGCCGTCGCGTCGACGTTCGCGGTTCGGAACCCTGCGCACGAACACCACGTGCGCGACCTCGTGATGGCCAAGACCGACCTGCCCGTCACCGTTTCGTCGTCGCTCAGCGAGTCGCTCGACGCTCCCCGCCGTGCGCTCACGACCGCGCTGAACGCACGTCTCTTGTCGCGCATAAGCGACTTGGTCGCAGCCGTCTCCACTTCGCTCAAAGCACTCGATATCACGGCTCCAGTGATGGTCGCTAAGGGAGACGGGTCTCTCGCTGCGGCCGACTCGGTAGCACGCCGCCCGATCGAAACCGTGTTGTCGGGTCCGGCTGCGTCGATCGTCGGAGCGGCAACGCTGTCAGGTCTCGAGGACTTTGTTCTCTCCGATATCGGCGGCACGACCACCGATGTCGGTCAACTGCGCGCTGGCCGGCCACGACTGGTTGCCGACGGTGCCCGGGTCGGCGGGTGGCGGACAATGGTCGAAGCAATCGATGTGCGCACGACGGGTCTCGGTGGTGACAGCGAAGTTCACACCGATCGCATGGCGATAACCGTGGGTCCTCAGCGACGAGTGCCGTTGTCGCTTCTCGCGACCGTTCACCCCGACATCATTGGCCAGCTCCGCCGTGACCTGCAGGAACCACCCTCGCGAGACATCGCAGCGACATTCGCGTTTCGAGTCGACGCGAGCGAGGTGCCATCGGGTTTGTCAACGATCGAGCAGCGTGTGTTCGACCGGCTGAGCACGACTCCGGCGCCGTTGGTCAAGGTGGCGCCTGGAGCGTTGGAGCGCCGATCGCTCGGTGTGTTGGTGGACAAGGGTCTCGTCCACTTGTCGGGCTTTACCCCGTCTGATGCCGCCCATGTGCTGGGCTTGCAGGAGAACTGGTCGTGTGAGGGGGCGGCCGCTGGCGCCGAGCTCATGGCCTGGTACACGGGCGAGGAAGCCGCCATGTTTGCCCAACGCGTGTGGTCCGAGACCGTGCGTCGGAGTGCTGGCTGCATTCTCGACGTGGCCTTCGACGATGCCATTGGCGATTCGCTCGCAAACCCGCTCGCCGATGCGATTGCCTCGGGCGAACCACTGGTCGGTGGCGTCGCCGTGTCGTTTGCTCCGGTCGCTCCGATCGTTGCTGTCGGCGGTCCGGCTGGCGTGTATTACGCCGAGGTGGCACGACGATGTGGGGCCGAGTTGGTATTGCCGGCCGACTTTGCTGTTGCGAACGCGGTGGGTGCAGCTGCGGGTCACGTGGTGGTCCGCAGCCATACCGAGGTACACAGCGATGGGCCAGGCGCGTTCCGTGTGGTCAGCGGTGACGGTGCCGAGAGTGTGAGCGATCCAGCCGAAGCCATAGAACGAGCCGTCGAACTCGCCCGAGGTGCGGCGACCAACCTTCTCGAGGATCGGTGCGCTGGTCTGGCCAGCGTTGGTCCGGCGCTCGAGCACGTCGATATCGAACGCCACGATGCTCCTGATGCCAAAGCCGATGAAGGCCTCTACGCGGCGATCATCAATATCGAACTTCGGGCCCGCCCGGTCGCCTCGATCAACTCCGGGGTCAGACCCTAAAACTGATCGAGGGCGCTATCGATCAGGTCGAGGGTCTGACCCCGTACCTGATCGAGGGATGCCTTAGCCGAGCAGAATGATGCCGCCGATGGCGAGCGGAACCAAGAACAATGCGAGGCCAAGGGCGATCAGTAGGAGCTGTTTACGGGTCATCGACCGCTATTGGCTGGCATCGGTGGTGAGGTCGACGGTGAGCGTTCCGCCTCCCCAGCCGTTTACCTGATCGCGCCCTTCGACAATGACCGTGGTGACATCGTCGGGAATGACGATGCCGGTCTGAGAACGGGTGAATGGTTGCTCACTCGCATGATCGTGGGTCAGGACCCGGACGCCGAGCTCGGTGCCGTCCTCGCCCACGACGCGCCATGCGTCGGCGTACCGCTCGGGCGTGTCGTAGGGCGAAGAGACCGTGACGTCGAACCGCCAAGCGCCATTGCCTTCT
>CALBVK010000018.1 GCA_937969345.1 uncultured Acidimicrobiales bacterium
CCACAAGCGCTCATTCATGCCTAGACATGTCGACGGAGATCTTCTTCGACTTCGGGAACTCGGCGCCGATGGTCAACGTAGAAGAACTATGGCTTCAACCACCCCACCACGGCGATCCCACCTACGCACGGTCGCTATCGCTGCTCTCTTCCTGGTTCTGACCGCCTGCTCGCCGGGCGATCAGGGCCGAGTCATTCGCGACGTCGCCCTCGACACCAACGGCAACCTGGTCGAAATCGACTCGGGCGAGAACGTCAGCGGCGACATCGTGCAGATAGACGAGAGCACGCTCACCGAGGTTGGACAGAGCACCGAAGCGTGCCTCGACGACGGCACCTGCATCCGCATCACCGACGGACGACGCATCGAAGAGTCCACCGACCGGTGGGAAACCGCAGAGACCGTATGGCAGATAGACCCGAACGCCACCTGGTGGCACCACCAGTTCGGCAATAGCTTCTTCGAACCCGTCGTTGGCCTCTTCGACATCGTGGTGCTCCCCGACCAAACCGTCGCCGTTGCATCGGGCGAGCTCCCCCTCATCGAACGCTCCGCCGACGGCGAATGGACACCCACGGTCGCCGACCTGCGCACACTCCCCAACCCGGCGCTGCTCGTACCGGTGATTGCCGCCATGCTCCTCGTCGGCGCACTCGCCGTTGGCAACCACCGCGGCACCCGCCTCGCCCGCATCGCCTGCCTGCTCATTGCCCCCGGGTTCCTGATGTTCATTGGGGTGACCGTGCATGCGTTCGGCAGCGATACCTTCCTCATCATCCTGATCTTGCTCGCTGGCGTCGTGCTCGCTCCCCTTGCGCTGGTCTCGGTTGGGCTCAGCATCGAAGCAGCCCGACGAGCAGCACTCGAGCCTGGACTCCTCGGCCGCATGGGTGCTACCTACGCCATCACAACGGCCATCACCCTCGCTGCCAGCGCCGGGATCTACCTGCTGTGGTCGAACGCCTACCTGTCCTGGCTGTTCGCAAACGTCCTGTGGGTCGCCACGATGGCGGCCGCCGTTGCGGCGCTCTGGAAATTCGCGCAACGCCGCATCCCACAGCCCACCTCAACACAGTCATCCTCACCACAGCCCGCCGCGCCACCACCTGTGGTCAAGAACCCAATGTCGCTACCCCTGGTCATCATCGTCACCTACATACTCGGCGCCGTCGTGACCGTCGCCTTCTTCGTCGCCGCTACCGCTATTCCGTTCGGAGGAAATGCGGGCCTGGTCATCGGCCTTGCACTCTGGCTGGGACTCGGCGGCTGGGTCTGTTCGACCTTCGCCGCCAGAGTCCCCCACGAGAATGCGCCGGCCCTACACCCAGTGGCACAGCTCACCTAGTTGCCCGGCCTTGGGTGATGTCACAGCACACCTCTAAGATCTCAAACAGGTGAGTGGTCTTCGTGACAATTCGCCAGACGCTTCGGTTGCACAGCGATGAGTGCTGCCCAATGAACCCGCCCACCCATGGGCCTTTCACTGGAGCACCGACATGCGCTTTCTCGACCAAATTCTCTCCGACATGGAGATGCGAATCATCGCAAACGGATACACCATCCAAGGGGTCCTTCCCGACCCCAACAACGTCGCCTGGACCTACACCATCGGCCTCTCGAAGAGTTTCGACCTTCCCGAGCTCGTCGTCACAAACCTCGACAACCACGATGCTGTCGTCCTACTCACGTGGGTCATCGAAGAGTTGAGGGATGGGGCCAGCCTCGACGACTTCGACCACAACTACTTCCGGCCGGTCCCCGTTCACAACGACCACCTCGACGGTGAGCTGCTCAACATGTGGCGCGAGTACTACGGCGAAGAGCCCACCACCGTCGATGTTGTTCAGCTCCACCTCGGACCAGAACTTGCGTGCCCATGCTGCGAATCCACCCAGGTCGACCTCTCCGACCCCAAAGCCAGCACCGGATCCGGCAACCGACTGAACCGAGCACAACGGCGAGCCCGCAAGCGCCAGCGCTAACGATGAGGCCCGGAGCGAGGCGGGCCCGCGACACCAAGGTCATCACATACGTCGACTATGTCTCGCGGGTCCTACCCCGTTGAGCGCCGAAGTCGACTAAGCACCAACCATCTGGTCGAGGGCCACGCCGTGCTCGGCGGCTACCAGTTCGGCTGCCTTCTCGCCGATCATGATCGCCGCCGCGTTCGTGTTGCCGCTGACGATGTTCGGCATGACGCTCGCATCGGCCACCCGCAGGCCACCGACACCCATCACCTTCAGCGACGGATCGACCACGTCTCCCATCCGACACGTCGACACCAAGTGATAGACGGTGAGCGAATAGTGGCGAGCCATATCCTCGAGCAACGCATCGCTCGGACCTGCTGCAGCGTCATAGCCATGCTTCTCTGCGAGCAGCGGCGGAATCATCAGATCACCCAGGCCATCGCCGGGCCACGCGGCCGCAATCTCCAAGCTCTTACGCATTGCGGCGAGCATGACCTGCACGTCATGGGGCTCGGCAAAGTAGTTGAAATCGATAATCGGCTTGTCGTTCGGGTCGGCGCTGGCCAACGTGATGCTGCCTTCGGAATGCGGCTGCACCGGGTTCGGCAAAATAACGACAACACCCTTGTTCGGGTCGAGCTGCTCCTCAGCATTCTCGAAATAGTTGTCATCGATGCGGAACACACCCTTCCAAATGTCTGGGGTATAGCCACACGTGAGGAAGCCAACCTGAATGTCGTGGGTATGGTCATCGCCCAAACCGCTCGAGAAGAAGGCAACCGCGTCATAAAGCGACGACGACGGAATGCCCTTGCCCGTTGTTGCCCACTCGGTGAGACGCCGCTCGGCTTCGGCCTTCACCGCGGCGAGCTCCGGAGGAAGGTTGACGTCGTCGGCGGGGTCGGCCGGCAACGGACCTGCCGGTGCGCGCAAGGCGTCCGGGCCGAGCGACACGGCAATCTCGGCCATGGTCTCGCCCACACCATCCGCCTCGAAATACAGCCCGGTGTGCAAATGGTCCTTCATGTGTTTGCCAACCGCAGGCAAGTCGTGAACCGGCTCGACGCCCACCGCTGACAACTCGCTCGCGTCTCCAATCCCCGACACCATCAACAGCTGCGGCGAACCAACAGCACCCGCGCTCACCAGCACTTCCTTGTCCGCATGCACCGTCTGGGAGGCGCCGTCGGCATCGTGATACTCGACGCCGGTCACCCGCAAAGCATCACCCTCGCCCTCGAAGGTCAGCCGCTGCGCCATCGCATGCGGAATGATCGTCAGGTTCTCCCGGTCTGCGTGCGGCTCGAGGAACGCGTGGTAGGTCGATGACCGCATCCCGTTCTTCGTCGTCGTTTGAAACAGTGACGCCACGCCCGCCGGACCACCGCGGTCACGTCCGTTGTAGTCGCCTTGGGGAATGCCCGCAGCGCCAGCGGCCTCAACAAACTGTTGGGCACTCGACAAGACCGGCCCACGAACCGACACTCCCAACGGCCCCTCGGTCGAGTGCGCGTCGCCATCGATCACCACATCGCCACTCGGCGACAACCCTTCGGACTTCTTGAAGTACGGCAACACGCTGTCGTAAGCCCACGCATCGCCGCCCGTGTCAGCCCACGAATCGAAATCGCCCGGATGCCCACGCACATATGCCATGTAGTTGATACCCGACGAGCCGCCGAGCATCTTGCCTCGCGGCACCATCATCCGACCGCCGACAATGCCCTTGCCGACACCGCCCGGGTCTCCGTCGAACATCCAGTCGGTGTTTGGGTCGTTCTGCAGCGACGCAACAGCCGCCGGCATGATCTCTGCGGCCGGCGGCGGCCCACCGGCCTCGAGCAAACAGACGCGACAACTCGGGTCCTCAGACAACCGGGCCGCCAAAACAGCACCAGCCGAACCCGCTCCTACAACGACGAAGTCAAACCGGTCTGTGCTCATTACTATCTCCCCAGGTGTGAATAACGGCACAGTACCCGCAACCGCTCCCCCCATGTCGGGGATTGTGCATCGGAGTCACAATGAACACGGGCCACCCAGCGCGCATAGCGCCGAGTGACCCGTGATCATGTATGTCAAGACTTTCGTGTCCTGCCCTACGCGTCTTCGCGTCGGCGCCGGCTCATGAGCAGCAAGAAGCCAAAGCTGACCAACAGCGCAGCAAACCACATGGTGGTCTCGATCGTCCGACCCGTGAACGCCAATGGAACCGAAGGAGGAAGCGGGCTAGCCGTCAAGGTCACCCGCGACGTGTTGTCTTCCGGGTCGTCCTGGAGCACCTCGGGATTGTTCGTCACCCCGTCAGATTCGATCGCAACAACGTTGCCGAACTCGCCAACCTCGGTGACCCGCAGCTTGTAGCGGAACGATTCGCTATCGCCGGGGAGTAGGTCGTCAATCATCCAGCTCATCACACCGGCGTCGCTCACGTCAGCGCCAGCAGGAGCCTCAATGATCTCCGCCGAGGACGGAGGTGTATCCGTCACCGAAATGTCTGTCAGCGTTCGGCTGCCATCGTTGGTCACCACAACCTCAAACTCGACAACATCGCCTACCACAACATCGGTAGTAATCGCACGTTTCTCGACCTGGTACGACGCGGGCTGAACAATCTCCGCTTCGTCCTCATCGGTAGGCGTCTGACCGGTGGGCGACGTGCCCGTTGCGGTCGCAACGTTCACCATCACGTCATCGACAACACCAAGATCACGCTGCGCACACGACCAACGCTGCGACTCCCCAGGAGCCAACACATCGAGCTCCTGATCACACGCAGGTGCAATCGTGTCCGTCACGACAACATCGGTAAGCACGACGTTGCCGGTGTTCGTCACGATGATTCGCCACATGGCAGCAGAGCCAGTCTCGACAACCGCACGCTCACCCCAATGCGCATCGATGTCAACGTCGCAATCAGCCGAATCGGCCAAAACACATACGTCCTTGCGGACCTCGATTGCCGGACCCGAACCGAAGTGGTTCGCCGGGTCGTCAGCGGTCAACGGCGCCACACGTTCACCGGTCGCAAGATCCGTGATCGCAACCAGCGCAGGCAAACCGTTGGTGTCAAGAGGCTCGGCCGGATTCGGCCACGCCGGAGCGCCCGATACCAAACCAACATTGACATACGGACCAGCAGCCACGTCCTGGGCAGCACCGGTACACGTCATTTCGTCACGACCGTCCACGTCACCGGCAGGCGCAAGCGTCGACATCGGGCAGGTCACAACCACGCCCTGATCGTCGACAACGACCACATCGATAAGCCAAGTAGGACCGGTGTTCGTCGCCGTGTACAACCACGACACCTCCGAGCCATTCGGCAAGAGCGGCCCCGGCGCATCATTGGCATCATCGGCCACGCCGTCTCCATCGACCACAAACTTGACCAACGAAATCGCCGCGTCCCAACCATGGTGATTCGCTGGATCATCATCGGTGTAGACCGTGCCAGGCGTAACGGTTCCGTCGACCTCGACAGTGTCTGGAGCTGCACCCGTTACCAACGCAACGTTTGCGTAGTCACCAACCAGCGCAACACCCGATGACTCAAACACCCAGACCTCATCGAGGTCCAACAGGCCATCATCATTGACATCACCGGACACAAGGTCGGCAACCGTCAACGTCCAATCATCAGCCGCATCCAAAGGCGTACCCGCATCATCAACAACCGTCACATCAGCCAACGGCGTGTTTGACGTATTCGTGACCGTGTATGCCCACAGCAGGTCGTTGCCTGCTGGCACAAACGGACCAGGAGCAACATTTGCGTCCTCGCCATTCACCGTCTTGACCAACAAAATGCCGCCGTCGGTACCGAAGTAGTTCGCCGGATCGTTATCGGATACCTCAACACCACGAGTCGTCGAACCATCAGGGTTCGTCGTATCGGGACTAGTACCCGCAACAACCGCATCGTTTGTGTACTGACCAGCTATCGCCGTGCCCGTCGCTTCAAACAACCACGTCTCGGTGACATCGAGCAACAAGTCGCCGTTCGCATCACCAGACACAAGGTCGGCAACCGTCAACGTCCAATCATCAGCCGCATCCAAAGGCGTACCCGCATCATCAACAACCGTGACATTGTCCAACGCAATATTGCCGGTGTTCGACACCGTGTATGTCCACACAACAGGCTCGCCATTAGGCACAAACACACCCGGTACAGCATTCGCGTCCTCGGTGTTCACTGCCTTCACAACAGCAATCCCAGGGACCAACCCAAACGAGTTCGCTGGATCATCATCAGACACCTCAACACCAGGAGTCGTCGAACCATCCGTGTTCGTCGTCTCCGGAGCCGTACCCGTCGCTACCGCCTCATTCGTGTACTGACCAGCGGCCGCGGTACGCGTCGCTTCAAACAACCACGTCTCGTCAACATCGAGCAGGAGGTCGCCGTTCGCATCGCCAGACACAAGGTCGGCAACCGTCAACGTCCAATCATCAGCCGCGTCCAACGGCGTACCCGCATCATCAACAACGGTCACGTCACCGAGCGCAACATTGCCCGGGTTCGACACCGCGTACGTCCACACAACATCGCTGCTCTCGGGCACGAACACACCCGGTACAGCATTCGCGTCCTCCGTGTTCACCGCCTTCAACACAGCAATCTCGGGGGACGAACCAACGTACGCCGACGGATCATCATCAGACACCTCAACACCAAGAGTCGTCGAACCATCCGGGTTCGTCGTCTCCGGAGCCGTACCCGTCGCCACGCCAACATTGCGATACTGGCCAACCGTCGCTATACCCGTAGCCTCAAAGACCCACGTCTCGGTGACATCGAGCAACCCGTCTCCATTGGCATCACCGGAGACAAGCGAAGCAGCAAAGTCATCGGCGGCATCTCCAGCAGTGCCGGCGTCATCAGCAATAGTCACTGCAGCGAGCGC
>CALBVK010000019.1 GCA_937969345.1 uncultured Acidimicrobiales bacterium
GTGAGCGGCATGTGGGCCGACCCGGTTGTTGGCGAACCCGAGTGGACCCTTCTCGGTGGCGGCTCGGCCTTTGGTTTGTACCATCGCTTTGGGCAGGCGACTGCCCAAGGTGTGGGCGGTTTCATCGTCTACCGGGACGAGCACTGGATGTTCGCGGACACAGGTCTCCGATACGGCGATGTGCTTGGTCGCGACGACGGCGCCGTCGGCTACGAGACCGTAGGGTGCCCCATCACCTTCGACGACTACCAGCGACCGGTCCCGAATGGCTTTGCATTGTCGCTCGGTGTGCCCGAGTCGACCGAGATCGTCGCGCATGTTCCGTCGAGCAACCTCGGCGTTGGCGAGTATCCGAAGTCGATCGCCGCCCTGAGCGACCAAGGTGACCTTGAGTTCATCGCTAACCGCATCTTCGGCGACGACCCCGATTCGGCCGCCAAGGCGCGCTACGGCAACGCGGTGATGCTCACGTGCAAGCCCTACGGTGACGACGGCGGCGAGGTCATCACCATCGGCACGACCGACTGGGTCTTTGGGCTCGCCGATGACCCCGCGATCCAACAGGTAACCGGCAACGTCCTCAACCGCCTGCAGGGCGCGAGTTAGCGAACGCGCCTACTCCGCACCGATGTCTGGGCCGTCACGGCGGACGAGGGTGATGTCGACGACAACCTTGCTCGCCGGATCGGCGAAGCCGAACACGGGCAAGCCGGTGCTCGCCGGGCCGGGCTTGCTATAGCGCTGGTTCCGCACGGACATGTTGCCGTGCAGCTCGTCGGCAGAGCTACCACCCACGTAGTGCGTGGTCGACTTGGCGACGTCGCCATAGCCGAGGCCGATCGCTTCGAGCACGTCATCGAATCTCGCCATGACCGCTTCGGTCTGCCCTACGAGGCCGAGTGATGCGTCTGCAGACCGTCCCTGCAACCACGTGTATTCGCCGCACCGACGTAGCACGCTCACGGTGCCGCCGATGTCGAGCACCTCGGTCGTGACCGCGCGTGCTGGCACATCGATATGCAATAGCACCATGTCGTCGATCCGCGATCCACCGTCGATCACCGCTCCTGGGTCAGGCACATCAACATCAGAGCCGAGCTGCGCTGTTGGGACGATGCAATGCTCGGACAGTCGGGTCGTGCCGGCGGGCGGATGACTCGATGATCCCCAACGAAGCGCGTCACCGTTCGACCACCAGACGTCCACCTCGAGCATCACACCGTCGTAGTAGAAGTGCGGAACCGCGATCGGCTGCAGGTCGACGAGCGGGCCAAACCGCTGCCGGAAGATAGACAGCATCGACTGCTCGGCCTCGCGGCTCGGTGCTGCGTGATAGAGGTACAGCCGCGTGACGTTCTCGGCCGAAAGTTCCGCTCGGGCCAGGATCTGTTCGACATACTCAATGACGACGTGGGACTGGCTCGCCAGGTCGTCGGGATACATGACCTTCGAAGTCGAGTCGAGCGCAAGCTGGCCGCACGACCACGCAAGATCGCCATCGCGCAGTAGGTAGCTGTAGGGCACGTCGATCGCCATCGACCACAGGCCATCGAAGGGCACGAATCGACGAGTCATGTCGGTACTGTACGCCCCGGATTGACGTGAGCCTGGCGTACTGAACGATCGTCCAGTACGGTCTGGCCATGCTGGTCAAGAACAAGATCCTCGCACTGTGGGGTGTCCCCCGATCGACGTCCACCGCATTCGAATGGATGATGCGACAGCGCGGCGACCTCATCTGTTTGCACGAGCCATTCGGCGAAGTTTGGTACCAGGGCGAAGACCCTGACTGGCCGCGTCTCGCCGACGACAGCATCCGAACGGTAGGCCTCACGTACGACTCGGCATGGAATGATCTACGAGAACTCGCCGACGCAGGCCCGGTGTTCATCAAGGACTTTCCGCACTACATCACACGGCTGTGGACCCCGGAATGGCTGTCGAACTTCACCCACTCGTTTTTGATTCGTCATCCAGCAAAGACCGTCACGTCGATGTTCACGCACTGGCCCGACTTCGACATTCGCGAAACAGCCTTCGCCGAACAGCGCGAGCTGTTCGACAAACTGACCAACATCCACGGTGCACCACCGCCCGTGATCGACAGCGACGACGTGCTTGCCGATCCACACGGCATGGTCGAACAATGGTGCACGGCCGTCGGTATTCCCTTCATCGCGAGCGCCCTCAGCTGGGAGCCCGGCGCACGAGACGAAGTGAGCTGGTGGGACGGTGGATCGTTCCATGAGAACCTGCGTGGTTCCGACGGCCTTAAAGCCCAGCCAAAAACCTCGATCGATATCAGCGAAGCCCCCGACCGGGTCAAAGCCGTCGTCGACGAACTGCTTCCGCACTACGAGCACCTCTACGCCCATCGAATCCGACCGGAGACCACCAGCCGATGAACGAATACAAAAAGTCCGAGCATTGGCAGAACCCGGACAACAAACTCTTCCCGTATCAGATCGGGTTCACGGGTCCGCCTCACGACTTCGACGCCGCGCCAAGTGACTTTCTCCGGATCGCTCCCCGAAGCGTCGGCGTCCACGGTCGGATGATGCACGCTCCGGTCTACGCACACGAGCTCACCCAGCGCGTCGACAACTTCGCGCTGATCGAAGAGTTCGTGCATTGCATGGCGAACAACGGATGTGACGCCGTGGGTCAGGTCGGGTCGAACTGGGTCCACGCCCAAGGCACCGATGCCAACGACATTCGCGAGTTCACC
>CALBVK010000020.1 GCA_937969345.1 uncultured Acidimicrobiales bacterium
AACTCCGGGGTCAGACCCTAAACCTGATCGAGCAGCGTTCTGGATCAACTTCGGGGTCAGACCCTAAACCTGATCGAGCAGCGTTCTGGATCAACTTCGGGGTCAGACCCTAAACCTGATCGAAGCCGCCCGGCACTCGCCGCTAGCCAAAGCCACAGGCAGCCTAGGGCCGGCTGAGACGACTATCTCAGGCGGCTGAGAGCCAGCCTCGATCAACTCGGGGGTCTGACCCTAAACCTGATCGAGCAGCGTTCTGGATCAACTCGGGGGTCTGACCCTAAACCTGATCGAGCAGCGTTCTGGATCAACTCGGGGGTCTGACCCCGAACCTGATCGAGCAGCGTTCTGGATCAACTCGGGGGTCTGACCCCGGAACTGATCGATAGAGCGCCGAACGTATGACGGTTACCAGCCGCGCAGGAGGCGGGTTGGTTGTTTGAACTTCTTGGCGATCACGGCGAGGCACTTGAGCTCTTCGCTCCTCGGCACACCCGCAGTTCGGACGCCGCTGATGTACCCCTTCATGACCTGGCCAGCAAAGGAAATGTCCTGTGCGCCGTGCTGCTTGAGCTCTTCGAAGTTGAGTCCGTTGCGGCCAGAGTTCTTGGCGTGACTGCGAGATGCGAACAGCGGTTCGGGGACCTTGCGGAATGTGCCACGCATCGCCATCTCCACGAGCAGCGTGCGGTCGCCGCCGTAGAACGACCCGTGGAGTCGGGTCTGCATCATGACGTCCCGGCGCATAATGCCAAAGATGTAGAAGTTGCGGTGGTTGTTATTGATCACCGCGTCGATCCGCTTGTGCGGATGAGGGGAGTGGAAACGCTCATCGCCGGCTGGCGGATGAAGCTTGATTGCTTCCATGTACCCATCGCCACCGAGGAAGCCCTGATCCATCTCGAGCATGGGCTCGCTCTTGGGATCGATAAGCATGCTGTCCGCATGGCCAATCACGATCTGGGGGTCGGCATCCATCATGGAGATGACCTTGGACAGGTAGCCGGGCTCGACTCGGTCGTCGGCTGCTGCCCATCGGAACAGGTCGCCGTTGGTGAGACGAAAGAGCCGATTGAAGTTTGCGGTGCTGCCGATGTTCTCGTCGTTGCTCGTATAGGTGACGCGAGCGTCGGCCTTGACGAAGTCGTTGACGATGTCAGGAGTCGCATCAGTCGAGCAGTTGTCGGACACCACGAGTTCGAAGTCGCTGAAGTCCTGTTCGAGGTGACTGGTAATTGCCTCGGCGATGTAGTCCTCGCCGTTGTATACGGGTACGCCAATGGACAGTCGGGGAGTGGGGGATGTCATAGGACGCCTTCGGCAGGTTCGCGACGTTCGCCGTGCGGAAGCGCACGTCGTTCGAAGTCGGGGGTTGGTTGTTCTTCAGGGGTGATCGCAGTGTTTCTCGAGCCCCACGTGAGGACTGCGAGGTGTGCGAATGCGATGTTGAGGTACCACCAGACGATGGTGTTGAGCAGCACGTTCTCGGTGATGAGCTGGGCGGCAACGGAAAGAAGTCCGGCGATTGCTCCGACACTGATCAACTTGGTCTGGTAGTCGAGCACGTTCTTGCGAGCCTTGACCCATGTCTTGTAGCCGGCGTAGGTGGCGACCCCAAGCAGGATCATGAAGCCCATCCCACCGATAATGCCGCCCTCGAGGAATGCCTGCAGGAAGCTGTTGTGCGGGTCCTTGGCCTCGATGGTCTGCGTCTTGGTGGCATCGATTCCGAGACCGCTCACTGGGTTTCGACTGAAGAATGGAGTGATCTTTTCCCAGTAGCCAATTCGCCAACCAAGCGAGTCATCGGTCTTGGCTCCACCGTTGGCGCCCGTCGTTGCGGTGAGGTTTGAGAGGCGGTCACCGACTCCAGGGACAGCGGCGGCAACGGCAAACGAACCGGCGATGATCACGACGACGAGCTTGCGATTGATGCGGGCGGCCATAACGAGCGCTCCGATGAGGAAGCTGGCCCAGGCGCCTCGAGCAAACGTGGCGATCAGCAAGAACCCACCGAGGCTCGCTGCGGTCAGCACGATGAGTTTCTGCTTGACCTCGACGGTCGGGATGATGCTGATCGCAATCAGCACGACGAAAGTCAAGTAGGTGGCAAAAGTGTTCGGGTGGGCGAAGGAGCCGTCGATTCGGACGAGGCCAGAGCCTCCAGGGTCGAGGGTTCCGGTAAAGAAGAACTGCACGAACCCGGTGATGATCGGCACGATCATGCCGATACCCGACGCTGCGATGAGCTTGAAGAGGAACCGGCCGTCGTCGAGCATGTGCTGTTCCATCGCAAGATAAAGCAACACGACCGAAGCAATTCCGAACATGGCGGCTTGGGACACGCCGCGGTCGACCGACGTAATGAAGCTCGGGACAAACAGGAGGAAGAATCCGCAGAACGCCAGTCCGAGCGGTGTCATTCGCTGCCAGTTGCCTGTCAGCTTGCGGCTGACGAGGTGGAGGGCGGTGACGCCGATGGCCAAGATGCCGAGGATCGCCGATGGTTGGAACGTTCCGAACTGGTCGGCGATGAGATCGTCGAGCGAGGGGCGGATCGCAAGCGTGATCAGCAGGAACCACTGATAGCGGTAGAGGCCAATGACGCCGAGAATCGCGGCGGTCAGCAGCGTTCCCCCAAGAATGACGAACGGTGTGTCGGGCGAGAGCGACTGGAAGACGAACGCCGCAGCGAGCCCGGAGAGGATCGCTCCGATGACGACGCATACCGACCCTGGCCCCGGTTGTGGGACTTCCTCGGCGGGATCATCGACGAGGGGCGTCGAGTCCTCAGACCGGACGGAAACCCGGTCGCCGCTCGGGGAGGTCGGAATGGTGGTCATGAACTCGGTTCGGTAAACGCGAGTTCGTAGTTCCAGCGGAGAAGGTGCGGTGCAAGTTCGGCTTCGAGCTGACGCTGCTGGAGCTCGGTGAGGTCTTGGCGCCACTTCGTGTTCGTGTTGCGGAAGCCGAAGTCGATGACCGACTGGTTGAAGTCGTCGGTGTATTCGAGGTCGCAGAACGAGGTCACGTTTGCAAAAGTACCCGTTGGATCGTCGCAAAGATCTTCATAGCGGATTTCCATGAATCGGTCAGCGGGGATGAGGGCGGTTGCCTTCACCATCGCGTCGAACATGTCGGCGAGTTCCATTGCGCCGAGGGTCACGAACGATTGGCCGCTCGCGTCCCAACGGGCTTGTTGCTCGTCGGTCATGTCGAGGCCACGCCATCCTTTGGTGCCCTTCCAGCCTTCCCAGAAGTCGATTTGCATGATCGAGTTGACGACAGCTCTGCCGTCGCGAACGACGTGAATGAACTTGGCGTCAGGGAACGCTGCGTTGAGGTATCCCATGCGTGGCCAGCCGGTGATCTTGTGCAGCGGTGTGGGCCGCTCGTCGATCGTGAGGCGCTCGATGGCATCTTGGAGGTTGGCCTTGGTACGCTCGGTGAGGTCGGTGTCGAGCAGGTCGCGGAACGGTTCGCTGAATCCGGGGGCGATGCGCTCCCAGTAGGCGTAGGCCTCGCTTGGCTTCAGGTGTCCGGGTTCGATGACGCGCTTCTTGAGCGCTGCGCCGAGGACCGGGCTGTCGAGACCGCGCAGAACGGCGGCGTTGAGCTTCTCGGCTTTGGGCATGACGTCGAGGATCTTGGAGACCCAGGAGACGTGTGGGTGTCGTGCGAAGGCATGGTGAAAAGCGGTGGAGCCACTTCGTCCGGCCCCGACGATGAAGATCGGAGGGTTGGTCGCCATGGTCAGCCTGCTTTGCTACTGGCGTCCCGGCCCCATCGGCCATCTTTCGAACGCTTCTTTGCCTTAGGGTCGTCGCCGTTTGGTTCGTCTTCGTCGGGCTCCTCTTCGTCCTCTTCGTTGAGGACGTCGGAGTCGGACACGGCGAGTTCTTCTTCGTCCACCACGACGAGCGGGGTGACGCTGGCTTCGGGCAGAGCACGTTGTGCTTGTGCTTCGAGGACGCCAGCTGCCGTGAAGTCCTCGGCGCGGCGCAGTGTTGGTTCGGCAGGCTTCTTGCGAAGCAGGTCGAAGATGACGAAAGCGAAGATGACGAGCAATGCTGCTGGCACAGCGAACAGAAGTAGGCCGGTGAGCAGACCTGCGATTCGTGAGGTCTCTTCGGTGACGACCTCGGAGATTACGAGCGGTGATTCGCGTTCGATCTCGACGAGGGCGAGCGCTGCGTTTGCGTCACGGATGTCGCTGTTGCGATCGGCGAGGCGAAGGTTGAGAGCATCGAGCTCGGCGATCTCGTTCTTGTACGCACGGTCGAGCGGTTGTAGGACGTTGAGCTCGGCTAAGAGCTGTTCGAGCGATGGTCCGTTGTATGGAATTTCGACTTCGGTGACGTTTCCGTCGGCGTCGGTCTCTTGGCGAGTGGGAGGGTTGGCGATGTCGCGTCGGCGCTGGATGACCTCTTGCGATTTCAGGTCGTATGCCGTCGATGGGTTGAGGAAGCCCGCTTGCTCGGTGAGGTCATCGATGGTTGCTTCGACTTCGATGATGGAATCGCTGATCTGGTTCGCTCCGGCGACGTGGCCGCCGAGCACCTTGTTGAGGGTGATAGTCAACGCTTCGATGACGGTCTCGATGGCAACAGTCTGGGCGTCGACTGGGTCACCGGCGACGACGTTGATGTCGACGAGTGACAGCGATGACCCGCTTTGGTTGACGGTGATTTCGTAGTCTTCTTCGTTGACGAGGCCAGTACGGTCCTCGACGGCGAGCTCGACCTGCGGGAACTTTGCGGTTTGTGCGATCTCTTCGACGAAGATGTCGAGCTGTGCCGGGGTGAAGTCGTCATCGGCGACTCGTTGTGCGTTTAGTACGTAGCGGGCCTGAAATTCTGCCGGCGCGTTGAGCGCTCCGAACAGTCCAACAGCTCCCGCGAGCCCTGCAATGAGGGCGAGCACGAGGGGTCGCCAACCTGTCAGGTGCAAAAACGAGGAAAGTTCCCCTGAGTTGTCCCTATCGCCTTCGGTCATTTCCCGAGTC
>CALBVK010000021.1 GCA_937969345.1 uncultured Acidimicrobiales bacterium
CGACACGATCTGGACCGCGAACACACTGACCGAACTCGTTCGTCCATTTGCCGATCCCGAGGTTGGTGGCGTCACGACCAAGCAGAGAATCCTGGCACCCGAACGCCATATTCTCAGCCGCTGGGCCGACTGGATGGAGTCACTGCGCAACGAATACGCGATGCCCGCAATGTCGGTCCTCGGCACCGTCGGCTGCCTGCCAGGTCGCACGATCGCCTTCCGTCGAAGCGTCCTGGTCGACTCGATGGACCACTTCCTCACGGGCCGGTTCCTCGGCATCTTCCTCGAGGTAAGCGACGACCGCACCCTCACCAACGAATGTCTCAAGCAGGGATACAAGGCCGTCTACCAGTCGACCAGCCTCGTCTACACCGACGCTCCACTCGAGTGGAAAAAGATGGCCAAACAGCAACTGCGTTGGGCCCGCGGCAGCCAGTACAACACCCTGCGAATGTTTCCCTGGATGTTGCGAAACGCCCGCCCGCTCGCCTTCTTCTACCTCGCCGACATCCTCCTCCCCTTCCTGCTGCTCGGCGCCTACCTCGGCTGGATCGTGCGCCAGTTCATCATCACCGACCTCGACCTGTTCGAACCGTTCGTGTCGAACTTTGGACGCCTCGGCGGCGGGCTGCTCGTATCGATCTTTGCGATCCTCGCGTCGACAGCGAGCTCCGCGCTACGCCAATCGAGACACCTACGGGAAACCCCGAGTGATCTGTGGCGTATCCCAACATTCCTTGTGATCTCCACGCTGATGCTCATGCCGATTCGCATGCTCGGCTTCACCCGCATGGCCCACAACTCCGGTTGGGGCACGCGAGCTGGCGGCTTCGCTGGCGAGTCCGAACGAAACCCCTTCGCCCTTATCCCCTACGGCCTCGCTCTAGCGATGGTCGTGGGCATGTCCCTCTACCAACCCTAAGAAAGACGATGACGAACCGCCCATCGCAATCCCTGTTCAGTAGACCCAACGACACCTCGGTAGAGACGGTCGATGTGATCGACACGCCCATTCCCGACTCGGCCGCGCCACCACCGGCGAAGCCGCCAGGCATGTTTTCGATCGGCAGCCCGCTCTTCAACGTGGGACTCATCTGCCTCCTTATGGCGATCACCTTTGCTGCGGTGGCCCTTCCCGAACGCGCCGAGGTCGAGACCACGACGACGGGTCCGCCGATAAACCTGTCGTTCGCAACGCCCGAGACGTCAACGACGACGAGCGACGTACGCAACCCGTCCACAACAGCGCTCGACAACGACCTACTCGCCGAGCTCCTCAACGAGCTACGGGAAAACGAGATCGACGTTGCCGACACCGCCGACGACACCACCGGAGATAGTGGTCTCGACGATGCGGTATCCGATGAGATTGCCGTCGCTCCTGCACCGCCCGAACAGGAGCTGGTTCAGGTCGTCTACCGAACCGAGCAGGTCATCGTGCCCGCGTCGACCGTGCCTCCAGCACCGAAGCGCCCCGAGTGCACCGACTATGAGACCCGTAGCCAAGCGCAAGTCGCCTTCGATGCCGACCCGACGACGCTCGCGCACTTCGATGGCGACGGAGACGGAAACGCGTGTGAACAGATTGCCGACCCCGACGCTGTCGCACCCGTCTCCTGCAACGACTTCCAGAACCAGCCCGACGCACAGGCGATCTTCGATGCGAATAGCGAGGCTCTCGCCTACCTCGATGGGGACGGCGATGGCCGTGCCTGCGAACAACTACCCGGCGCGCCGGTGGAGGGACCAGCACCTCCTCCGGCCGCCCAGGTCTTGTCGGTCAATGCCGTGCGAGCCCAGCAAGGCGTCTTCGGCATGCATACCCGAGAAGCACCCTGGTGGATGGGTGAGCTCGACTACGTCACCCGGCTCGTTGGCAAAGCACCGAACAACCTGCTGTTCTTCTCCAACTGGTCGACCCCGTTCCCAGCCGAACAGGTTCGAACAGCGTGGGGCCGTGGCATGACGCCACAGGTCGCCTGGGAACCGGTCATTCCCGGGGCCGACACGCAGCCAACACTGCAGCAGATCAGCGACGGAACGTGGGACTTCTACATCGACGAATGGGCCGCAGCAGCGGCCGCACACGGCCAACCAATCGTGTTGCGCCTCGCCGCCGAGATGAACGGCAACTGGTACTCGTGGTCCGAAGGGGTCAACGGCAACCAGGAAGGCGACTTCGTCGAGATGTGGCGTCACGTGCACGACCGCTTCGAGCTCGCCGGTGCCGACAACGTCGTGTGGCTGTGGAGCGTGAACCGCTCGGACAACCTCAAGACCGACATCGTTAACTACTGGCCCGGCGAGGAGTACACCGACTGGGTCGGGATGTCCGGCTACTGGCGGGGTTATCAAGGAGCCGAAGCGCCGACCTTCGATGCCGTCTTTGGCAAGACCCTCGGCGAGCTTCGTGCACTCACGGCCAAGCCGATCCTCCTGGCCGAAATCGGAGCAGGCACCACGGTCAACGACGACCGGGTGACCTGGCTCAATACGCTGTTCACCGGGCTGGGGGCGAACCCCGACATCATTGGGTTCGTCTACTTCAACGACTCGAAGTCCGGTGGCGACTGGCGCATCCAGTTCAGCCAACCAATGGTCGATGCGTTCGCTGCAGGTGTCGCCGACGATCGGTGGAAGAGCGGATCCCTACCGACGGGCATGAAGATCGGCGACCGCCTCTCCGTCCCGGCCCACAGCGACCCCGACAACAACGACCTCGCCAGCGACGAATAGCGCGAACCCCCATAACAAAGGGTCAGACCCCGCGTTATGGGGGTTGCCTGACCGGTTTCCGGCTCAGACGACCTGACCGTCCTGGAGTGAGCGAATCGCTTCGTCGTCCAAACCGAGCACATCGCTGAGGATCTCGGCGGTGTGCTCGCCCAACGTTGGCGGCGCGTTCCGATACGTGATCGGGCTCGCCGAGAAGTGGATCGGGTTCGAGATCGCCGGCGCAGTACCTGCAGTTCCGTGTGGCAGGTCGATGCGTCCGCCACGGTGCTTCGCCTGCGGTTCGTCAAAGGCTTCGGCCATGTCGTTGATCTTGGCTGCGGGCACACCGAGCGCCGGCAACGCCTCGAGCGCCTCGGCCTTGGTCCGGCCACGGAGCTCTGCCTGGAGCAGGCCAGCGAGCTCGACTCGGTGCTTATTGCGGTCGGGGTTCTCGGCAAAGCGAGGGTCCAACGGCAGCGAGTCGAGTCCGAGCCAGCCGCAGAACGCGGCGAACTGCCGGTTGTTTCCAACGGCCACGATCACTCGACCATCGGCAACATCGAACGGCTGATACGGAGCGAGGTTCGGATGCCACTCGCCGCTGCGCGTCGGCGGCGTGCCGCCCACGAAATAGTTGAGCGCCTGGTTCGCCATAAAGGCGAGCTGAGAATCGAGCAGCGCGACATCGATGTGCTGGCCCTCACCGGTCTGGTCGCGGTGTCGAAGCGCGGCGAGAATCCCGACCGTGGCGTACATGCCGGACATTTGGTCGGCTGTTGCCACACCGGCGCGAAGCGGCCCTGCCCCCGGCTCGCCATCGGCGCGGCCGGTGACGCTCATCATTCCACCCATTGCCTGAGCGAGGTAGTCGTAACCGGGCTGGTCGGCCATGGGCCCGTCCTGACCAAACCCGGTGATCGATGCGTAAATCAGATCCGGCTTCACCGCACGTAAGCCGTCGTAGTCGAGACCCTTCTTGGCGAGCGAGCCAACCTTGAAGTTCTCAACGACGACGTCGCTCTTGGCCGCGAGCTGTTTGACCAGGTCGACGCCCGCGTCGGTTCCCACATCGATCGTGATGGACTTCTTGCCGCGGTTCGCACACAAGTAATACGACGACTCCGCGGTCTCGTTGCCAACTTCGTCCTGCAACCACGGCGGCCCCCACTGTCGAGTGTCGTCGCCAACCCCTGGCCGTTCGACCTTGATCACATCGGCACCAAGGTCGGCCAGTAGCTGTGCACACGCTGGACCAGCGAGCACCCGGGACAAGTCGAGAACCCGAATGCCGCTAAGCGCACCAGGGTGTGCGGTTTCTGAAGGAGTCATCTGGCCACGATAGAGGTCGCTCCACACCGTTGGTGACCATCGGCCTTAGGCTCGCGGGATGTCGACGAACGACCCTCTCCAGCTCAACAGCGATGTACCCGCCGACCCCGACGCTCGGCCACTTGCGTTGTTCGACCTCGACGGCACACTCACCGACCCCGCTGGTGGGATCCTGGCCTGCCACCGTTGGGCGCTCGAGGAGCTCGGTATCGAGTTCGACACGTCGGTCGACACCGCCACCTTGATCGGGCCGCCAGCCGAGGAAGCCCATGCGATGCTCGGCGTACCCGCCGACCGGATCGCCGAGTCGACCGCGCTCTACCGCGAACGGTTCGCGATTGCCGGCTGGCTCGACGACACCCTGTACGACGGCATCGCCGACCTCGTGCAGACACTCAGCGACGCAGGCTGGATCCTCGGTGTCGCCACCATGAAGATCGAACAGTTCGCACCGCGGATCCTCGAGCGCGTCGGCATCGCCGACTACTTCGACGTCATCTCCGGGTCCGATACCAAGCGCACCCGCACCAACAAGCGGGCCATCATCGAACACGCCTTGGCCACACTTGACCGCCCGACAAACGGCGTCGTGATGATCGGCGACCGGCGCCACGACATCGAGGCGGCCAGGTCGTTGCAGATGACATCGATCGGTGCAGCCTGGGGCTTTGGCTCGATCGACGAGCTCATCGCCGCCGACGCACACGCCATCGCCGTCGAACCGGCCAACGTCGCCGAAATTCTCCTCGGCGACTAGCAGACGACGCGGCAGCCCTCTGCTGCGCCCCAGGCGCGCTCAAGCTTTACGGCGGGGGGCCGTAAGGTAGATATATGAGTTCGAAACGGTTGCTCCCCCTGGCCCTCGTGTTCACCGTCGCAGCACTGATCTTCGCGGCGTGCGGATCGAGCGGCTCCGAAGAGGCGGCCAGTGCCGACCCAGCCGACGCGTCCGCGACAACCGAGACCGTTGCGACAGCCACTCCCACCGAGATCACGTTCGGCACCGACGTGCAACCCATCCTCGAAGCCAACTGCGTGTCGTGCCACTCCGATACCGGCCCCGGCACCACCCACCTCGAGATGGCGACCGCCGCCGACGTCGCCACGATCGCCGAGTTCATTGCATTCCGCGTCGAAGACAAACAAATGCCGCCATGGCCACAAAGCGGCCTCCAAGAAATCGACTACAAATACGACCTGTCGATGAGCGACGCTGACCGACAGACAATCATCGACTGGGCAGCCGATGGCGCAGCCCTCGACGTCCCCGACGACACCCCACTCACGGCCACCGCCCAGGCATACCCGCCGATCGACGCCGACATCGTCATCACCGCCGACGTGCCATATCCAGGCTCAGAAAAAGTCGACGACTACCGGTGCCGAATCCTCGATCCGGAGTTCACCGACACCAACTGGGTGACCTCGATCGAGACACGCCCAGACGAAACCCGGGTACTGCACCACAGCCTGATCTACCGATTGCCTGCATCGGATCGTGCCGAGGCCGACGAGCGCGACGGTGCCGACGGCGCACCTGGATGGACCTGTCAGACCGTGCCACGGATGGACAGCGGCAGCCTGCGTCAAGTTGCGGGCTGGGCACCGGGAACCGGGCCGATCACCATGCCCGAAGGTTCGGGCCTGCGCATGGACGCCGGCGACACCTTCGTTGTGCAATGGCACTACCACTACGACGCTGAAGCATTGCCCGATAACTCTGGCATCGCACTCGAACTCGCCACCGACGAGGAGATCGCCGCTGCGGGAGGAGCCCTCGACCCCGTCCGCAACCCTGCGCTGCTCACCCCCGTCGAAATTCCGTGCGCCAGCTACGAGACCGGGGCGTTGTGCGACCGAGATGCAGCGGTGCAGCGCCTTATGGTCGAATTTGGTTTCGAGTCTGCGCTCATCTCTGAGTTTGTGAACCGTCAGTGCGGGGTCACCCCCGACGACTTTGCGCACTTCACCGAAGGAACAGCCAGCTCAACGTGCGACGTGGATGCACCCGTCGGCGAGATCATTTCGTTCTGGCCACACATGCACGAGCTCGGCACGACCTACCGCATGACGCTGAACCCAGACACGCCTGACGAGAAGCTGCTCATCGACATCGATCGTTGGGACTTCCAATGGCAGATGGGCTACTACCCCGTCGAGCCGCTGATCCTGTCGCCCGGAGATGTTCTACGAATCGAATGCGGCTGGGACCGAGCATTGTGGCCAGTGGGCGTTGAGAGTCGCTACATCGTGTGGGCCGAGGGCACCCAAGACGAGATGTGTTACACCGGCGTCGCCGTCCGCTAGCCAGCCGACTGAAACGGAACCTGGACCTCGACGACCTGCTCGGGGTCGCCAACCTCTGGGTCGGCGAGCAGCACCTCTCGAAACGGTCCCGAGATATGGGCTGACTCGTTTTCGATCCACCGGCCAATCGCCGCGTTCGTCGTGTGGATCTCCTGGCGGTTGCTGTTGCGGACCGCCGACAGCACGGTCGTCTCCGGTAAGAAGGTCTCGACCATCCCCATCTCCTCAGCGGGCTCGTCGAGACGCGGGTCCATGGGAATCGCGAACTCCATAGAGAAGTTCTCCTCGTCGTACTCGGCGGTCCAGCGAGCAATGCCATAGGGAGGCGTGAGGTCATCGATGTGCATGCTCAGGTCTCGCACCATGCACGAGAGGGCATCGAGGGATTGTTCGATGTTGGCGGTTTGATACGGAACCGTCCACACATGCATGGCCGGGATCGTCTTCACCACAAGATCGGCCGACTGCTCGGTCTCTTCGAGTTGAGTAATCCGCGAGTCGATCCGTCGCAGACGCTGCTCCGCGACCTTCAGTTCTCTGGCCACCTGTGCCTGGCGCAAGGTCAACATCGCCCGTAGCTCACTCCCCGAGAGGTGGTCCTTGGTCAGTTCGGCAATCTCGGACAGACCAAACCCGAGCTCGCGCAGCGCAACGATCTGGTTGACCTCACCCAGCTGCGCCGCACTGTAGAAGCGGTACCCGGTCTCGGTGTCGACATGGTCAGGAGCGAGCAACCCGATCTTGTCGTAGTGACGCAACACTCGCGACGAGACGCGGGCCAGGTTGGCGAAGTCACCGATCTTGAACATGCCACGACCGTACGGGTTGTCACTGTGTCAAGGTCAACCCACCACCGAAATTACGAGCTACAGCTGAGCATGCTGCAACCCACACGAGTACGGGCCCAGTCGGGGCGCTTCTCGGCGAAGGCCTCCTTGCCGGGCTGCTCGGTGTAGGGGTCGCGCATGACGTCGAGTAGCTCGGTGATTCCGGCGTGGTCGCCCTCTGTCGACCGGTCGATGGCAAGCTGCGC
>CALBVK010000022.1 GCA_937969345.1 uncultured Acidimicrobiales bacterium
CTGGTCATAGGCGGCGAGGTAGTCGCCCTCGGCCCAGTTCTGCGATTCACCAGATGGAGGGGTACCGGTCATCCCCGCAACCCAGAAATCCTGAGCGCCGATGACATGGTTGATGACTTCGCCGACGTTCCACGAAGCACAGGGCGTTGCCTCTTGCATCTGGTCGGCCTGAATGTTCGCCATGACCTGGCGGGTTGATGCGAATACTGCTTCGAGGGGTGCTGTTGGGTTCATGGGGACTTCCTTAACGTGGTGTTACCGACCGAATGGTCCGGTTGGAACGTAGCAGAGATGCCTTCTCGTCCGTGCAGTTCGTTCGCCGTGGCGCGGTCAGGTCGGCATGCCCAGCGGTCGCTTCGGTGGACAGGTGTCGATGCTTGCGGCTTCTCAGTTGCTGAACGGCGGGTCAAAAAGTAGTTGCAGCCGTTCGACGTCGAGAGCGTCGGCGTCACAAGCGACGGCCGTCCGGACCTCCTCAAGCTCGTTACGCAGCTGTTCGAGGTCGGTGAGCATTGTCCGTAGTTTTTGGGCGCCAAGCTGAACGAGGCTGCGGATGTTCTCCCAGTCGGTCGTGGCACCGTTGACAAATCCAACCTCGTATATCTGCTCCAGCGCGAGGTGCACCGGGTGTGGAGGATCCATCGTTGGACGATGTGTTTCATCGAGGTCGCCAATCTCGGCGTTGAGCAGGAGGAGCCAACGCTGAGCAATCACGAGGCAAGGACTTGCGTTATCGGTGAGTTCTTCGATGACGAGATTCGGCGATCGCCCATCGAGTAGTTGTCCTGGCTTTCGAGTGCTGTGCGCAATGGCCACCTGCAGACTTTTCTCGGTCATTTCGAGCGCCTCGACGGCCTTGCTGGCCGCATCGATTGCCTCTCGGATTTCTCGATGTGATGCGAGCAGCGCTGCGTGTTCTCTGTCGATGCGATGCAGATGTCGAGCAGGTTCAGCATTGGCTGAACGTAGTGACGATTCCCAGTCCTGGAGAGCGTCGTCTAGAACCCGTCGCGCGAACTCCACGGTTTCCTTGGTCTCGGTGAGCGTGTCTGCGTCCGCAATGACCTCGCGGATGGCCTGGCGGCAAAGCGCGATCTGGTTCCAGATGTCTCCGGTGTCCGGATCGATGTTTGGCACCTCGTCCTGCGGTCCCTCGATGCGGTCGAGCTCGGCGCGAATATCGAGCTTCGCCAACGGGAGAATGCCGATCCTCTTGCCCTGGTTGAGAGCCTCGAGCTCTACAAGTCGTCGGACCTCGGTGGCAAGAGTTTGGTCCAGCGAGAGTCGGAGCGAATGGCGTCGCTCGGCTTCGGCCAGCGCCTCGGTTGCTTCTCGCACGACGAGATACTGCGGCGGTAGATCCTCGGATGGCACCGTGCGCCTACAGCAAGTCTTCGAGTGGGTCGTCAAACTCGCGCAGACTCACCTGGCCCGGTTCGCAGGTTTCGAGGGCCTTGCACCATCGGCAGGCGGGGCTCGGAGCAACGCGAGGGTCCGACGAATCGAGTTCGAGTTCGATCATCCGGTTGATGCCGTCAGTGGCTCGCTGCGCTGCCGAGAACAACATGTCCTCGGTGACATCTTCGGAGTGAAACCGACCTTGGTCTAGGTAGTAGCTGGCGATCCGACGTGGTGGCACGCCAATTCGGACCGCCTCGATCATGGCGTAGTAACGAAGGTCGTGCATGTGGTTGGGCTGGAACTTACCGCTCTTCAAGTCGACGAGCACCTTGCCCGCTTTGAGGCCTTCGGCTCGCCCGAGGGTGAGGTCGATCTTGCCTTGCAGCACGACCTTGCCGTCGAAGAGCTCCATGCGGATCTTCGACTCGGTGACGGGGCGCCATTGCTTCTTGAGGTCAGGCCAGCACTCGTCGAATTTGGTGACGAGGTCGACACAATCCGAGCGGAGCTGGGCCCGGTCGGCGTCGCCCAGTTGCTGGAGAAACCCGCTGATGTTCTGCTCGCCGAACTCGAGGCTTGCGATCGATTCATCCACGAGATCTGCGGGAATTGGTAGGCCGTTCCAGTTGATTGACAGCTCGATCGCCTTGTGAACAACGGTGCCTCGTGCCAGCGGAACCGACCAGCCAGGGAACTCTCGATCGGCAAGAAACTTCTTCTCGCAACCATGCACCGAGGCAATAGCGTGCTTGTTCGCCCAGATCGACGTGGTTGCCGGGAGCAGGGCCACATGCTCGGCGGTTCCGCGTTCGAGTTCGCCTCGAAGCTCGTATCGAAGTTCGGCGGGAAACTCTGGCCACGTCTCTCGCTTGGCTCCGATTTGGGCAACGACCTCTTGTTGAACCGGGGAGAGCTGGGAGGTCGCTTCGTCCAGTGGAGCCGTCATAGGAACCGTTCTACCGCGGAAGCCGCCCGCTTGCGCTAGGAGCGGGCGCGTTCGCGCAAGATGAACTTCTGGATCTTGCCCGTGCTGGTCTTTGGGAGTTCGCCAAATTCGACGGCCTTCGGTGTTTTGAAACCAGCGAGCTGATCGCGACAGAACGAGATGATGTCTTGAGCGCTGACGGTCTCGGGGTCGACGTCTGGCTTGAGTTCGATGAAGGCCATTGGGACCTCGCCCCACTTGTCGTCGGGCTTGGCCACGACTCCAGCGGCAAGGACCGCTGGGTGTTTGTAGAGGGTGTTCTCGACCTCGACGGACGATACGTTCTCGCCGCCCGAGATGATGACGTCCTTCAAGCGGTCCTTGATCTGGATGTAGCCGTTCTCTCGCCACACGGCTCCGTCGCCGGAGTGGAACCAGCCACCAGCGAATGCCTTGGCGGTTTCTTCGGGGTCCTTGTAGTAGCCCTTCATGACGGTGTTGCCGCGCATCATGATCTCGCCTTGGGTTTCGCCATCGCGAGGCACCATCTCCATAGCTTCAGCGTCGAACACAGCGAGTTCTTCGTTCATGGGCATGGTGACGCCTTGCCAGGCTTTCTTGTCCGCTCGGGCGTCTTCGTCGAGATCGTTCCACTCGTCGCGCCATTCACACTGGGAGACATGGCCGTAGGTCTCGGTGAGGCCGTAGACCTGCATGACGTTGAAGCCAATCGCTTCGACGGCCTTAAGGATCGCCGCAGGTGGGGGAGCGCCAGCGGTCATTGCGTTGACGACGTGGTCGAAGTCGCGGCGTTCGTCATCGGTGGCGTTGACCAACATGCCAAGGATGATCGGCGCTCCGCCGAAGTGGGTGACGCCGTTGTCGGCAATTGCGTCGAAGACACCCGAGGCGCTGATGTCGCGGATGCACACCGTCGTCCCGCCGAGCAGTGCCATGGTCCAGGCGTGGCCCCAACCGTTGCAGTGAAAGAGCGGCACGGTGTAGAGGTAGACGGGCGGTTGGCCAAGACCCCATCCAACGACGGTGCCCATCGACATGAGGTATGAACCCCGATGGTGATAGACGACACCCTTCGGTGTGCCGGTGCTGCCCGACGTGTAGTTCAGGGCATGTGCTTGCCACTCGTCTGCGGGCATCTGCCAGTCGTACGACGGATCGCCCGAGGCAAGGAACTCCTCGTAGGTCAGATCGCCGAGTCGCTCGCCGCCCGGACCTGCCGGGTCGACGATGTCGATAACGGTGATGTTGCGGTCTGGGCTGGTCTCGGCGAGCTGGGCGAGCGCTGGGCGAACCGTCTCGGCAAATGCGGTGTCAGTGATCAGGACCTTTGCATCGCTGTGATCGAGGATGTACGCCACGGTGTCGATGTCGAGTCGGGTGTTGATGGCGTTGAGCACGGCGCCAGCCATAGGTACGCCAAAGTGTGCCTCGAAGATCTCTGGGGTGTTGGGGCACAACATCGACACGGTGTCGCCGATTCCGATATTGAGGTTTGCGAGCGCCGACGCCAGGCGGGTCGTCCGCTCGCCAACGTCGCCCCATGAGTATCTCCGGTCGCCGTAGATGAGCGCGTCGCGACCGGGGTGCAGATCGACGGTTCGAGTCAGGAACGACAGCGGAGTGAGCGGCACGTAGTTCGCCGGCGTCTTGGGAAGGGCGTCGTAATCTTCGGCAGACACAGTGGTTGATTCTCCTGTTTTGGGACGAGCGGAATCGCGAGAGCTCAGGATCGAGCTTGTGCAATACAGCCGTCCGACAACCTACCGAAGCTCGGCATGGGAGTTCTAGCCGTGATACCAGTACCCCAACTGGTCCTCGGTACGTCGTCAATGCCGAGGCGAGTTGTCAGTTCGCTGTGTAAGACTTCGCGCTCGACAGACGAACAAGCCGAGGAGCCCCGATGTCAGATACACCGATGCCCAAAGAGCGGTTTGTCGTGACTCGCAGCGACGGGGGAAACCAGTCAGTCCACCGCATCGGCGAGGGTTCGCCAGTGGTCTGTATCGCCGGTGGGCCGGGCCGGAGTGCCGAGTACCTCGAGGACCTCGGTGGGCTGTCGAAATCAGTCCAGCTCGTCCTTCCCGATGCACGCGGGACCGGGCAATCCGACGACCCGGTAGCGACGACCGACGACGATCGATCCGGTTGGCGCGTTGAGGCAATCAGCGCCGATATCGAAACGGTTCGTCAGCATCTTGGTCTCGAAACCATGGATCTGCTCGCCCATTCGGCTGGATGTTCTGCGGCGTTCCTGTATGCCGCAGCGCACCCCGAGCGAATCGGTCGCCTGGTTCTGGTTACGCCGAGTCCTCGTGGGTTCGCACCTGTACTCTCCGATGCTGATCAGATACGACGAAGCCGGGCCGACGAACCGCACATTGCTAAGGCACTGGAGGCTCGAGCTCGACTGCTCGGAGATCCTCCACCTGACCCGACCGAACTGCCCGGTCTGATCGACGCCTGTAACCCGAGCGTCTACGGCACATGGACCGAACGAGCGCAACAACATGCGGCGGCCGAAAACGATCAGGTGTCTGTCATGGCTCGGGCGAACTTCTATGGCCCGGACTTCTCATTCGGCGGCATCGAAGATGCACTCGGGTTCGTTTCGGCGGACGTGCTTGTCATTACCGGCGACAAGGACTGCGTCACCGGCGTGGCCATAGGCGAGTACATCGCCGGACTGTTCCCCGCTGGCCAGCATCAGACACTCAGCGGTGCCGGTCACTTCCCGTGGGTCGACGACTCGGAGAGCTTTCGCGATGCCGTGCTGGCGTTCCTGCCGGCGAGCGGGCAGGCAGGTTAGGCCGCTCGGCGGTTACCGTCGGTTGCAGATGCGGTTTGGTTTCCGGCCCAGCTTCGGCCATGGGCAATCTCATCGGGCGTAGCGGGTCGGGTGTTCCAGATTCGCCGACGCACCCCGTTGTCATCGGGGGGACCCAATTGCCAGTAGAGGGTCATTAACTCCTCGTGTAACCAGTGGTGGCAGTCGGTGCAGACCAGTGCCATTTCTTCGACGTTTGTTTCGCCCTGCTCAGGCGAGGTGAACGGGGCGAGGTGGTGGGCTTCGCAGCGCGACGGGTCGGCCGAGCATTGGACACAGCCGCCGTCCCGAGCGATGAGGGCGGCCACTTGCGACGGCGTCGCCGAACGCTTTGTCCGACCAAACCACAGGACCTCACCCCGCTGTGAGAAGACCGTGCCACCGATCATGGTGTCGCAGCCATAACGGTCGACTACCGATTCGGGGAGGTAGCCGGACCCGTCGGGAGTAGCCGCCCGGATCACGCTTGCATCGTCGTCGTCGACGGTGATCGAGACGTGCATCATGGTTCGCACGCTCGATGTGGTTGCGCTTGTGTGAGGTTCGTTTGACGTTGACTCCGCTGCCGTTCCGGTGAGCAGCTGGTGGAAGGCGTCGTACATCCGTTGTTGATGCGTGCGCGGATGCTTGTCGGTAGCGACCTTGCGCCCGCCGTCTTTGCGGTACAGCTCGTCAGCGAGCTTCTTGACCTGTCGCTGGATCTCTCGTATCGACTCGTTGTCGCCGCGTGCGGTAACGCTTTCACAGCCCGATGCTGCGTCGTAGCCAAAGTGCAGCTGGCGCTTCTCACGCTGGCGTTCGTGGCGAGTCTTCGTGCCGTCGTCGTTGCGACGTTCGATCCATCGAGACGCGATTGCGCCGGCCTCGTCGGGCGTTGCGTTCTTGATCTCGTCGATGAATTCCTCGTCGGTCGCTGCATCGCCACCGGACTTCGACGCCGCATCCGCGATCGCGTCGAGTTGCTCTTCGCCGATCTCGCCCTGCTGAACGTCGTCGGCGAGGTTGGGGTTCTTGTCGATTGTGTCGGACTGCTTCTTCTTACGAGTCGCCGCCTTCTTCGACCGGGTGCCACCGGCGGACGCCTTACGCTCGGCGTTCGCGGTCCGACGTGCCCGAGCGCTTCATCTGGGCGAGAATCGACAATTCGGCAGCAGCAAAAGTGCGCTGAGCGCGCTGTGCCGCAAGGAGCCCGGCATCGCCACCCACAACCTGCATTTCGAGGCACAGCGAAGCGAGAGAATCATCCCACTGCTGCGTCTGTTGAGTGCCAACTCCGACCATAACCACACACTAACGAGGGGGTGTGACACCCAACTTCGCCGTCGCTATTCGCTAGGCCAATAGTCGGAGAACGATCCGATAGACGTCTGGGTGTTGCGGATTTCGCGCTCACCGAGCGGCGCTCCGAGGTCGACGGTGACGTTGACGGTGGGGTTGCCCTGGCAGTTTTGAAAGTCGCCGGGCGGCCGGTCAGCGGCGAGCAAGATGTACGCGAACTCGGCGGTCAGCGTGACGACAGGGTCGCGGAGTCGTTCGCCCATCTCTTGTCCGCTCACGCACTCACGCTCGCTTGCGACGAGTTCGACCGTTGCACTGTCGGGCGAGCTGGCGACCACGTCCCACTCCACCGTGTTTGCCTCGTCGAGCACGATGTGAAGCTCGCAGTCGCCACCGCTCGATGAACCTCGCCATTGCCATTCGTCATCGACGAGTTCGAGGAACATCCACGAGAAGTTGGTGCCATCGCCGGCGACGAGGGTGGCCTGCGGGAGTGCGTGGAAGTCCTCGTCGGCGTGAGCAACACGCCACGGGCCGACAATGTCCCAGAGCACGCCTTCTTCGCTTTCGAGGAACGGCTGGATGGCATCGAGCATGCCGGGGAAGTTGTCGTCGGCGAGTGGCAGCTCGCTCAGGAATTCCATTGAGATCGGAGCGCCGTTGCAGGCCAAAGGCTGATCGAACGGCAGTTGTCCAGTGCTATCGGGTATCGGAACGAAGCCGTCGTCGAGGATGGTGAGGTCGTCAAGAGTGGCGGGTGCACAGCTCGTGAGTCCTGCGAGCACCCAAACACCCGAGACTTGCTGTACGGAGAACTCGAGATACGGGTAGCCATCTTCATCGCCATAGACGAACGTCGTGTCCGAACTCCGAGCAGAGTCGAACGTCAGACGCTGCCAATCGAGTCGCATCTGCCAGTCGGGGTTTCCCGAGGACATGAACCAGTCAGCGACGCCTTGAGGGGTGTTCTCAAGCGAGATAGGTGAGACCTCGCCATCCGCGTACAAGCCCGCCGATTGCGACTCAACGAGATCGGTTGGGCATCGAAGCACGCCTGCTGCGTGACGAACCGGCTGGTTCGGCTGTTCAGCGATGACCTCGAACGCGGCAGGAGCGGAGCTGTCGACGGATGCCTCGGTAATTGTCGTCGAGCTGCACGCCGCACACGCGATCGCCAATGAAAGAAGGATCCGCCTCATGCTTCAACAGTAGGTGACATCGCTAGGTACTTCTTCGCGGCTGTTTCGCGCGGACGTACGATGAACTCGTGAGGCATCCCACGCACGAGTCCGCCGAGTCGGTTTCATGATCGAAGTTGTCGTCGGTATCGCAGCGGTGCTCACCGGCACCCTGAGCGCCGTGGCCGGCTTGGGGGGCGGCATCACATTGCTGGCCGTGCTCGCCCAGTTCTTCGCTCCGACGACGGCCATTCCGATTCAGGGCGGCATCCAACTGGTCTCGAACTTGTCGCGGACCACCATGTTGCGCGCCGATATCCATTGGCCGGCGGTGTGGCGCACGGCGTTGCCCATGCTGCCCGCATCGTTTGTCGGTGTCGCGCTGGCGACGTCCGTCCCCGAAGATGCAACCCGAATCGCACTCGCACTGTTTCTGCTCGCCGTCACCTGGCGTCCGCAATGGTTCCGGTGGAGAGGGGAAGGCGGACTTTCGCTCAACGCACTTTTCGGGGTGGGGGCAGCGTCGGGGTTTCTCAACTCGACGGTCGGAGCGAGCGGCCCGTTCACGTCGCATTTCTTTCGAGCGGTGACAGCGAGCCATGTGGCATTCGTCGCGACCGCCGCTGCATCCCAAGTCGCCGCTCACGTGTCGAAACTGATCGCGTTCGGTAACGCCGGGTTCGATTTCGGTGAGCACGTCGACATCATGGCGATCGGTGCGCTCGGAACCTTTGTGGGCACTCGCATCGGGGGGCGACTGCTTCACCGGGCGAATGAGGAGCAGTTGGAGCGCATCTTCACCGTCGTACTCACGTTGCTCGCGCTACGTCTCCTCATCCGGGCATTTCTCTGATGCCGCTACGGTGGTAGGTGCCTGAAAGATCGGGCTGAGGCTGAGCAATGGCAGATGAGAATTCAGCGACCGACGCGAAGTTCGAGTACCGCGTGTGGGGCGCGCACAAGAAGGCCCGCAAGCTCCTCGATACCATCGGCACGGACAAGACGGTAGAGACGATCCAAGACTGCTATTTCCTCGGCGACGATCCGGATTGGAACGCCAAGGTCCGCGACAGCACCCTGAAGATCAAACGGCTCATCGCCGAAGAGCGGGGCTTCGAACAGTGGACGTCTGAGTGGCATCACAAGAGCAAGACCACTCCGGCGCCGTTCGATGAGCTCTTTGACGATCTCCACCTCGATCGCCTCAATCGTGGCAAGAAGTTCAGCATCACCAAAGCGGTGAAAGGACTCGATGACGACCACGACGCCCGACCTGTTTTCGTGACGAAACATCGGGTTCGATATCGCGTCGGAACGGCTCGTGCGGAGGTGACCGACATCGTTGTCGAGACGACCGGAGAAGAGCTCCAGACGCTCGCGATCGTCGGCAATGACCTCGACGAGTTGGTGGCGCTCCGAAAGGAACTCGGTCTAAAGAAGTCGGAGAATGTGGCGGTGCATGTCGCCATCGACCCCGAGGTTGCCGACTAGCGAGACCTGGTCGGCGGCTCTCGCCAAGGTGCTAGGCCGCTTCGGCCTCGACCGTTGTTGGCGCTGCGACGGCGAGCCACAGCGCCGATCGGATTTGGTCGGCCTGCACGCCGGTGGCCTCGTTGGCCACGAGGATGCCCTCGATCATGTCGGAGAGAACCGCGGGCCACGGCCGGTCTCGGAGCGCTACGGCGACGGTGACGCCGTTTGCTCGACGCCGGATCGTCCGGGAAACATCGTTACGCCGAGGTGGTGAGGTGAACGCCGGAGGGGTAAGTCCGCAGAGACGCGCAGAGCGGCCGAGATCACGGGCGGCCCCTGCAAAACGTATCGACGTTGACTCCATACCGACATCATCGCGCTGGGGTGTGACACTCTCGATTTGCTGCGTGGTTCAGCGGCTTGCGAAGGCGATCAGGGCCGGACACTAGAGTGCGTGGCGTGCGCTATCTCCTCTTCACCAGTCGTCGTACTATTCGCATAATTGGAGCGTCCAACACGTGAGCCCCCGCCCAAACATCGTCTTCATCATGAGTGACGACCATGCAGCCCACGCCATCTCGGCGTACGGCAGCCGCATCAACGAGACGCCGAACCTCGATCGCATCGCCGACGGGGGTATGCGCCTCGATGCTGCGTTTTGTACGAACTCCATCTGTGCACCGAGCCGGGCGGCGATCCTGACGGGTACGTACAACCACATCAACGGGGTGACCACGCTGGCGACGCCGCTCGACAACTCGTTGTGGACGTTTACCCATGCGCTCGGCGATGCGGGTTGGCAGACGGCGATCTTCGGCAAGTGGCATCTTGGCCATGGCCCGAACGCCGACCCGACCGGCTTCGACACGTGGCGACTGCTGCCCGGCCAGGGCCACTATCACAACCCCGTGTTCGTCGACTCCGAGAAGGGCATCGATGAGGTAGGCGGTTACGTGACCGATCTGATCACCGACGACTGCATCGATTGGCTCGACGGCCGTGATCCCGAGAAGCCCTTCGCACTGTTCTGTCACCACAAAGCGCCGCATCGGACCTGGGAGCCCGACACCAAACACTTCACCATGTACGACGATGTTGAGATTCCGTTCCCGGACACCTTCCGCGACGACCTCGTTGGCCGGGCCGAAGTCGTGCAGGCCGTCAAGATGCGAATGCTCGACCTCGATCCGATCATCGATCTCAAGGCAACGGTGCCGGAAGGGCTGACGCTCGATGAGGAGATTGATTGGCGCTACCAGCGGTACATCAAGGACTACCTCCGTGTGGTCGCGTCTATCGACGACAATGTGGGCCGGATGCTCGATTGGCTCGATGCGAACGACCTCGCCGAGAACACGATCGTGGTCTACACCTCGGACCAGGGCTTCTTCTTGGGCGATCACGGCTGGTTCGACAAGCGCCTCATGTATGAGGAGTCGCTGCAGATGCCGCTCCTCATTCGCTATCCCGAACACATCGCTCCTGGAACAACATGCGACGACATTGTCGTGAACGTCGACTTTGGCCCGACGCTGCTTGACCTCTGCGGCGTTGCGCCAGCCGACCACGTGCAGGGCCGGTCGTTCGCACCCTTGTTGGCAGGGGAGACGGTCGACGACTGGCCAGAGGCCATGTACTACCGATACTGGATGCACAACGACGGCGACCACGCAGTGCCAGCGCACTACGGCGTGCGAACACGCACCCACAAACTGATCTGTTATTACAACGACCCGCTCGGGCAGCCGGGTGCCAACGGTCCGACGAACCCGGTCGAGTGGGAGCTCTTCGATCTCGTCGATGATCCGCTCGAGGTCAACAACATCTACGGGACTCCCGAAGCCGCAGCGACTACGGCCGAACTAGTCGACGAGCTGTCTCGGCTCCAAGAAAAGTACGGAGACGACCCATTCCCCCAGGATTTGTGATGGATCGCGCTCGCTGAGCCTGCAAAATCGCTCACAAATATCTGTGAACGCGAGAGCGCCGACCCCGGTGATCGAGGTCGGCGCTTCGTTTGTCAGTTTCCAGCCCCACTGACGGGACTTTGGCTCGGTTAGCCGGGGAGGATGACCGAGTCGATGACGTGTACGACGCCGTTGCCGGCTTCGAGGTCTGCGGTGGTGACGGTTGCGCCGTCGATCATGACGTTTCCGTCGACCACGGTGACCATGATCGTGTCGCCGTTGACGGTCTCTACCTCGGTGCCGTCGGCGGCGATTGCGTCGGCGGCCATGATCTTGCCGGCGACGACGTGGTAGGTGAGGATTCCGGCGAGGTCGTCGGA
>CALBVK010000023.1 GCA_937969345.1 uncultured Acidimicrobiales bacterium
GAGATCTGCACTCTCGACTGCGGCACCATGAACTTCGGTGAGGGCGACTACATCATGACCAACACGCCGAGCCAGCTCGAAGAGATGGCGAGGCAGATGACGGAGATCGGTACCCGTATCGAGATCGAAGCGTTCGACACCGGGCACCTGGCACACGCCAAGAGCCTCGCGTCCCGCGGGATCATCCCCGATCCGGTCATGGTGCAGTTGTGCATGGGTATCCCGTGGGGTGCCCCCGACGACCTGAACACGTTCATGGCCATGCGCAACAACATTCCCGACGACTGGACGTTCTCTGCGTTCAGCATCAGCCGTAATCAGCTCAAGTACGTCTCGCTCGCAGCCCTCGCTGGTGGCAACGTGCGCGTTGGTCTCGAGGACAACATCTACCTCGACCGTGGCGTGCTGGCCACCAACGGCGATCTCGTCGAGCGCGCCGTGACCATTCTCGAAGCGCAGAACTACAACGTGCTTACGCCCGCTCAGGTTCGTGAGAACCTCGACCTCACCAAGCACGGCTGATATGGGAAGCCAAGGATCCAACGGTGGGTCAGCAGAGCAGCCCGAGCGAAGTGAATCTGCGATTGCGAGAGTGACAGTTGAGCGAGCAGCCGTTGTGGGTTGCGGGGTAATCGGCGCCGCGTGGGCGAGCCGACTGCTGCTAAACGGCGTCGATGTTGCCGTCAGTGATCCGTCGGACAACGCCGAGCAGATTCTCACCGAGGTGCTCGCAAACGCGGTTGCCGCATACGACGACCTCGGCCTGCCTACGGATCGTCGGGGTGCGTACCGGATGGCGTCGTCGATCGCTGATGCGGTCGCCGACGCACAGTTCATTCAGGAAAGCGTTCCAGAGCGGCCCGACATCAAGGCTGCTGTTCTTGCCGACATCGAGGCGGCCGCACCGGTCGACACGATAATTGGCTCGTCGACCTCGGGAATCAAGCCATCGGTCATGCAGGAGTCGATGACCTACCCGGAGCGACTCGTCGTAGGACACCCATACAACCCGGTGTACCTGCTGCCGGTCGTCGAGGTCGTTGGCGGCGAGAGCACCACGATCGAGAACATACGCCGAGCCCAGGGCATCTACGCCGGTATCGGAATGAAGCCGATTCATGTGCGCGTCGAGATCGACGCGTTTGTTGGGGATCGGCTGCTCGAGGCGGTGTGGCGTGAAGCCTTGTGGCTCGTCAACGATGGTGTCGCAACCACGCAAGAAATCGACGACATCATGACGCACGGATTCGGCTTGCGCTGGGCGCAGATGGGCCTGTTCGAGACGTACCGGGTCGCTGGTGGAGCCGGCGGGTTCCGCCACTTCATCGAACAGTTCGGGCCGACGCTCGAATGGCCGTGGACGAAACTCATGGACACGCCCGACTTCACCCCCGAGTTGGTCGACACCTTGGTCGAGCAGTCGGATGCTCAGTCCGGCATGCATACGATCCGTGACCTCGAGCGAACCCGTGACCGGAACGTGGTCGGTTTCTTGAAGGTCCTCGAAGCAAACAACTGGGGCGCTGGCACAACGATCGCCGACCACCGGAACCGCTGACATTGAGGCGTACGATCGTGCCATGGAATGGACGCAGACAATTGAAACCGAGCGATTGCGGCTCCGCCCATTGCGCGTCGACGACGCGGCCCGTATGGCCGCGATTGCGAACGACAAGCGGATCGCTCGCAACCTGACCCACGTCTTTCCGCACCCGTACACGCTCGCCGATGCGGAGTCTTTTCTCGCGGCTCCAGGAGGTCTGGCGATCGATGCCCGCGAAGCCGTGGGCTCACTCGATGCCGGCCTGATCGGTGTTATTGGGGCCGACGCTGGTTCGGGTGAGGATGGCGATGTCCTGTCGTTCGGATATTGGCTCGCCGCCGAGGCGTGGGGCCATGGACTGGCGACCGAGGCAGCAGGAGCGTTCCTCGCAGACCTGACCTTGTCGTTACAACCACGACGGTTCGAAGCGCTGGTGTATGGCTGGAACCCGGCGTCGGGGCGGGTGCTGGAGAAACTCGGCTTTGTTCTCGAAGGGCGCTGCGTTCAGCGAATCACCAGGTTCGGCGAGGTGACCGACGAGCTGATCTACGGAAAGGTTCTCTAGACAAATGAAACGCGCAATGAAGCGCAAGGAGACCTTGGCGGAACGACGCATTCGCGAGGCACGCGAGCAAGGGCTATTCGACAACCTCGAGGGCACCGGCGAGCCCATTGCGGACCTGCATGTACAGCGGCCCGAGGGGTGGTGGGCCAATCGGCTACTCAAGACTGAGCGCAGCAAACTAAAACGGTCGAACCTGGACCAGCTGATCCAGGCTTCGATGGCTCAAATCTGGCGCCTGCCAAGCGAAGTGGCGGTCCGCAAACGGGTGGTCGAGCTCAACTCGCAGATCCGCGACTACAACGTGGTCACCAATCTCGATGCACGGGACCTCATTGACTCGGCTGAAGTTGTTGCCACCTGGCGACGACTCGGCCTTGGCGGGACGTGACCGAGGCGGGCGGGCTGCCAGGAGGGGAATCGCTAACAGCCCGCCGCTTCTCGGTTCAAACGATCGGTAAGCCCTCCGATCTCTTCCCTCCTGCACTGGGGGAAGTGACATCACCGTACGTGGGGTTCAGGCGCGATGGTGGCCTCGCAACGCGGCCGTGACCGGTTGTTCACACTCCCGGAACGCGGGCAAATACTAGATCTCGAGCGGTGCGTTATCGCCCACGAATGACGTGGTCTCTCCGAGGGCGAGCAGGTGTCTCGCCGGGTGCATTGCGAGCAGTTTCGTCGCTCGTTCAACGTCGACGCATCGGTTCGCGTCCGCCTGGCATTGGGTGCACCACGCAGTTCGTCTCCGCCATGGTGTGGCCTTACCCGGGCGCTTCTCGATATCGGATCCACAGAGTGGGCAGTCGCGACGTTTGGTGTCGAGCATCCAGGTGTCTCCAAGATGGAGCTTGCGACCGGTGGTGTTCTGCGGTCCCCGGAGCGCATTGGTCCGTATCAACGCAGCGCCGATCGCGAGCAATGTGTCGAGTCCGACGATCTCGTCGATCGGGGCATACGGGGAGATCCCGCAAATGAACGGAACCTCGACCGCGTAGATATTGCCGAAACCCGCGAGGTTGCGTTGGTCGAGCAGGGCTGCGCTCAGGTGCATGTCGCCAGCACTGAGAACGCGGTCATGTGCGAGTTCCAGATCGAGCTGCCCGCACAGATCTGGACCCAAGTGGCTCGTGAACTCGCCCGTGGCATCGGAGTCGATGTGATGGAGGAGTGGGATGTCGATACCGATGACGTCAGTACCGTCGTCGAACCGCATCTCGAAGCGTCGCCTCCACTCCTCGGTCCCATGAGCTCGACCAAACCTGACGCGACCTTGCATGAGCAGATGGATGTGCAATGCAGTTCCATCGCTGAAGTGCAGAAAAAGATGCTTGCCATGGGAGGAGGTCCGCACGAGGGTTTCGCCGGTGAGGTCGAGGGTGGCGAGACGAGGGTGGCGAACGACCATCGACTGGACTTTGCGGCCGACCGCCCGGTCGTCCAACGAGGCAGCAAGCCGAGCGATTGTGTCGCCTTCGGGCATGGGTGAACCGTATCGGTCCTGGTCCGGCGACGAAGGCTTGAGCTAGTACCTCGGTGTTCTGCAATGATCGACCTATGACCGAACATGACGGAACCGTCCGAGCGCCAAACCATATGGTGGCCAGCGCTGATCATTTGGCGACATCTGTGGGCACCGCGATCTTTGCCAAGGGCGGGAATGCGGTCGATGCCGCGATTGCGACGAACGCTGCGATAGCGGTTGTTGGGCCACATCTCTGTGGAATGGGAGGCGATCTGTTCGCCCTCGTCTATGCCGAAGGCGAAGTCCATGCGCTTAATTCGAGTGGATGGGCAGGGGTGGGGGCCGATGCGGGTCAGCTGCGGACCGAAGGTATGACCGAGATGCCGTACCGTCACGACATTCGGTCGGTGACCGTCCCGGGCTGCGTTGATGGCTGGGTGGCGTTGCACGAACGCTTTGGTTCGTTACCCATGGCCGACCTCCTCGAACCAGCGCGCCGGCTCGCGGCCGATGGGTTTCCGGCGAGCCCGCCGCTTACTTCGGTGCTTACGTCGCTCGACGAACCGAGCCGCGCTCAGCTACACGAGATGGCTGGTCAAGCCGGCGAGGTAGGCGCACGAATTCGTCGACCTGGTGTAGCGGCTGCGCTATCGGGTATCGCTGAATCGGGACGGAGTGCGTTCTACGAAGGCCCATTTGGGCAGGGCCTCATCGCAATGGGCGATGGACTGTTCTCCGACGAGGACCTCGCCACGCCGAT
>CALBVK010000024.1 GCA_937969345.1 uncultured Acidimicrobiales bacterium
GTTGCACATGCGGGCACCAACGCAACCAACTGCCTGCATGGCCGAGTTCGATAGCGCAACACCGTCAGCGCCGAGAGCCATAGCTTTCACAAAGTCGATGGGTACGCGCAGCCCACCGGTGATGATGAGGGTGACTTTGCCGCTCGCCCCTCGCTCGTCGAGGAAACGGCGTGCACGAGCCAGCGCTGGGATCGTCGGGACGCTGATGTGGTTGCGGAAGATTTCCGGAGCAGCGCCAGTACCGCCGCCGCGTCCATCGAGAATGATGTAGTCGACGCCGGCGTCGAGCGCGAAACCCATGTCGTCTTCGATGTGTTGGGCGCTTAGCTTCATGCCGATCGGAATGCCGCCGGTGAGCTCTCGAACCCGATCGCCGAAACGCTTGAAATCGTCGACCGTGTTGAGGTCGGTGAAGGTCGACGGCGAGATGGCCGACTCTCCTGCCGGAATGTTCCGCACTTCGGAGATCTTTCCGATGTTCTTCGAGCCGGGCAGATGGCCGCCGGTTCCGGTTTTGGCTCCCTGTCCGCCCTTGAAGTGGAAGGCCTGAACGAGCGGAAGCAGTTCTTCCTTGTAGCCAAACTTTGCGCTGGCGAGCTCGTAGAAGTAGCGGCTGTTGGACTGTTGTTCTTCGGGCAGCATGCCGCCTTCGCCAGAACAGATTCCGGTGCCAGCGAGTTCGGCGCCTTTGGCGAGGGACACCTTGGCTTCCTCGGATAGGGCGCCGAAGCTCATGTCTGAAACAAACAGAGGAATGTCGAGCCGGAGCGGCTTGTCGGCCTCGGGGCCGATCACGAGCTCGGTTCCGACCGAGGCTTCGTCGAGGAGCGGCTTGCGAGCCATCTGTGCGGCCATAATCTGAATGTCGTCCCAGTGCGGGAGGTCCTTGCGGGGCACGCCCATCGACGTCATCGGCCCGTGGTGGCCCAGCTTCGTCAGCCCGTCACGAGCGAGCTCATGGATATAGGCAACGGTCGGCTCTTCGGGCGTCGCGCGCACAACGGGAGCTGCAGAGTCGCCGACCTCGACCGCGGTCTCGACCTCGGGGGCACCGCCGCTGCCGTCGGTTCCGACCTGTTCGTCACTGAACTGGGCATGCGAACCATCGCAGTACGGCGGAGTTCCGGTGCGCTTGCATGCACAGAGGAAGGCCTCGCCATCGGCATCTGGGGTGAAGGCGACCGGGGTGAAGTCGGTGCCGACATGGGAGCCATCGCAGAATGGCTGATTCTGCGATTTGCCGCACGCGCACCAGTACTGCTCTTCCCCACCGGTCAGCTGCACGGCAGTGGGTTTGTTGTCAGCGATGATTGGCTCAGACATGGGTTCTCCGTTGCGACGAAGCTGCGTTGCAGCTGGCCTTCATTTGGCGATAGGTGCGGCCGAGGCTACTGACTCGCTCGGTACCCGTACCTGTCCTTTTTGGACAACTCTCGGTCGATTCACGACAACTTTTGGGTCCGCGCGTCTCGCAGAACGTCGAGCTCTCGCGGCCTCGCAGACTGTCGCATTCAGACCATCGTCTGTCGCTTTTTGACATGGGCAGCCGAGGTGGCCGTCGCAAGACTTCGTCCCAACAACTAACCGCACGAAACGGAATCAGTCATGCATAGACCATCCTTCCTGGGCTTCATCAAGCCCAAACATCGATTGGGCAGTTCACGTTCGCTCAAACTTGTGAGCGCCTTGTTGGCACTCTCGCTCGTCGCTGCAGCCTGCGGCGATGACGACACAACAACCGACAGCGCCGATACGACCGCCGCCCCAACCACTGTCGCCGAGGAGAGCGAAGCTCCGGCCGAGCCGGAGATGTCCACATCGGTCCGCGAGAGCGGACTCACCGTCACTGTTCAGTCCGCAGGCGACCTTACGGTGCACAGCCTCACCGCACCCGAGGAGGCGTTCGCGAACAGTACCCACATCATCGAGACCGAAAACGCCCTGGTCCTCGTCGACACCCAGTTCCTTCTTCCGAACGCTCTCGACATGCGCGCATACGCAGACGGGCTTGGCAAGACAATCGACCGGGTCTTCATCACGCACGAGCATCCAGATCACTTCCTCGGAAGTGAAGCGTTCGCCGACGTCCCCGTCTACGCGCTCGATTCGACATCCACCGTGATCGCCGCGATCGGCGACGATGAAGTGGCAGAGAAACAAGCCGACTTCGGTGAGGCGATCGCCGGCACATACGTGGTGCCAGAAGTGGTTGCACCGGGCACCATCGAGATCGACGGCGTTTCCTTTGAGCTTTCCGAGGTCGCCAACGCAGAAGCAGAAACACAGCTCGTGATCCGGGTTCCAGACCACGGCATCGTGGCAACTGGCGACCTGATCTACAGCGGCGTTCACCTCATTCTCGCTGGCCCAGCCGACACGTGGGCAACCGCGGTAACCGGCCTGGCCGCCGACTCGGCCGACTATCCGGTCGTTCTCCCAGGTCACGGTCTCCCCGCTGATCCGAGCGTGTACGACGCCAACCTTGCGTACCTCGGCACGGTCGGCGAACTCCTCGGAAGTGTCGACAACGCCGACGATTTCAAGCAGGGGCTCATCGACGCGTACCCCGAGCTCGGTATGGAGGCTGCGATCGACTTCGCTGCCCCGTTCCTCTTCCCGAGCGAGTAGATCCCCCCGGTCCCGGGGTCGTAGCGGCCCCGGGACCACCTTTCCTCTTTCATCGACGACCGGAGCCCCATGAAGAACACCCCGACGACCACGATTCCTGACCCCGCCGATGACGACAATGTCGCCAGTCTCGTGGGTGCGACCAAGACGTTTGGAGAGGGCGATGCGGCAGTAACTGCGATCGACGACGTCACCATTGGCTTTCGACGTGGCGAGTTCACCGCAGTGATGGGCCCGTCGGGCTCTGGGAAGTCGACCTTGATGTACTGCCAATCCGGTCTCGACAAGCTGTCCTCGGGAAAGGCCTACATCGGAGACGTTGACGTTTCGACGCTCGGGGACCAAGAACTGTCAGTCATGCGGAGGTCCCAGCTCGGCTTCATCTTCCAGTCCTTCCACCTCGTGCCCGCCCTAACCGCACGAGAGAACATCACCCTGCCCGTTGACCTCGACCGTGTTGCGCAGGTCGATGAGTCGTTCCTCAACGAGTTGACCGAGGTGCTTGCCATTCAGAACCGCCTCGGGAATCGACCGAGCGAGCTCTCGGGTGGGCAGCGTCAGCGCGTCGCTGTTGCTCGAGCGATGATTCCTCGCCCGGACGTGATCTTCGCCGACGAACCAACCGGAGCTCTCGACTCACGGACGTCGGGCGAACTGTTGAAGTATCTCCGTCAGGCGGTTGACGCGCTGGGCCAGACCATCGTCATGGTGACCCACGATGCAGTCGCCGCCAGCTACTGCGATCGTGTCGTTTATGTGCAGGACGGCCAGCTCGTCGGCGAGGCCAGGCACCCGAGCGTGGATGATGTCCTCGACAAGATCCGCGAGCTGAGCTGACATGCTCCAGAGAACTATCAAGCTCGCGTGGTACAAGCGAAACCGGTACGCCTTGACCGTCGTGGCGATTGGCCTGTCGGTTGCATTCATCGTCTCGACGCTGCTCCTGACGACGTCTATCGCTGACGTCGGCGATCCGCTCAATCAGTCCTATGCCGAGCTCGATGCTGCGGTCTCGGGCCCATCGGTGTCAGCGGGCGATGGCCCGATCGCTGGCATATCGGCTCCGGTACCGGAGCGAGTTGTCGACGCGATCAACGCCGCCGGGTTTGAGGCGGTTGGTTTCTCCTCCCCATATGCGCAGGTGATCGACGCCGGGGGCAACGCCGGAGGGCAGGTGCAGGCGGCGGCAAACATCGCCGAGCCGTGGCTAGGCAGCTCGGTTCTGAATGGGTTCGCCGTCGTGGATGGAGCACCGCCGAGCGGACTCGGCGAGATGGCGCTCGACCAGACCACAGCGGACGGGGCCGGGCTGTCGGTCGGCGACACCGTGACCTATGTGACCGATCGAGGCCCACAGCAGGCCGATCTGGTCGGAATCGTTTCGTTCGGGGGTGCGAACAACGATCCCTACGTTTCGACCGTGCTCCTCGACGCCTCCGATCCACTCTTCACTGTCGTTGCTGGGCATGACTACGTGTTGGTGGCTGGCGACGCATCGGCGGCCGAGGTCACCGCGGCGGTCTCCGCTCTCGGTGCGGTGAATGGCCTCACGGTGGAGAGCGGTCCTGCGTGGATCGCTGGAGAGATCGAGCAGCTCAACTCGTTCCTCGGTTTCTTCGAGACGTTCCTCACCGTGTTCGCCGTGATCGCTGTCGTGGTCGGCATGTTGATCGTCACGAATACCTTTACGGTCTCGCTGGCACAACGAACTCAAGAGCTTGCGTTGCTCCGGCTTGTCGGGACGACCCGCCGCCAGTTGATGTCCCAGGTGGTCATCGAGGCCCTGCTGCTCGGACTTGCCGGCACTGCGCTGGGCACGGGCGTGGGTCTGATTGGCGTGAGTGCGATGGGCGCGTTCTTAGATGTACTTGGATTGAGCATCGAGCGATCGAACGCAATTGCGTATTCGGCGATCGCCATTGGTGCGATCGTTGGCATTGGAGTCACCGTCGTCGCCGCCGTCCTGCCAGCGCGCAAAGCGACCGGCGTTGCGCCGATCGAAGCATTACGTACGAGCGAGGTAGAGCCGCCATCCGCTGGCCGGCGCCGACAGGTGCTCGTATTGATCACGAGTCTTCTCGGCCTTGCCGCATTGGTATTTGGATCTGCCCAGGGAGACATCCTGTACGCCGGTATTGGAATCGGCGTCTTGTTCCTTGCCCTCTACCTCGGTGGGGAGTATCTGATTCGCGCCACCGCCAGGGTTGCCCGACCGTTTCTGTCCCTCGCCGGCCCAACGGGAGGCTTGGCTAGTCGCAACCTCGAACGGAACGCTGGCCGAACTGCGGCAGCGGCCAGCGCGCTGATGATCGGCGTAAGCCTCATCAGCTTCTTCACGCTCATGGCGGCGACCATCGGCCAGTTCATCGCCGGTGATTCCGCCGACGCGATAACCGCCGACTACGTCGTTCAGGGTGTCGGAAATCCACCCGGACCCGTCCTCAACGATGAGCTACTCATCCGACTGGAGTCCGTTGACGGTGTGGCCACGGTGGCACCGACTCGCCTCACGACCGTCACTCCGGTGACCGAAGCAGAGGTTTCTCGACCGGGCCCCGGAGACGGTGTCCTCGGCGTCGCGATGGCCGACATCGATGAGCTCCAAGCCGTCTTCGACTTCGAGGTTGTGGCGGGGTCGCTCGCCGACGTCGGGGGTTCGTCGGTTGTTGTCGACGAAGCAACAGCGGAGTCCCTCTCTGTCGGCGTTGGTCAACCTCTGGCGGTCACAGCGTTGGCCGGTTCGGTCGACTTGCAGGTAGTCGCTGTTGTTGCGTCGAGCCTCCCCGGACAGCCTCAACCGGCCATTGTGGGAGACGTCGAACTTGCTGACGTTGTCGGTTATACAGAACCTGCCACGCTCGCATACGTGAAGGCCACTACTTCGCAAGCGGTTCTCACCAACGCTGTCGGGATTCCGACGATCGATGTCCTTTCCACCGATGACTATGTTGCGAGCCTCGGTTCGAATCTCGATACGATCCTGGCGCTCGTGTACGCCCTGCTTGCCGTGGCAGTTGTAATTGCGCTCGTCGGAATCGCGAATACGGTGTCACTCGCAATCTCCGAACGGGTGGGCGAGATCGCGGCTGTTCGGGCTGCGGGTGCGAGTAGGCGTCAGATCTTCTGGTCGCTGATTTCAGAGTTTGGGCTTCTCGCTCTTGTCGGTGTCGTCTCTGGCGTGGCGTTCGCCTGGGTGGCTGCCGCCAGCTTCTTTCGTGCCTTGTCAGGCGGACAGATCAGCTATCCCGAAACCGACATGTTGAGCGGTCTGCTGATCATCGTCGGTGGAATGCTCGGCGGTGTCCTAGCCGCATGGCTTCCGTCCCGGTCAGCGTCGCGAGCGAATCTACTCGACGTTCTGAAAGCCGAGTAGGCGCGCATCATCCATCTGCGTAGCGCGGTTCTTCGTTGGAGAGCAACGGAAACAGCATCGTGAGCGCTGCGATGTCGAACAACATCACAACCCCGCCAAGGATGAGCGTGGTGGTGTCGTCTGTCGTCAGGCCACCAAGAATGTCGCCGATCTCAATTGCGAAGCGAGTGACTATTACAGCGAAGTATGCGGCCGGGGTTTTCTTCGCGAGAGCGAAGACAGCGAGGCCAGCGAAGCCTGGTGCCGCATTCCGCATTGCTTCGGACCAGCCCTTTGCATCGATATCTGGAATCGAAGCCACGATGGCGATGATCCCGATCAACACCGTGTAGTAGACGACGAACTTTGGCACGTTCCCCATCAGTTTTCCTTGCTTCCAGCAAACGCCTTGCCTACGGCATAGCTGTCTTCGAACCAGTTCCAAAGGACGACCTTGCCGTTGGCTACCTTGGCGCGAAGGGCAAACGTGAATTCACCGATGTCGGCCCCCGATTGCGTCATTCGGCCATTCATTCGACCGAACACTGCGACGGTGTCACCTGATGCCATCACATCCTCGTTCTCCCAGAGCGTTGTTTCCCAGTTCGCTGAGAACGTTCCGAGAAAGGCAAAAATCTCTTCCTTTCCCTTCCAAGGTCCGATCCATGGAACATTCGGATCGCCCTCGTTCTGCCAGATCATGTCGTCGTCCATGAGGTTCGACATCGCTTCCATTTCCCCCGACCCCATTGCGCCCATGAAGGCCATAACGGTGTCCAGCGTTGCTTGACTCTCTGCGTCCATTCCACGTCCTTTTCGTTATCCGCCAACATCGCCCAACGTGCGAACGAAGTCGAGGTACAACACCGACAAGCAATGGTCGAAATTTGACCAACTGTGTGACCAGCAATTCGCAAGAATCCGGCGTTCATATAGTGACCGTTCTACGCCAGCCCCAATCGAAATGGTGACGACATGAAACCGCTCAAACTTGCACTCATTGCCTTCCTATCCGCCCTATTGCTGTCCGCATGTGCCGATAGCGCCGACACCCTCCCCGTTGGTGCCGACATCACCCTTCGCAACACCCTTCAGGATCCAGGTGAGCCCGAGACCGCATTCCCAGCCTTGTTCGGGGCGCCCGATGATGCATTCGATGAGGCCGGGACCCTTTCAACAACCGCCGCTGAGTTCCCTACAGCCCTTGCCCAACCAGACACCCCAATGGGTGACATCAGTGGCCTGTACGAAATCGACCTGGCCGAGACGAGCATCTCGTTCACGTTGCTTCCCGCAGCCGACGACCCATTCTGGGTCAACGTGTTCGGCGTCTTCCCCGAAGGCAAGTTCGACCGTTATTACCTAACGTTCTCCGAACCACACAACATCGAGACGTCATCGAGCAACAACGACTCGGTCAGCCTCCGAATCGACTCGCCAACCGTGGCTGTTGTTGAAATTGGCGCCGACTACGACATGAACGCTGGCACTGCATTCACCATCGACCTGAACTAGCGGCCCGAGGTTCGAGAGGGCAGGGCCCACCCCTCGACGCATAGCGCCAAGCCTCCCTGATGTTCAAGGCCGAGCCGATTTCACCAACAGTAGTTACAGACAGGAAGCATTCAAATGAATAAGTTGCGAGTAGAGGGTGTGCCGATTTGGGCAACCATTTACCTCTTGGTCGTCATCGGCTTTGGAGTCGTTCTTGGAATCCCGGCCCTACTGGGTGAAGGGTTCGCCGACCTTCAGACGATCGGGTGGGGAGGTCGCGAGCTTGGAGTAGCAATCGGCGCGATCTTGGCTCTGCTATACCGAAGCGCGCTTGCCTACTTCCTCATCTTTGTGATCGGAACCTTCCGCGAATTGAGCGACCTCCTCGAGGCGCTCGATGAGACACCATCGAACACCTCCTCTGCGGCGATGGTCGGCGTGTTCCTCATCGTTGGCATTGCGTGCGCTGCTGTCAGCTACCGCGGAATCAAGAGGGAACAACGGTCACAGCCAGAAGCCAGATAGACGAAGAGGCTGTATTCGGTGACGCATCTCGACCAGCTTCTCATCGTCGTCGTCGCCAAAAACCCACTGACACTTTAGCAAAGCAGCCTGTAGTCTACGATACAAACTGTAGCTCTAGGGGAAGGGGTCATTGTGGTTGGATATCGACAACATTCCCTCGATCCCCCTGTGCCGGTCGGCTTCAAGCCGAACGCTCCTCACACCGATGTGCCTTTCGAAGTGCTGGACCGGTCGTCGGTGCTCGCAAAAAAGTCAGCGTCGGACTACCACCTGCGTCAGCGTCCAGACTTCCATCAGCTTCTTGTCTGCACCGACGGAGAAGGCACACATATCGTCGACTTCGAGCCCGTAAACCTACGACGCGGGACCCTCTTACGAATCCACCCCGAACAAGTCCAGAGCTTCATCCCGGACCAGTCATTCGACGCCACAATGCTCATTTGGCCCGTCGGAACGCAAAGCGATGTTCTCGACGCAACGCCGTGGTACCCGGGCAGCAGTGCGCCCACGACTTGGGACCTTGACGACGAGCTGCTCACTCGAGCGATTCTCTGGCTTGAAGAACTCCGCGAGGAACAAGCGAGGTTCGACGGTTCTACCGCAAGCAAAGAGTTATTGCGGACGTTGATGCGTTCGTTCTTGCTCCGACTAGCGACTGAGCTACCGTCGTCAGACCCCTCACCGAGCCAGCTCCCACGGCCATATATCGATCTCCGAATCGCGATCGAGAACGATCTCTACAACCGGCCGACGGTCTCAAGGCTCGCCGCACAGATCGGCTACAGCACCCGAACTCTCGACCGAGCGTGCGACTTCGCCATCGGAAAGACAGCGAAACAGGTGCTCGACGAACGAATTGCCTTGGAAATACGCCGGCTACTCATGTACAGCGACCAATCGGTAGCCGCCATTGGACTCGAATTCGGGTTCGCCGATGCGTCGAACTTCTCGAAGTTCGTCAAACGCCACCTCGGACTTCTGCCAACATCGCTCCGCGCCGCTTCGACCCGACCGATTTAGCGAACAGCCGCAACTGGGCTGCTAGAGCTGCGCGTTCCGGCAGCCGATCGGGGGTCAGACGCTGGCCACCCGAAAACGGCACCAGCCCGGAACCGAGGTTCCGGGCTGGCGGTACTTTTGATCTTGGTACACGTTGTTCTGTGTATGTAGTGGCGGGGGCTGGATTTGAACCAACGACCTTCGGGTTATGAGCCCGACGAGCTACCAGACTGCTCCACCCCGCGATGCGACTCTCAATGATAGCGGAGTTGTAATCAAATCCTCCGAATTTGGAAAGTGAGGCATCTGAATCATCTGGGGGCGTAGGGGTGTCCCGACCAAAATTGGTGTGGTACTCGTAGGGGCATGGGCGGTACCGACGACGAATGGCCAAGCTTCACAGCAAACGTAGATAGCGCTCGTTTGCTGTCGCGTAACGCCCCTGAGGTGGAACGTCGAGCCGCGGATCGTCGGGAGGACTCGCTGAGTGATCAGGTTGAAACGCTCACCGCAAAGCTCCGAGATCTGACGACCACAGTTGAGAGTCGTCTCGAACCAGAAGTCGCCCCGGCCAAGGAACTCGAAAAGGACGTTCGCTGGATGAAGGTGCGGGTGATGGGCTTGGAACAGGCTCTTGAGGAATCCCGCTCGGAAACCAAGACTCTCATCGAATACTTGGAGCTGTGCTTCGATGTATTGAAGAGCACCGATGACCGACTGACCGAACGACAAGAGGCGCTCCGGCAAGAGCTCGATCGTTTGCTCGGCCATTCGGGCACCGTGGACCGTGATCTGATCGACCTTCGTGCGAAGCAGAACGTGGCAAACGAACGCACCGAGCTCCTCGCCATCGAACTACTCGAGCTCACGCACCAGACCACGCTCCTC
>CALBVK010000025.1 GCA_937969345.1 uncultured Acidimicrobiales bacterium
GGGATAACCGGGTTCGGTGCTTCCGCTGCGTCTGCCGCGAGTACTAGTACTTGGTTGGCAATGTTCACGTCATCTCCTTCGTCGATCGTCTGATGTTCCCGAACGGGAAGATCAGGCGAACTTCAGGAGAATGAAGACAACGAAGCCGATGAGGGCCAGTGCCTCGGTGAATGCCACACCGAGGAACATCGTGGTCTGAACCTGTCCGGCAGACTCAGGCTGACGGGCCATGGCCTGGACGGCTTGGCCGACCAGGTAGCCAATGCCGATGCCTGGGCCGATTGCGGCGAGGCCATATGCGAAGCCAGCGCCTTCAGCTGCTGCTGCAGCCTTTACTTCGTCACCAGTGAGTGCCTCTGCGGCGAGTACTGCGATGCTCATTGTGGATTGCTCCTTGTTATTTGTATTTTCGGTGGGACTTTTGAAGTCCCGACGATCTGATTGATGGGTAAGAACGGGTGTGCCTAGTGGGCGGGGTGCAATGCACCACCGATGTACACGGCGGCGATGATGGTGAAGACGAACGCCTGAATTAGAGAAACGAAGACTTCGAATGCGGTGAAGGCAATGAGGCCGCCGAAGGTGAAGACCTCAAGGACGTACATCCATCCCGATGCCACCGTGATGCTGAGAACCGCAAAGGTGACGAGGAGGATGTGACCTGCGAGCATGTTTGCGAACAAACGAACGGCGTGACTGAACGGGCGAAGAATGAAGGTTGAGAGCAACTCGATAGCACCCACGAGTGGCCGCAGAGCCAGGGGCACGCTCGATGGCCAAGCAATGTCTTTGAAATAGCTCAGGCCGTTGTGCTTGACGCCAACGGAGATGAACATCGCCCAGGCAATAAGTGCAATGACAACCGGTCCGCCCATGCGAGCGTTTGCTGGCATCTGGAAGAACGGGATGACCTCGGTGATGTTGCCGAAGAAGACAAACAGGAAGAACGACAAGAGCAAGGGCAGGTACGGCAAGCCGTCTGGGCCAATAGCGGGGAGGACGATCTGCTTCTCGACGAACTCGACGACCGACTCGGCCACGGTGCGAATACCGGTGGGCACGAGGCTCTTTTGTTGAGCGGCGAGGAAGAACACGATGGCGGGAATGATGACCGACAACACGTGGGTAAGAGCGATCTTGTCGAAGCCAATCGACTCGATGATTGGCGTCCAGTTGATCAGCTGGTCCAGCGATGGGAAGGCGAGACCGCCACCCTCAGATTCGGCTGCGAGCAAAAGCATCAGGCTGCTCCTGTGGTTTCGTGGTTGGATTCGGAAGAGGAGGTATGGATTGGCAATTTCGCCGTGGGCTTGAGCCCAGGGTGCGCCAGGGTTCCGGAGATGTAACGCATCTCCCAGAAAAGGATGCCGAGGTGGGCGACGATCAGCGTGAGCCCAAGCGGCAACATCTCGACCCATCCAGCGTCCTTGACGAGCAGGACGGCGAGGAAGATCAGGCCGAGACGAAGAAGAAAGCCGAACATGGCAGCGCCGCCCATTGCGGCGAAGGAGATGCGACCTGCCCAGGCGAGCAAGCTGGCGGCGAGCAAGAAATTGACCATCACGATCGCAATTGCGTACGCAACAGATGCAGCGCCAGCGCTCTGCCAGAAGATAGCGCCGATGACGATAAGAACCGGTGCCACCAAGGCGGTACGCCGGATGAGGTCTTTGGCGACCTCCATAACCGGAGCCGGACCTTCGAGGCGCTGGGTGAGTGGGTTCGAGACGTCGGTCATCGCTGGACGTCCTGTCCCGGGCCTGCGTCAGCCATGTGGCTCGAGCGGTCGTTCGAGGTGAGGTCGCTCTCGACAACGTACGAGGGCAGTTCGTCGACTTCGCGGGGGGCAAAGCGCGGACCGTCGCTCGTGCCGAATTTCGCCTCACGGGCGGCGGCACGTTCTTCGGTGACGACGGCCATGCGCTCGACGTAGCGGTAGTACTGGTTCGCAACAGCGCCGAGGAGTCCAATGACGGCGCCGAGGATCGTGAAGAGCGGGCGTGTGCCGACGGATCCGTCGAGCAGCCAGCCGAGCGCACCGAGCAGAACGGGCGTCGCCGCGATTTCCCAGCCGCCATTGCCGCGCCACATCGCATCGGACAGCGCGGAGTCACGTCCGGTGCCGTTTGGCTCGCTTGTCTGCGATGCGTCGTTGCTGCTGTGCACTATCGGTACCCGTCCAGGTACAAACTCTTCTTGTGAAGAGCTTGTGAAGTAATTCTCAAAGTATGTGGGCATAGAGATGAATTGCCAACATTTGCCCCGGGAGAATGTATAGCCGTTGTCACACCATTTCGCGGTTGTGTTTGGCTTTTTCTCCGCGAAACCCTGAGTTCACGCACTCTGTGGCCCTCGAGCGATCGCACCTTGCGCTTCGAGGTCGTCGAGCCGATCCGCCGAAATGCCGAGCAGATCGCGGAGAATCGCATCAGTGTCCGCTCCAATATCGGCGAAACCAGCAGCGACCCCTGGGGCCTCACCTGTCGAAAATGGTGGACTTACGACGTCGAAGGTGGACCCATCATGTTCGACAGGTCGAAGGATGCCGACCTCTCGGACCTGAGGATCAGCCACGACCTCATGACTCTGCATCACGACGGCGGCGACTCCGCCACGTTTGGTAATTGCGTCGACGAACTCTGCGCTGTTGTGCTTCGCGATCTCACGATCGAACAGATCGATGAGTTCGGCCATGTTCGTAAATCGGGCCACGGGCGTCGCGTAACGCTCGATGTGTTCGAGTTCTCCCAGCCCGAGGACGTCGCACATGATGCGCCAACCCTTGACCGGTTCGGCGAGCGACAGCTGAACGTAACGACCGTCGGCGCAGAGGAACGCTTCCGACGTCACATTCACCGTTCCGTACCGATCCTTGGCTCGCGCCGGGCGTCCGTCGGTGGCGGCACGGGTGAGGTCGTACGCATTCGACCACGCCGCCGCCTGCAGCAGCGACGTCTCCACAACCGCTCCTTCACCTGTGGCCGAGCGTTGCACGAGCGCTGTCGTTATCGCCGCATAAAGCGATAAGCCCGCAACATGGTCGCCTTGGGCTGCCCGCCAGCGTGGCGGTCGGCCCTCAAATCCACCGACCGAGGCGCTCAGACCGGAACGGGCAAAGAACGACGTCAGGTCGTATCCAGGTTTCGCGGCATCGGGCCCTCGCTCGCCAAATCCGGTAAGCACACCCACGATGAGCTTCGGATTGCCAGCTCGCATCTCATCGACGGTCAGCCCGAGCCGCTCACGACGCCCTTGCAAAAGGTTCGTGATGACGACATCTGCGGTCTTGATCAGCTCCATTGCGACCTCATGACCACTCACCGTCGTCAGGTCGATGGCCACGGACTTCTTCAGACGGTTCGAGAACTGGAATGCGTGGTCGATGGTGTTGCCCTCGACCGCGGCCTGGTGCATGAGCCCGCGCATCGAGTCTCCCGATGGCGGCTCGATCTTGATGACTTCGGCCCCCTGCTCCGCGAGCAGCACACCCGTGCTTGGCACCGCCGCCCAGTTCGCAATCTCTACAACACGGATTCCGTCTAAGGCTGACATTGCTCTTGTTTAGTCGAACGTCCAGCGGAGCTGCGCAACCGACGACGAACCGCTATGTGCGCGTCTCGACCGGCGACGCCTCGGCTGCCTCGGAGTTCTCGGCACGTTCGGTTGTCCCGATGCCCGGGTGAAAGATTGTGTAGAGCGCAAGCGCAAGGGCGCCACCGGCGAATGGGAGTGCGGCGGCACCGGACCCGGTGATGGTCGTGTACAACACAACGCCGCAGAGCAGGGCGGTCCAAAGCCACAGGATCAGCACGGTGCGGCGATGCCCGTGTCCAAGGCGCATCAAGCGGTGATGCAGGTGCTCCTTGTCGGCATCTGCGATTCCGACGCCCTTACGTGTCGCTCGACGAAGAACGGCGAGTGTGAGATCGGCGAGGGGAACACCGAGCAGCAAAAGCGGAATCACGAGCGGCGCAAAGAAGAAGAAAACCTGGCCATCGACGGCTTGATCGATTCGACCGCCCACCGAGACGGTCGAGGCCGCGAGCATCAAACCGAGCAAGAGCGCACCGCCATCGCCCATAAATGTCTTCGCCGGGTGCATGTTCAACGGGAGGAAGCCGAGGCAAACACCTGCGGTGATGACCGCGAGCAGGGCGCCAGGGTTGGAGTCGAAGAGGACCCCGTCCTCGGCCAGCTGCGTTGCGTAGACGAAGAAGCTTCCCGAGGCAATGGCGACAATGCCGCCGGCCAGGCCATCGAGCCCATCGATCAGGTTGACGGCGTTGGCCATGACGAGCAGCCAAACCACCGTGACCACGACCGACAAGTCCGAGGACAACTGCACGAACCCGGTGAAGGGAACCCGGAACCACAAAACCGACACGCCAGCGAGCGCGAGAACGACTCCGGCGAGCACGATTCCCGCCACCTTCGCAGGTGCCGAAACTTCGCGGATGTCATCGGCGACACCGACCGAGAAGATGATGAGCGCAGCGACAACCACGCCAGCGATATCGGTAAACGATCGAAAGACCGGATCGAATGTTCCCAAGGTCCACGCCGTAAGGAGGCCGGCGCCCACACCACCGAGCATGGCGAGTCCGCCGAGGCTAGGAGTAGGCGCCACGTGCACTTTGCGGGCGCTCGGCGATGCAACGGCGCCGACGCGGAACGCAAGAATGCGGGTCAGTGGGGTCAGCAACAAGGTAACGACTGCGGCGACTGCGCCGACGATGAGGAAGTCGTCCATGGAGGCCATTGCCATTAAGTATTCCCTAACCGGGCCGAAAACGGCGGGTCATCGGTCTCGGGAGCGCACC
>CALBVK010000026.1 GCA_937969345.1 uncultured Acidimicrobiales bacterium
AGAGGCTCGTCACCTGCTCGGTGGGAACCAGCAACTGTTCGATCCGGGCGCCGTCGCCAGACACGACAACACCGAGGCGCGCATCATCGGGGGCAGCGTCGGCCGCCCGCTGCGACGCGTTGAGTCCCTGCGTTTCGCCCAGACGGCCAACCGAGTCGCTTCGGTCGAGGACAAAGATGGTCGAAATGTCGTTGCTCGTGAGCGGGATCGATGCGCCGAGCAACGCCCCGATCAAAAGCGCAACGGCAGCGATGCGCAAGGTATTCGCCACCCGCCATTGCCAGTTCGGCACACCTCGACGGCGCCGCGATGACAACCACTCCAGCACGCCAACACCGAGCGCGACAAGGGCAACGAGCCATTGCCACGACTGCGATGAAACCGGAGGATCCTCTCCCGGTCGGAGCGGTCGTGGGTCCGTTGGAGCAACGGGCAACGGGTCGATGGCACTCTCGCGCGGATTCAGCGAGACAGCGATGGTTCGAGGAGCACCGTTCGTCGGGGTGATCGTCCAGAACCCTGGACGATCGGTCACGACAGCGCCCGAGCCTGCGGCGCGCTCTCGGATGGTCCCGTTCGGCGACTCGATCGATACGGCACGTCCGGCGGGCGGGGTAATGGGGTCGCCTACCTGCAAGCTTGCAGGGATCGTGACCGCGCCGCTGAGCTCTTCGAGGATACGCGAGCCCAAGACCGGGAACGCCAGCTCCACGGGAAGGGTCGAATCCGATGGTTGGAATCCGAGGTAGATATAGGGCACGCCACCCGTGGAACCTCGGACTAACAGTGGAGCGCCCTCGGCGGCGACCAACACTTCGCCGGTCGGCGCGTCGATCTGCTGCGCCGTCACAATTCGCAGCCGTGAAAGATCGAGGCCATTCAAGAGCGGATCGGTCGAGCGCACCAAGGTGACAACGGGTTGCTCCACGACGCCATCTTCAGAAATGCCAGGCGCACCACCGGGAGGAGCGATCGCCAAGAACGGGCGGGTGATGTCCTCGGGTACAGACACGCCGACGAAGATCGTGACCTCGGGAGTATCGATGTCGGGGTCGACGACCTCGACTCCCGGCAGAACGTCGAGCAGTGCGGTGACGAACGGGTCTGGTTCACCTTCGATCGACACCGCAAGATCGGAACGAGCACGAGTGATCGCATATGCGGTGTTGTCGATCGCCAACAGATCGTCGCCGCCGAGCCGCGCGACAACTTGCTCGCCATCGGGAAGGGGAACTTCGACGACGGTCGACTCACCAGGCTCGATCGTGATGTCGAGCACCGCACGGGTGACATCGTCGACATCGAACCGAAGCGGAACCGATACTCCGGCGCCACCGGTCACCTCAGCCACCGCATTCACCAGCAGACCGTCGGCGGTACGTTCGACGGTCAACGATGTGAGCGCGTGGTTGACATCGGACTCCCCAACGAGACGATGTGTTACCCCGGCCGGAAGGGCGGCGAGCTCGACGGGACTATGGGCGCCATCGGAGATCAAGACGATCCCGAGCTGCGCATCCGGTGTCTCGAGGCCGTCCGCCAACGTCATCGCCGCGTTGAGGTCGGCTGGACCATCGGACAGCCGAACCGCCGCCAACGCCGAAGTGAACGCATCGAAATCGGTTGTGCTGCTCACTCGGACCCGCGGTGTTGGGCCGGCGGTCACGAGCGAAACCCGCCCACCTCGAGGCAGCTCATCGAGAAGTTCGACCGCCGAAGCTCGGGCGGTCGCGAGCCGATCAGGGGCGCCGTCGACCGAGCCCATCGATGCCGACGTATCGAGGACGACGACCGTGTGTTCGGCGAGGCCGGTTGGCTGCACGACGACCGGGTTTGCCAGTAACAACGCTCCGAGGGCGACGAGTAGCAGCTGCAGCAATAACAGCAGCGTCGGTGGGATCCGTTGCCATGGGGAGGCGGCCGTCGAACCAACCGTGTCCGGTTCCCACAACATCGCCGAGCTCACCGAGACCTCCGCTCGGCGAGGCTTCAGCAGGTGGAGCGCAAGGATTGGCAGCGCCGCCAACAAGAACAGCAAACCCAGTGGGTTGGCCAACGTCATCCCATGACCTCGCTCCGACGCAGACCACCGAGCAACTGTTCGCGTAGCGGTGTCCGAGTATCGGCGAGAACATATGCGGCGCCAATGCGCCGAGCCGCGGACGCAACGTCCTCCAGCCACTCATCGAGCCGATCGCGGTAGCTGGACAGCGTCGTCCCCGTGAGCGACATCGCTATCCGCTCGCCCGTCTCGGAGTCGACCAGATCAACATCACCAATTTGCGGAGGATCCAGCTCGCCGGTTCCAAGCACATGCAGCACGACCAGCTCGGCGCCACGAGCCGGGAAGCGATTCAGCGCCACGTCCCAGTCGGGTTCGAGAAGGTCGCTACACAACACGGTCATCCCAGCGCTTCGAGAACGACCGAGCACATCGGCGGCGACCCGTGAAAGCGACCCCTGCCCGCCAGCCTCCAATGACTCCAAGTGCGCAAAAAGCTCGGGTACGCCTGTGCGACCTGAAAACCGCGCCATAGCGCGCCCGGGTACATGCACCTCGACTCGATCACGTCGGGTGAGCGCGACGAATCCAATAGCACCTGCGAGTTCGACGGCACGTTGCAACTTGGCGTCGGTCGCCATGGAAGCAGACGTATCGACGATCAGCCGAACGGTCAGGTCATCTTCGGCGTCATAGAGACGGATGAGCAGCTGGTCGAGTCGGGCGAGCGTGAGGTAATCGATCCGGCGGAAGTCGTCGCCAGGCTGATACTCACGGAAGTCAGCAAAATCGAGCGAAGAGCCGTAGCGGCGCGACCGGTGGCCGCCTACCAACTGACCCGCTATACGTCGGCGGGTTCGCAGCTGCAGGCGTTCCAAGGTGCCGAGCACCTCGGGGCTACGGAGCTCATGGAGCACCGCGCACCCCACTCGACGCCGGCGAGACGGTTTCGAGAAGCGAATCGATCAACTGCCGTGGGCTCACGCCGTCGGCGGCAGCCTCGTAGCCAAGCACCAGGCGATGGCCGAGCGCAGCAGGCGCCAGCGCACGAACGTCATCGCTCGAGGCCGACGGACGGCCGTCGAGTAACGCCATGGCCTTGGCGCCAAGGATCAAGGCCTGGGCGCCGCGAGGCGAAGCCCCGGCACGGACATATTGGGAGATGTGCGCGGGTGCCGTGTCGTTGTCGGGATGCGTTGCGACGACGAGTTCGACGGCATGACGGACAACATCGTCAGCGACCGGGACTCGGCGGGTCATTGCAATCATCGACTGCAGCGTTGGGGCGTCGGCCTGAGCAGTGGGCTCGGCCTCAGCTCCCCCGGTCGTGCGTCCAATGATCGCCGCCAGGTCATCGGCGGAGGGGAAGGGCACCTCGGCCTTGAACATGAAGCGGTCCAACTGTGCTTCGGGCAGCGGATAGGTGCCTTCTTGTTCGATCGGGTTCTGCGTCGCCATGACAAGGAACGGACGGTCGAGGTTTCTGGTCGTGCCGGCGACGGTGACCGAGCGCTCAGCCATAGCTTCGAGGAGCGCCGATTGTGTCTTCGGCGTTGCGCGGTTGATTTCGTCGGCGAGCACCAGCCCGTTGAACACCGGGCCAGGCCGGAAGCGGAACGAACGACGGCCATCGTCATCCTCCTCGAGCACCTGCGTGCCGGTGACGTCGGCAGGCATCAGATCCGGGGTGAACTGGATTCGACCGAAATCGAGCGACACAACATTGGCCAGCGTTGTCAACAGCTTGGTCTTTCCCAAACCGGGAACACCCTCGAGCAGCACGTGACCCTCGCAGAGCAACGAGAGCAAGACCGTGCGAACGACCGAGCTCTGGCCAACGATGACCGTACCGACCTCGGCTTCGATGCTCGCGGCGATCTGCGCGTACTGCTCCGGCGTGAGTGTCCCTGGAACGGGTGGCGGTGATGGAGTGACTGTCATTGGTTATCCCTGCGTGAGTGCATTGAAATAGTTCTCAACGTTTGTTGCTTCGGAAGAGGAAATATTGGTGCCATCGAGCGCTTCGGTGGCACGATCGGCAAAGTCGTTCGAGATCGATCCCAAGGGAACCTCGGCGGTTCCTGATCCGGTGTTGCCGGTCACGCGCTGATCGGTTTCGGAGATCCCGTCGCCGCTGACGTCGACGTTGGCGTTCGAGGTATCGCTTTCGCCGTCGCGCGGTATCAGCACGGGTGTGTCCGGGGGCGGTGCCTGCACGCCTTCGCCTTGGGTGCCGGTGCCGTCTACATCGGCCGGGCCACCTTGACCCGACGGGTTGGTACCCGTCGCCGACGTTCCACCACCGTTTCCGCCATTGCCCGCTCCTTGGCCCTCGCCCTGGCCCTGGCCCTCGCCTTCACCCTGGCCCTCGCCCTCGCCCTGACCCTCACCCTCGCCCTGGCCCTGGCCTTCACCCTGACCCTCACCCTCGCCTTCACCCTGGCCCTGGCCCTCGCCAGCTTGGCGGTCGCCGAGTTGATCTGCGGCTTGTCCGGCAGCGGCGGCGGCAGCTTGTGCCTGCGCCGTATTCGCTGCGGCAGCGGCAGCTTCAGCCGTGGACGCAGACGCAGCAGCGAGGGCAGCCTGCGCTGCCGAAGCATCACCGTTTCGGAGCGCCTCGGCAGCTTCAGCGAGCGCTTCGGCCGACTCCTCATCGCCGGCAACTTGCGTCGCCGCCAACTGCTCCAAACGCTCTGCGAGCGCTTCCTGCTCCTCAGCCGACAGCTCGTTCAACGCATCCGACAACGCCTCGAGCTGCTCGGCCGCCGACGCTCCTGCCGCGAGCGGGTTGGCATCGAGGGTGCGCTCCAGACCCTGCGATGCAGCGCGCTGCGCGAGGTCATCGGCATCGATCTGTCGCAACAGCTCATCTTGGGACTCATCGAGCTCATCGATTGCTTCATCGAGGCCGTCAGCGTCACGCAACGACTCCGCCAACGCCTCGAGCTCATCGGCGAGAGCCTGAGCTTCAGGACTCGAGGGATCATCGGCACGGACCTCGGCCGCACGTTCTTCAAACTCATCAGCGAGCTCCTCGATCGCCTCTTGGTCGGCGGCCAACTGTGCCCGGACAGAGTCCTGGGGATTACCCATGAAGACCAGCACCAGCGCACCAGCGATGAGCACCGCCGCAATGGCAAGCGGCTTCGGTTTCCATGGCAGCGGCAGGGCATCGTCGAGGTCGGCGTGGGCGAAGCTGGCCGCACGAGCGTGCACACGCGGGCCGAACGGGTCCGACGGCGAGAACTGCAATGCACTGATGATCGCGTCGTCGGAATCCAAACCGCGGTCGAGCGCACGCGCAACCACAGCCGACGGCAACCGCAACAGCAACGCTCCCGCGAGCAACATGACGACCGCCACCGCCAAGATCGCGAGCGCGACCGGCTCGGGCCAACCCCACGGACGCACCCAGCCAATCAGCGCAACGAGCAAGGCCGCCAGCGCTATCCACGGCCCAAAGGCACTCGAGGTCGCCGCAACCCAGATCGTGCGAAGACGTCGCCGAGCGCGAGAGAACAACCCAACCAACTCCGCAGGAGGGTCGGACAGTTCGGTCGGGGTCATCGCTCTGAATCTGCCGGCGTCGATACCGCCTTGGCCGACCAACGGATCGACACGACCGTCAGCACCACACCGAGAACCAAGTAGTACACCCACACGTACGGGCCGCGATCGCCGTTGATTCGGTTGCCATTGTTATCGAACCGAGCATTGTTGTTACCGAGCTCGTCGATCAGCGAACGCATGCCACCAAAGGGGCTGAAGGTATCGCCGGTGAAGAAATTCTCTTGACGGGGAAGCACGTCGCCGACGCCAGCGAACGGATTCAGCGCGAGCAGCTCCGCCGGCGGTTCGCCATCTCCACCATTCACGCTAAACGTGATCGCCCAGGCGATCATCATGAAGAAGCTCCCAAAGGCGAACACGAACGACACGCCATAACCCAAAACGGTCGCCGCTGTCGTCCGTCGTAGTCGAGACGAGATCAAGACACACACCGCACCGAGGACCAAGCCGGTGAACAGCAACATGCTGATTCCACGCACGATGTCGAGGATGCTCAGACCACCGACCAGATAGCTGACCCCGAGGAGCGGAAGCGCAGCGATCACGAGCAACATCAAGAATGAGAGTGCGGCCGACAACTTGCCGATGATGATGTCTCGAGGCCGCATCATCGTCATCTGCAGCGGAACAAGGGTCTGTCGTTCTCGCTCGCCCGTGATCGCACCGGCCGTCAAACCTGGGACCAGGAACAAGATCAGAACCAACATTCCAAACAGCACCCACTCAAAGAGCTGTCGGCCCACGCGGCCGAGGGAGGTCACATCGATCTGCACCCCCTGGTTAATCGCAACGCTCGCCTGATAGGTGAGTACCAAGATGATGGTCAAGAGCGCCAACCAGAGCGTTAGGAAGACGACGACTTTCGCCCCCTGCACTCGCTCGATCAGTTCCCGTCGTAGAACCGGGTTGTTTCGAATCGACACGCCAGCGCTCACACCTGACCTGCCGGACGTATCGGGAACGGTCGACGCTGGTTCGATGTCGGGTACAGCGATCGGGTCGGGAGTGATCTCGCTCATTGGACGATCCCTTTCGTCACGTTCATAAACACGTCTTCGAGTCCGGCGCTCATCTCCCGGAACTCCAGTACTTCGCGGCCTTCCTCGTTGACGAGGCGCTTTAGCAGTTCGATCTGTCCTGCTTTGTCGACGACCTCGAACGTTTCCTCAACGCCATCATCAAACCGCACACGCAGCTTTCGCATGGCGCCCATCTGCTGGGTGATGCCATCTGGGGAACCCTCGGCGAGCATGCGGCCCGCCTCCATGATTCCAACATGTGTACAGATCTCTTGAAGTTCGGAAAGGATGTGCGAACTCACGATGATCGTCTTGCCCATCGACTGCAACGCCCACAGAAGCTCACGCAGTTCGATCCGGGCGCGAGGGTCGAGGCCAGACGCTGGCTCATCGAGGATCAACAGCTTCGGGTCGTGCACCAAGGCACGCGCCAACGACAACCGCTGCTTCATGCCTCGGCTGAGCGAGTTGACCGCCGCGTCTCGCTTAACCTCGAGGTCGACGAGCTCGAGCAGACCATCGATCAGTTCGGGCCATTCGTTGCGCGGAATCTCATATGCCGAAGCAAAGAACTCTAAGTACCCGCCTACATCGAGACCTTCGTAGACACCGAGGCCGTCGGGCATGTAACCGGTGACGCGGCGAACGCCGGCGCTATTCGTGGCCGGGTCGTGGCCATCGACGCTAACCGAGCCTGCGGTCGGGCGAAGCAGCGACGCAACCATCGTCATGAGGGTCGTCTTGCCCGCGCCGTTCGGTCCAATGAGCCCGTAGATCGATCCACGGGGAACGGCGAGCGACACGTCGGCGACCGCTGCGAGTGGACCGTACATCTTTGTTAGCCCGGTCGTTCGGACGATGGCATCGGCTACCTCGATGCTCGGACGGTTGGGGAGCACGAGGGTCGAGTCCATCGCAACACCGAGTGAAGGTGGAGGCGGAGCGTTCTGACCGACCGCGGTAAACACCGGCTGTGCGACGGGAGGCTGGTTCGGCTGCGCCCCGGGCGGCGGAGGTGGAGGTGGAGGTGGTGGCGGTGATGCCGGGGTTGACTCCGGGTTTGACGACTGTTCTGGCCATTCCAGTTCGTCGCTCATGAGTCACCTCCTACACGTTGAACGTCGATCTCGACCACGTACTGACCCCCGCCGTTGTTGCTGAGGGGACGGGTCTCGATCGTGTACTGACCATCCACCGGAGCAACGAAGTCGATTCGGCTATTGAGCCCATCGGAGTCATCGTTCGACATGATCTCTTCGCCGTCGCCATTGAGCAGGCGGAGAAACGGATCGAGTTGTGATCCTCCAAGAAATTCATTGGACGCGTTCATTCGTACGGTCATGGCGTCGCCTTCGGTCAGGTCGACCACGTAGGCGTCGTAGCTCGCTGCGAGCTCACCTTCCATCGAGAACTCGAAGAGCTCGCCCGCGTCCGGTGGTATCTCAACCACGGTGCGAACCCCTTCGATCAGGTTCCCGAATTGTTCGAAGTCGTCATCGAAGTTCGCCTGCCTGCTGCTGGTCTCGCCAGCGGCGAGCAGCTCTAGGTCTTCGGTGTTGTTCCCAACGACGGTCAGCCGGGTCGTGAGCTGATTTGGGTCGCCAAAGAACTCGCTAAGTCCGTACTGAATCGTCAGCGTGTCCCCCTGCCAGGCGTCCTCGGGGATTCGCACCGACGGGCCCGAGCCGTTGTCGATCTTGAAGGCACGCCACTCGCCGTCGATCCAGACGGCCATCTCGCTGATGTTGCGACGAAGGTCGATCGCGAGCGCGCTGGCGTCGCCGTTCGCGGGACGGATGAACTGGGTGACCATGGTCGAACGGCCGCCACCAAAGCCCTCCTGGAACCCACCATCGAACGGATCACCAGCGGGAATTTCCATCCGTATGGCACGAACTTGTGCTGGGGCGAGCGGATCGGACGACGTCGGTAGAAGATCGTGCTGCACGATTGCGGTTCGTCCGCGACCACCGATGATCGACGCATTCAGATCGCGCGACCAGCCAACGGCGGTGATCAATCCCTCGGGTACGGCAGCGCCGAAGCTCGACCCTCGCCAGTCCAGCCAGGACGTGCCGTTCGCCGCGCCGTCGGTCGTCTCCGCCGAGAGCTCATTGTTGAAGCCAAAGTTGTTGAACAACCGGGGGTCGACATCCCAATCGCGAAGCTCGGGAGCGAACTGACCTGGTGGGTTCCCATCGATGCTGAGAACGAATGTCTCCGTCGCCCCATCGTTGACGGTACCGAGTTGTACATCGCGGTTACCGACCATGACCGTCACATGGTCGAGGTCTTCGCCCGTGTTGTTCCGGATGGAGCCGGTGAGCTCACCCGCGGCTATTTCGAGATCCGACAACGACAGTGCATCGGCGGCAATGTCGGTTGTGAACCCTCGCAGCACGGCCAGGCCACCGCTGCCCGTTTCGATATCGAAGCGGACGTCGGTCGATGTCCGTGAAGGCCGAATCGTGATCGGGGTGGAGGCACCATCGTTGCCGAACCGATTCGACGTGCCGGTACCAGCAACGGTCCAGCCTTGAGGCAAGGTCACCGAACGACTGCCACTGCGTGAGATGAGAACGGTGTCGGTTGCGGTTGCGCCGACCGGGCTTAGTGCAACGACCGTGGCATGCGCGTCGCTGCGCCCGCTGTTCAGCATGCGGCCCGCAACGAACACACCGCCGGTAAACAGAACCGCCAACGCAGGAATGACCGCCCACGCAAGCGTCTGCTTCTTCTTCGATGTGAGGACAGCGAACGTGATCGGACCCGCGAGCAGCAGGTAGACGACGAGCAGAAGTGCCAGAATCCGCAGGCTCGGAACACGAAAGCCGCCATCGCTCAACAGTTCTTGCGCGCTCGAATCGAACCCGCCCGTGAGGGTCTGCGCGCTCGCAGCAGAGGTCACGCCCGGTGTGATCTCACTCGACCAGTCGGTCGCACTCACGTACCGGATCAACCCGGTGCCAGCGGGAACGATCGACTGGTTCACGCGCCAGGACTCGGGCAAAAGCGAATCGATACTTCCTGCGCTATCGGCGACCAGAAGCTGACGCCCCGACGACACCCACGTCAGCAATTCGGCTTGTTCCTCAGCCGTTAGGGCCTGAATTCCCGCCGGCGAAGCCACGACGGTGTCGAGCCCGGAGATAATCCGAAGGTCGTTGAGTTCGATCAGCGAAGCGATTCCGGTGTCGGGGGTCAATTGCGCCTCATCGCCCGGCGCTGCGATTCCGAGAACACCCACCGCGTTTGCGTTGGCACCGCCAGAATTCTGTACGTCCTCGGCAATCTCTTCGCCGTCGGCGAACAAGGTCGCGGTCGCCGTCCAAGAACTTCCCGGCGATGACGGCACCGTGATCAGCTGCTCGAGCTCGCTATTCGCGGCCAGTGCAATAGGTAGCTCCCACCGCAGATTCGATCCCGAAATCCGGATCTCGAGTACGGCCTCGATCGCCCTCTGGGAAAGCACCGTGACTCGCATCGGAACGACGCTCGCTCCGCTCGTCGAACGAAGCACGTCGACGTCGACGACGGCCACGCGCACATCGTCTTGTGCCTGCGCCTCGCTCGGCAATGACACCCCGAACAACACAACGAGGGTGAGTACCGCTACACATCGAGCAGCAAATGTAGAGGTCGCCATAGTGGCCAAGAGTATTCCTTTATCCGACCGCGCCTGAGGCACGTCTTCCCTATTCACTCCTATGACGTTGAAAAGGTTCGTAAAAGTTCCAACTTCCTTCGCGTACGCCACTTCGCATTACGGTTCGAATATGGACGAACCAAACCTCGTACTCGACGAGATCGAAGAACGCTTCAGTGCGTTTCAGCTCGTGCGCAAGTCCGACGAAACCGCGAAGGGCGAGGTCCTCACCGAACTCGGTGCGACCTCCGATGTCGACGCCGACATCATCCTCGAGCTCAGCTCGACCTGGCCGTTGGGCCACCCGGAACGGTTCGACAACGCTCACATGCTTGTTGTTCGGTCACTCGAAGTTCTCGACCGCAACGGCGCCCGAGGCGTCAAGACCAAAGCGCCCATCGGCCCGCTAAACCATGTGGCCGGGTTCTTGGTGCAGCTCGTTACTCGCTTCATTGTGCGCCAGCATCTGAAGCGCCAGGTTCAGCACATCCATTGGTTGTATGTTCGCCGCGAAGCAAACACAGACCTCGACAACGGCTTCCGAAACAAGCTTCGCCGGGCCCGCATCGAAGCCGAGCGACTGGTGCCGACGTTCAATACGAACCCACTCGGCGTGCCCACGTTCATCTTCGGTGGAGCGGTGTTGTCGTGGTTGCTCGGGTCACTCCAAGTACTTATCGCCGGACTCAACACCTGGTATTGGCAGGCGCTAGCTGCGGTCCTCGTGTCACTCGTCGCCGCGTCAGCATCGTGGATTGTCGTACGAGGTGCCGCAACCGCGCGGCACCGAATTCGGCTCACCACCGAACGTCCCATCCAAGCGCTCTATGAAACGATCGGTCGTTGCGGTGAGCCACCGCGCGACGACTCGATCGTCTTTATCGTGGTCGCGCTCGTCCTCGGTGTTCTCGCCGCGATTGCATTACCTGTCGGTCTTGCGATCGCTGGCATCGCCAACCTGTAAGGCCACATGGCGTGCACTGCCGGGTTCACGGACTCTCGTGGCGCAACAACCAAGCCCTTGACTCTCAACACGGTTGAGGCTGCAGAGTGTCCAACATGACTCAACACGACACCCCGCAGGACCTCCTGAGCATCGGCGCATTCTCATCTCTCACAGGCCTTTCGATCAGCGCCACCCGCTTCTACTGTGATCGAGGGCTTTTACAGCCAGCCGAGATCGACCGGTCGACCGGGTACCGAAAGTTCCACCCGACGCAAGTGGCCGCAGGTCAGCTTGTCTGCAGCTGTCGCCTCATGAAGATGTCGCTCGACCAAATCGCCGCGATGCTCAAGGCTGACCCGGCCGAGCGCCATGTTCTCATCCAACATCATCTCGATGAACTCGAGGAAGACCTCGCCAGGATTCGAGATCATGCGACCATCTTCGATCGAGCACATGAGCGAGCCGGCGGCACGTCGGTATCGGTCACGGCGAAAGCACTCCGCACCGCGCTCAGTCATGTACTGACAACTGCAGGAACCGACCCGGCGAGGCCCGACTTCATGGTCGTGCGCATCGAGGTTCGAGATGCCTCGTTGCGTCTCGCAGCAACCGACAGCCATCGACTCGCCGTTCGGGACCTCGTCCCCCAGGCGTTGGGCGCTCCGTTCGTCTGCCATATCGCGGCGGACACCGCTGCGGCGTGGCGCGACGAACTACTCGCTGCCGACGGTCTGATCGATCTCGAACACGACGGATCGACCATCACGATGCTCCATGGCGAGTCGCGCTGCGACGCGGTCGAGGTAGCCGTGACCTTTCCCGACTACGAACCGGTACTTTCACCGCCCAGCACCGTCTCGTCATCGATTGTGACCAATCAGGCAGCTCTGCGTTCCGCTCTCGAACACTGCCAAGGAACGGGCGTTGACGTCTCGACGACGGGACACGAACTGCTGCTCGTCGATACCGGCACCTCGCACCGTCCTGCGCAGGCCGGCTCGCATAGTCTTCCGGCGATCATCACGGGCGAACGCTGTAGGTTCCGCATCAACCGGGACTACATGTTGGACGCGGTCGACTCTGTCGACGAAGGCGAAGTTGTGATTGAAACCCGTAGCAATGACGAAGCCGTCGTCATTCGAAGCGCCGACGACGGCGTGAGGGCCACGATGATCATGCCTATTCTCGAGAACGCCAGCTAGCCAGCGACCGACACTTAGACCGCCGCGGCGTCCTTTTTGGCGAGGTAGTCGCCAAGTTTGTCTTGGGCACCATCGCCAAACAGAATCTGCGCGACTTCAGCGAGACCATCGCCTTCGCGAATTCGCTCGTTGCGGACAACGAGATCGATCTTTGAGCGTCGAAGCATGAAGTCTTCGAGGTGGGTGATCATTTCGTAGCGCGCGGCGTGATGGAGCTCGACACGGAGATAGTCGGCGGACTTCAAGATGTCCTCACCCATCGCAGGGTTCTCACGGATCTCGTCGAGCATCGCAAAAGCACGGCGCCCGTAGCGTCGCCACAAACGCTCGCTCAGGGGTTCGACACCCTTCTTGTGGCGCAGATCGTCGAGCTTCATCCGCTTGGCCTGACGCATGAAGTCGTCACGCACCTCATCGGAGGGTTCGCCGAACCAGTCCTCTTGGTCGGGTTCGAGCACGAAGCCAAGCTTCTCGATCTCGGCGGCGACCTCTTCGCCGACGTTGAGACAGTCGGTGATCTTGCCACCGAAGATGGTGACGATACGGCGTTCGATGTCGAGGTCGATCTCGTGCTTACGGGACAGCTTCGTCCAATCGATGTGATCTCGGTTGTCACCATCGTTCGGCACGACGAGCGGACGGACACCGCAGCGCTCGGCAATGATGTCGTCCTTGGTCAGCGGCGTCTCGAGATCGAGACGAGCGTTGATCTGCTCGAGGAGGAACTCGCGATCCTCGTCGTCGACCTCGGTGAACGGTGAGTCGACGCGGGTGTCGGTGGTTCCAATCACCGAACGACGACCCATCGGAATCACATAGAACAACCGCTGGGTGTCGTCGAAGAACGCAAGAACACGTTCGTTCTCGGTCAGCTGCGGAACGACCAAGTGAATGCCCTTGGAGTAGGCAATGCGATGTTGTGTCTCGTTCTGCCACTTGGTGTTCAGTCCGTCCACGAATGGGCCGGCTGCATTGATGATCGCCTTCGCCGTGAGGGAGAATTCGGCGCCGGTCTCGAGGTCTTGGAGAGCGACGTCCCAGTTGGCCCCGTGCTGGGTTGCATCGACCAATTCCACGTAGTTTGCAGCCGTCGCACCAGCCTCGATCGACTGGCGAACAAAGTTCCACACAAACCGGCTGTCGTTGTCGCGAAGGTATGCGTCGTAATACTCGATGCCGCCGCGTACCGGCCCGATGTCGACGACCGGCTCTTGTTCTTTGATCTCTTCTGGTCCGAGGAATTGCGGACGGTGGGTTTGGAAGTTGCCGATCGCCCAATACGCCGAACTGCCGAGTGCCGCGAGCCACGGCGGGAACGGCGATCCGTGATCGAGCGCAGCCATAAATCCGAGCTGTGTGATGTTCGACGGGTAGGCCTTG
>CALBVK010000027.1 GCA_937969345.1 uncultured Acidimicrobiales bacterium
ACAACCGCTTCATCGCCATGCACACCTGACCGCTGGTGATGAAGCCGCTCATGTGCAACTTCATGAACGTCTCGGGCGCGATTGCGGCGTCGGCCAACATGACGCCAGCGTCATTGCCTCCGAGCTCGAGCGTTACCGGAGTCAGGCGATTGCTAGCCATGCGCATGATGTGCTGGCCGACCGGACCGCTGCCGGTGTAGGAGATCTTGTCGACCTCGGGGTGGGTCGTGAGCGAGTCGCCAATGACGACACCGTCGCCGGTCACCATGTTCACAACACCCGGCGGCAGCGCCTCGGCAATGAGCTTGATCGTGAGTGCGGTCGACAGTGCTGCGTACTCCGACGGCTTGATGACCACGGTGTTCCCGGCCATCAGCGCATGGGGAAGCTTGCTTCCGAGAATGGCGAGCGGCCAGTTCCATGGCGTGATGAGTAGCGCGACGCCGTACGGCTCGCGGGTCACGATCGTGTCGAAGGGCGGGCCGGCGAGCTCTTCATCGGCAGCGAGTCGGTCGGCGTAACCAGCGACCTGGGTGAAGCGATCGCCGAGGCGGCTGATCTCCATGGTTGCCTCGCGAAGGACTTTGCCGTTCTCGGCCGTGAGCAGCGCGATGCGCTCGTCGACGTGGGCTTGGTCGGCGGTGAGAACCTCGATGACCTTGTCGAAGTGGGCAGCTCGCTCGTGGTAGCTCAAGGCCGCCCAGGCCGGCGCAGCAGCGCGAGCCGCGGCATATGCAGCGTCGACGTCGTCGCTCGTGCCCGCCGCAACCTGGCCCAGAACCTCGGTCGGGCGAGCCGGGTTGATGGCCGAGTAGGTGGCTCCGTCAGAGGCAGGCCGCCATTGGCCGCCGATGTGCAGGTTCGTATCGTGAGTCATGAAGTCTCCAGGCGTCAGACGCCAATTCTAGTCGAGGACTAGAACAAGACATCAACCGCGATCGATAACGGAAGACCCGGGAGCATTCGACGTTAGGTCGAGCGCCAGTGCGGCGGTCCAAGAGAACCCCGACGCCCCACGCGGCTCCCCGGTAAGCGGGTTGAAATACTCGCTGCTGCCCGAGGTATCGATCAGCTCGAGAACACCGTCGGTGAGTCGCCGGGCGAGTTCGCTCTGACCGCAGCGTTCAAGGGCTCGAATGAGAAGCCACGTGACGTTGACCCAGACCGGCCCGCGCCAGTACCGGTCCGCGTCGAAGTACGACGCACTGGTAGGAACGACGGGAATCACGGGATTGCTATAGCCAGCGGGAGTGACCAGGTATTGGTAGGCGAGCGTCGACACAAGATGGTGCTCGCGGTTTGCCGGAAGGGAAAGCAACAACGGCGCGAGACCGCCAGCGACCGCCACGGCTATTGGTGTCGCGGTCGTTCGATCGAGGTCGACGAACTGGCCCAGCTCGTCGCTCCACATCTCGGTCACGACAGCCTCGGTCAGCGCCTGGCTTCGTCCCGTCAGGTCTTGAGTGGGGAGGCCAAGGACCTCGGCGATTCGAGCGAGGTCGGCGTCGGCGGACGCGGCGATCGAATTGACGAGCACATCACAGACTCGAAAGGGAAGCTTCGTTGGGTCGCTTGGCTGATAGTCCTTGCGGCGAAGCAATTCGAGCAGGTAGACATAGCGGTCGTACTGCTCAGCCGTCGGGCGCTCCGACGCATCGGCGTGATCGGTGTCGACCCGCCGGTATTCGGGGATGTCCTCGTCGTTGGGATGCAAGCGGCTAAACACCGTGTCCCACAACGGGCTGTTGTCCATTCCCGATTCCCACGGATGCCAGATTTCGAGCAGCGGCGAGCCAACGGCACGCGTTGAATGCAAGTAGTCGTGCCACGCACAAAGCGGTTCAAAAAACTCGGCGAAGAGGTCGTAGCGATCGCGGGACTCGAGGTGTTGACCGATCTGCCACACGGCGCTGGCGTGCACGGCCGGCTGACACATCCCCGAGGTGAGAACCGCAGCGGGCATCGCCGAAATACCTCGCGTTCCCCACAATTCAGCGGACGGGTAGTAGCCGGTCGCTGCTTGATCGAACACCATGTGCGGAACCATGCCCGTGCTCCACTGGGCCTCGAACAAGCTGCGCAGTTCGGTGAGCGCGTCAGCGACGTTACCTCTCGCTGCGTTGCCGATTGCGATAAACGCCGAGTCCCAACTCCACTGATGGGGATACAGGTGCGCCGATGGCTTCGTGGTGCGGCCGGTCCAGTTTTCGTTGAGCACCCGCTCGGCGAGCGCTCGAACGCGAACCCGAGCAGGTGGACTGATCAAGAACCGGCCAACGCCTGCACGACGTAGTCGTAGATGCGACGCTTCACCCGGAGATCGTTGAGTGCGACACCAAGTTCGGAGATCACCGGATCGGCGTCGTCAGGAATGCTCACTTCCGATGTGCTGTGCAAGAGGCGTTCGTTCAGCTCGCGAGACAATCGAAGTTCGAGCAACTCTCGCTCAACCACGTATTGACGATGCGTGAGTATGTACTTTTCTTTCCCATCGACGTTGTCGAGTTCTTCGACGACGACCGCGAGATCGCCCGAGAGCTGATCGATGCGAGCGTCCAACTGATCGAGCTCGGTCGGCGACGGCTGCGACCGACTCTCACCGCCCCGATTGATGATCGAGGTGTGCACGGCAACAGATGCCGCGGGTGCTGAGCTTCCGGGATGCGCCGGTAGCTGCACGGGTGTCGTGATGATCTCCTTGCCGCGAACCTCTGCAGACTCGCCGAGGTCAGCACCCTTCAGCGAGCGACGCTCCAACGAGCGTTCGAGCGTTACCGGAGTCGGCGACGGGTTGAACAAGCGGGCATGAGCAACGCCATTGTCGTCCATCAAAAGTCCCGTTAGCGGCAACGGCGCCGAGAACACATCCCACGACTGTGCATCGCCTGAAGTCGCATCGACAGTGGCGATAACTGGAGGGTTGTGGAAGGACTCGTTGAGGGCCACGAAGGTGTTCGAGTCCACCGATGCACGAAGGAATGCAACACCGATTCGGTGGGTGACTTCGCGTTCTGACCGAGCGCCCGGGACGTACATCATCGGGCCAGCGTCGCCACTACGAAGCTGCAAGTCGGTAAGCGCGAGCCACTCTGCGGCCCGGCGAAGTGTCACCGTGATCTGTCCATCAGCGGTCGACTGGTAGCTGCGAATGCCCTTTGCCAGCACCGCAGCGGTCCGTCCATCGTTCGTCAGCGCAACGAAGTCGTGGAACGGAAATTCGGTGACTCGACCCGTCTCACGCTGACCCATCAAGATGGCGGCCATCGCTGGGTCCACGTCGTGGCCGAACAGATCGACGTCATCGTGGTCTCGTTCGACAACATCGAACGGCATAGACACCATGGCGGTCGATGCAGAAATACCGGTCGCGAATTCTGCGTCGACACGGAACCCGGTTCCGTCCGAGTCGATCGTCATCGTGAAGTCGATGAGCGGTCCGTCGTCGAAGCGTGCGTCGACGGTTGCTCGAACCGACACGTTTCCATCCGTGAACGACATCGGCAACCGGACCGTCTGGTCGAGGGCGCTCACGTCGACCAGCTCAATCGGTCCGTCGACGGTGAGTTCGCCGAGCACATCACCTGGCTCGCTCGAATAGGTGTCTCCAGCGTCGGCGCGCACGAGTAGTCGGACCAAGGCGTCCGTGCCGTTCACCGACAAGCCCCCACGGTCGACGGCGACGCTGAAATGCTCGTTACTGAACGCGAACTCGTCGGTGGTCTCGCCACGTTCCTCGACATCGGCGACGGTCGCGATTTGCGAAATGCCTACTCCGTTCGTGGCAAAGCGGAACGCCTTTCCATCGGCACGTTGCACACCCGAGGTTGGAAGTGCCGCCGTGGATACGGCATAGGTTCCCGACTCGAACCCCTGCAGCAACGAGGTAACGAGCTCGCCTTGACGCTCGTCTGCGAACGCCAAAATTCGACGGTAGCTACGTTCCATGCGCTCGTGGACCTGATCGATGCTCACACCACAAAGGCAGTCATGGACACCGTTCTGGAGCAGCTCCCTCGAGAGCCGCTCGTAGGTCTCGCCGTCGTAGGGTCGACCGACCGTCGTCGCGAGCGTGGCGAGCGGCTCGACGATCCGATGCATTGCCACCTCGGCATCGTGATGGAGCACCTTCAGGTACGTACGTGCAGAAAGTGACCCTGGGAAGGTCGAACCGTACTTGCCCGACAGAAGTTCACCGGTAATTGTCGGGGCGCCATCGAGAAACGGCATTACTGCATCGATGTATTCGCGCGGCGATGAGGCAACGACCTCAATGCGATCGGGAACGTCTACGTCGGCGTAGTAGCGGACTGGATCCTCAGGCGCGGTATCGAGGTCGTAGCCATCGAAAAGGGGGATGGGTAACTCCCCATAGGAGCTCTCAAGCTTGTCGACCTCCGCGACGAGGCGATCGACGGCAATGTCTTCGGTCTTCGTAATTCCGTACAAGTTCCGGTAGCCACCGAACAGGTCAACCGTGACGAGTTGTGTGCCATCGGCGCCCTCCCACCGGAAAACCGGAGTCATCTGTGGCATGCCTCTCCAGACATACCCGCTGTCGACACCAGCGAGCGCCAGGATCTGCGGTGCTTGCGAGATGTGGCCGAACGTGTCGACAAGCCACGCAACGTCGGCCGTGCCACCGAGAGCTTCAGCGTCACCGACGCCGTACTGAAGGTTGCGAGCGTGAAGCTCGCCCGAGACCATCCGCCAATCAGGTTGGCTGTACACGGGGCCGATCGTGAGATTTCCCTTGCTGATCAGCTCATGCACCTTGTCCCGGTATTCGGGTCGCGTGAGGAGCAGATCTTCAATGACGAGCGCCTGACCATCGAACAGGAATTCATAGTCCGGATTGATCGACGCGAGATCGCTAATCGAGTCGATCAGCGCAGGTATCCACGCCGTCGTGTACTCGTGGGTGAGAAACCATTCTCGGTCCCAGTGGGTGTGGTTAATGACGTGAGCGATTGGCATGGGATTCAGATTCTCGGGAGGCCAGTGGTCTGGCGGATAACTAGGGATGATTCGATAAAGCGTTCGCTACCGCCGGGCGAACCCGACTCGAGCAACGGCACCAATTCCTCGATCAAAGTGGCACCGACCGTTGTCGCGGACTGGCGAATGGTCGTGAGCGCTGGCGTGACGAGACGGGCGGCGGAGATGTCGTCGAAACCCATGACGCTGAGGTCATCTGGGACCGAAATGGAGAGTTGCTCGGCTGCACGCAGCGCACCGAGCGCCAACAAGTCGTTCAGGGCAACAATGGCCGTTGGGCGGTCTGGGCCGGTCATCAGCTTCGTCGTCGCCACGACACCATCGTCCTCATGGAACCCCGCGACGACGACGGTTGGCTCGTCAAGGTCGGTCATGGAATCCCAACGGCTGATCGCGGCACGAAATGAAGCCAAACGTCGATCCGCAATAGCAAATTGAGGAGGCTCGGCGAGACACGCGATTCGGCGATGACCGAGCTCGACGAGGTGACTAATCGCCTCGTCGAAGGAGTCTGGAGCGGTTTCGACCGACGCAAAATTCTGCTTCGCCGTCGGTCGGCCAAAGCTCACGAACGGAAAGTCTCGCTCGACGAGGAAGCCAATGCGAGGGTCATCCACCAGCGTTCGCACGAGAACAAAGCCATCTACTCGTGATTGGCGAATGGCCGTGTCATACGGGGCGACCAGGTCCGTTTCGATCGGAGGTGTGGACAATTGGAGCTGCAAGCCGTGTCTGCCTGCCTCGGCGACCATCGACGACAGCAGGTCCCCAAAGAACGGATCGGAAAAGCGAAGCGTTTCGCTCGGCAAGACGAGACCAATAGTGCCGGTGCGAACCCCAGGATCCTGCAGCCGTCGGGCACTGAGGTTGGGCAAATAGTTGAGCTTGGCAGCGACGCGTCGAGCGTGTTCCTTGGTGGATTCGGCGACGTCATCGTGGTCGTTTAGTGCGCGAGATACCTGCGTGACCGATAGGCCCGCCTCGCGCGCAACGTCCTTGAGCGTGACTCGACTCATCGCACGCTTTCGACGTCATGAGCAGGCGAGAGCACCAGTTCGGTGTCGGGGTCGATCCAGCGGATCTGTTCCGTCGGCATCTGTACCCAGAGTTTGTCGTCGGGTGCGACCTCGAACGTTGGGTGTGTCGCGACCTTCATTCGATCTCCGCCAACATCGACGGTGAGCAGGTTTTGAGATCCGAGAGGTTCCACGACACTCACCGTGACCTCCACTGCGTCCGCTGCGGGTCCGTCGAGTGCGTGCATGTTCTCTGCCCGAATCCCGAGTGTGATGGGTTTGCCGTCAAAGGCCGCAACCGCACGAGCGATCGATGGATCGGGAGTGATCGTGTTTGCGCCAACGTTGACGTTGACGTCATCGCCGCTTACCGCAACCACACCTTCGAGAAAGTTCATTGGTGGGTTGCCAATGAAGCTACCGACGAACCGATTGGAGGGCTCGGCGTACACCGTCGACGGGGCATCGACCTGCTGGATCACGCCGTTCTTCATTACTGCGATCCGGTCGCCCATGGAGAGCGCCTCGATCTGGTCGTGGGTGACGTAAATCGTTGTGGCCTTGACGTCTTGGAGAAGTCGCTTGAGTTCGGCGCGCATCTCGAGGCGAAGCAGTGCGTCGAGGTTCGAGAGCGGTTCGTCCATCAGCAGGACTTCGGCCTTCATGGCAAGAGCTCGCGCAACGGCAACGCGTTGACGTTGACCGCCGCTCATGTCGCTCGGCCGCCGCTCGAGTAGCTCCTCGATGTGTAGCAGCTCAGCGGCTTCGTCTACCCGCTTGCCGATTTCCTTCATGTCCTCGCCGGCCATCTTGAGTCCAAAGCCAATGTTGTCTCGCACCGTCATGTGCGGGAAAATTGCGTAGCTCTGGAACACCATCGAGAGGTTTCGTTCACCCGGGCGCAAGTAGGTGACGTCACGGCCATCGATGCTGATGCGTCCCGAGTCGGCCATGCCAAGACCCGCGATGGCGCGAAGCAGTGTCGTCTTGCCACAGCCGCTTGGACCGAGAAGTACGAGGAACTCCTGGTCCTCGACGACCAAGTTCGCTCGGTTGACCGCAACATGGTCACCAAAGACCTTGCTGACGTTATCGATTCGGATTTCAGCCATGGGCAACGCTCACTTTGATACCTGACCCCACATGTTGAAGAGGTACTTGCGAATGACGAACATGAAGATCAACGATGGGATCATCAAGAAGAATCCACCGGCGAATTGGTAGGCCGGGCCGGACTGGCTGAGCTGGTTGAGCAGGAGCGCAGGAAGCGTTCTGTTCTCGAGCGTGAGCACGCTGGCGGCGAAGACCTCGTTCCACGATAAGACGAATGTCAGCACCGACGATGCGGCGATTCCCGGAACGACGAGGGGTAGGACGATGTGGCGAAACGACTGCCATGGTGATGCCCCAAACACTTGACCGGCCTCTTCGAGTTCGTAGGGAACGCTCGCAAAGACCGACGCGATCACCAAGATGGTCGTCGGCAACGTCAGGATCGTGTGCATCAAGGCAACGCTGATGATGTTGTCGAACAGGTTCGCCCGGATGAACAGAACCGCTAGCGGAATCGACAATACGACAACCGGGAACGCTCGCACGCCAAGAATCCCAAGGCGGAACAGGTCTCGTCCGGGGAAGAGATAGCGCGAGATGGCGTAGCCAGCGGGGGCGGCGAGCGCCGTCGACATGACGACGGTCAACACGGCGACGATAAGGCTGTTGACGAGACCGCTCGTCACGCCATCGACGCTCAGGAAGAACTCCATCGTGTCCGTCGAGAACGGCGTGAACGGGAAGACCGACTTCGGGAATGAGCGCACTTCCTCGCGCGTCGTGAACGCCATCGAAAAGATGAACCAGATCGGAAAGAGAATCCAGACACCGATCGACACACCGGCGATGTAGGTCGCAACGCGCCCCCACGTCGGTCGGGCGCGCCGTTCTTGCAGCGGTGCGTCCGCTGTCTCGTCGGAGGTCTGAGCGTGAGTGGTCATCGTTGAGCCGCCGCATCGTTTGTACGCACGGTACGTAGGTAGAAGAACGAGCTGGTGAGCGAAAGCACAAGAATAAACACCGCGTAGGCAGAGGCCACATTGTTGTCACGTAGCTCGAAGTATTGGCGGTACGTCTCGTTCGACAGGACGGTGACAATCTCGCCGCCACCGAGGGCGATCACCACGGCGAACACCTGGAACGCCAGGATGGTTCGCAGGATCAACGCGACCTGCAGGCTCGGTTTCAGAAGCGGAAGGATGATGTAGCGGACCCGTTGCCAATAGCTCGCCCCAAAGAGCTCGGCGGCTTCGAGGGTTTCGTCGGGGATTGCTTGGAGGCCCGAGACGATAATGACCATGACAATAGATGTGGCTCGCCACAGTTCGGCCAACACGATGGCGATGATGATCCAATACCTCGTGTCGGCACTGAGGTAAATCGGGGTGCCATCAACGAGGCCGAGAAAGTCGAGGACGGAGTTCAACAAACCGTTGCTCGTAAAGATCGAGAAGAACAAGATGCCGACGGCGAGATCCGACATGCCCATCGGCAGCGAATAGACGTAGAGGAAACCGCTCGTTCCCCGAGGTCGGGCGTGGATAACGAGGGCCATCGCCATTGCGAGAATGAACTGCAGCGGAATGATGATGACCATGAGCAAGATGGTGGTCTGCCAGGCCGGGCCGAAGAAGCGGTCGTTGAACATCTTCTCGATGAAGCGAGATGTGAACTTTCCGTCGGATCCGCGGTCGACGCGACCTTCTTCGCCGCTTTCGAATGCGCGAATGAATCGGGACGGAGCCCAGCCCGAGATTTCTGTCCCGTCGTCGTCGACGGCGGTGACGTTGAACCAGACCTCTAACAACGTCTCGTCGACGATGGTCACGACGGCGCGTTGCTCGAGCTGAGCAACAACTTCAGCGCGCTCGTTTGGTTCGGCGAAGAGGGGAGTTAGGGGGTCAGCGTTTTCCCCGAGCTTTGGCCGAATGGTTCCACCGATCGGGGACCCGTCAGCGGCCTCATCACGAACGCGGACACGGCTCTCGGGTGCCCAACCTTCGGCGTCGCTCCCATCGACGTCGGTCGCTGAAAGTCGGAACCACTGTTCGGTCAACAGATCGGTGGTGAGCTCACCATCGATGGTGTTGCCTTGCTGGCCGAGAATGTTCACGGCTGCGCCTTGAGGCAATTCGCCCACACGCGAGGCCTCAAGGGATGCCTCATCGAGAATCGGCAACACGGCCTCATCGTCGTACACCGCGAGAATCAGACCCTGGAACATCGGGTATGCAAAGAACGCTGCCAAGAAGATGAGCGTCGGTGCGATGAGAAGATACGGGGTGAGCGGTCGCTTCCGTGTGCGAGGCGTTGGATCACTCATGAGTGAAGACTCCACCGGTGACCCCGGCGCTGCCAAACTCGATCACCGAGTTCGGCTGCGCCGGGATCATCAGGAGGGACTTAGCCTGCCGCGTTTACTTGGCAGGGACCGTCTCCGAGAGGATCGGGTGCCCAGCATGGAGCGCCCGTCTCGTCGAAGAGGGTCTGGAGCAGGTCACCCTGCTCGTTGAGAACCGTTTCGATGTCTTCACCATCGAAGACAATACGGTCGAATGCTCCGCGGAAGATCTCGTTGATCTCTCCGCCACGGTCGCCAAGACCGATCGGAAGGAGCGCAGGAAGTGCGTCCGGTGCGTTGGCTTGAGCGGTAACCGTGTCGGCCTCGATCTGTACACCGACCGGCAGGCCGGAGAAGTCGACGCCGCCGACAACCGGGTAGAAGCCGAGCTGAGCGAGAACTTCACCCTGGGTATCTGGCTGGGTGAGGAAGTCGATGAGTTCTACAGCCGCTTCCGGGTTCGGAGCATCGGCAGGCACGCCAAGGCCAACAATAACCGGCATGAATGCACGGCCTGCAGGTCCGGCAGGCGCTGGGAAGCCAATGAACTGATCTGGCTGCTCTTCGAATGCGTTGATAAGGCGAGCAGTGTGGTCGAAGGCGACCCAGACGTCACCGCTGAGCAGTGGCTCCTGCATGAACTCGTAGTTGACCGACTCTGGGTTCATGGTTGGCCACAGAACATCGCGGGCCCACTCCATCATCGATGCAGCTTCGGCGGAACGGAACTCGGAGTTCACGCCGCCGGTGAACGATGGGAACAGGTAGCCCTCGAGGAAGCGGTGGAACAGACCAGCGTGTGGCAAGCCGCACTTCTGGGTGCCTTCACCGTCGAGGATGTTCTGGCACCACTGTGCGAGCTCTTCCCACGAAATGGCCTGCACGTCTGCACCTTCGGGGAGGTACGGAAGGGCGTCGTTGTTCGCGGCCATGATGTAGGTCGCCTGAGCCCATGGTACGTAGTGGAGGTAGTCGTCGGTTCCGAGGAGACCGGCGTTCACCATTGCTGGTGCGAAGTCGCGGTCAGCGCTCAGGTCGTCGAGAACGTCGACCATGTTGGTGAGTGCCCCTTCGCGAGCGAGGTTTGGGAATGCCCCGTGGAGCGCTCCGAAGACATCGATCTCGCCTGAGCCAGCGAGAATTTGGTCGATGGTTGGGCCTTCTTCGCCACCGTTGAAGCTTGCGCCAACGGCATCGAGGATGGCTTGCATCTTCTCGGCTTCTTCGACGGGTGCGAACTGAGCGGAGACGAACTGTGCGTCTGCGGCCGTGGCTGCCTCTGGTTCTGGCTCTGGCTCTGGTTCTGGTTCTGGTTCTGGCTCTGGCTCTGGAGTCTCGTCTTCCATCGCATCATCTTCTGCCGTGTCGTCGGCAGCAGCTGCGGTGTCGGTCGTCGTGTCCGTGGTAGCCGTGTCGCTTCCGCAGGCTGCGGCGATCAAGCCGAAGATCACGAATAGTGACATGAGTAGTTGCTGGCTTCTGCTCAGCTTCATTTGGGATTCCCCTCCCGTTGAGACCCAAATGTGGGTCGGATGTGGAAATCTTCCGAAACGTTTCGGAAGATTGTTGACATAACTTACTCCGACGGTGTGACGGTTGTCAACGAGCCTCTCCGTTCCCTATGGCGGAAGAAGGGTCCCATCCGTGAGGCTGATGACCAGTCGATTCCCGCGTGACATGGCGGTCACCGTGTTCGGGTCGACGCTGACCAGCTCGAGGTCGGTGAATGGCCGAGACTCCCAAATCAATCGTCCCGTCCAGGGCTCGACACGGACCAAGGTGTCTCGTTCGGTAACGAGCACCTCGATCTCTCGATCTGGCTCAACAAACAGGGTCGGCGGTTCCGACGTCGAGGCGGGCGACTCCTCCTCTGGTTCCGGTGCCTCTGTCGTCGGTGCTGTCGTGGTTTCGGGTGCTGTGGTGGTTTCGGGTGCGACCACCTGCGAGTCGAGCGGGGGTTTGGCCGCGCGCCCAATCGTCAACAGCGCGGCAACAAGACACACCGTGGCGAACCCGGACAGCACAAGGCGACCGGGGTTTCGACGCTCAGGTGTGCTGTTCGGCGCGGTCACCTCGAAAACGGGTGCCATGAGCGCCTCGATCGAGGCAGAACTCGAACCGCTGAGCAAGCGGGTGGCTCCTGACTCCAGGTCAGCCCGCGAGAGCTCGAGTTCAGTGGGGAGTGAGTCGATTGGCAGCAGTCCAACGTGATGCCCAATCACCGCGCGCTGCTCGTCGATCGTCAGGCGCTCGATCAGCGACCGAAGTTCCCTGAAGCGTCGATCGACTTCGTCTGCAACGAGCGCGACGGTCACCGAGGCCTGCCCATGTCGAGGATCCTTTGATTCGAGGGCATCTACAGCATCGAACAGATCACGCATCGATTGCCCGGTGTCACGGCTGAGTCGATCGGCATCTGCCGAGGTTGCTCCGTAGGCGATCGCGCAGAGCCAGTTGCGTGCCACCATGGAGTGCTGATCCGGCCCGGCCATGAATCTGAGAGTACCGCCGTTGGCGCCGGTGGGTCCGCTCGACCCAGGTGATTCCGTTCGCCGGTCCTCAGTTCTAGTCCATGACTAGAATCGGACTATCTTCGAGCAGGGGGAAGTCATGAAACTGTTCTCACACAAGTCTCGGCCGGTTCACCTCGGTCCGTACCCGCTCGAGCGACTACCGCG
>CALBVK010000028.1 GCA_937969345.1 uncultured Acidimicrobiales bacterium
CGATGGCGTGGCCGTGACGGGACACGACCTCAGCAGAGATCGACTCGCTGATGCGATCGCGATCGAGGTAGCCCTTCGGTTCGCGAGATTCCTCGGACAAGCAAACGAGGCCGGCGACGCCATCCCGGAGATCGTCGAGACCTTGAACGAGCGGCCCTTCGATCAGGTGATGCCTCAACTCAAGGCAGATAGCGACTATCTCTGCAAACGAGCGCTTGAGGCTCTAGAGCGCTCGCAGTGACCGACCGCTAGGTGTTCGAACATCGTCCCGCTAGCCCCGCCAATTTCTGAGGCCGCCTTTGGGCGGTCTCAGTTCGTTTTGGGCCCGTTGCCTCGTGTCAATTTTGGTGCACTCATGATCCAAAAGGACTTACGGCGCCGCAGACCATAAGGTTCGTCGAAAATTGCGCCGATGACGTGGTGTGCGAGCAAACCGTCGGACTCCGAGTATTGCGTTTACCTTGACGCTCTTCGGCATGCTCCTTTTGTTGCCGTACTTCGTCGTGAGTGCCATGCAGTGGCAGGACTCCTCACGAAGCGTCGAGAGCGCAGTCCAGGTCGATATATCCGCGAAACGCCTCGATTTGTTGCTTCGTCTCGCTCCGGCGATCAACAAAGAGAACCTCTCCATCAGCATTGTGTCCGGCGAGTCCGATCTCGCTTCGGAGTTGCCCGCAGCGGCGGTACCCGTTCTGAATCTGAACTTTCTCGACTCGATCGTTGATGACCAGGCCGAGGTTGATCGACTGCTCGCCATGCTCGATGAACCTCAACTCGTTACCGAGCTCACCGACATTCGTCTGAGCACCGAAGACGGAACGAGTGGCCTGCTCGATACCGGCGAGGCCTACGACAGGCTTCTCGGAAACGTCGGAATCATGATCGAAGAGGAACTCCTCATCCTTAACTCGCTTGCCTCCGCAACTGGCGAGGTCGGCGTCGCCAATGCCGCCAGAGTCGCAGAGGCCGCCGCCGACGTCCGAGTTGCCTCGGTAGGTCTCGACACCCGATGGGCCCAGATCATCGCTGCCGAGTTTGCACCACCGACATCGGAAGATGTCCAAGACTTCGTGTTCGGAGTCCGCAACTTCGAAGAGCAGTTGCTCGTGCTCGACGCTGCCACTCCCGCCGACGGACCGCTGCGCGCCGAGCTCGACCGAATTCTTCGATCACAGATGTACACCAGCTTGATCAACGAGTTCCGGTGGGCCGCCGACGACGCCGTCAAGAACGGCGTTGTGACCGACGAAGTAAGCAACATCGACCTCTCGAACCTCGACGTCATCGAGGCCGTGACCCTAGCGGCACGAATCGCCGCAGTCGTCGACGCCGCCGCCGAAGTAAACACGGGATTGGACACCGTGACGAACACTGCGCTCGTCGACCTTCGCCTGGAGTCCTCAACCGCCGTGGGCTACGCGTTCGACTCGCGTCGTCAAACGGTCTGGGGCCTGCTCGGTTCGGGGCTGTTGCTGTTGCTGACGGCCTTTGGTCTCGCCTGGCTCATTGGCCGCCCACTCCGTTCGATGGCCGACGCGGCCAGACGACTCAGCGAAGGCGACCTGGATGTGAAGTTGCCCGAACGCGGGCCGGCGGAGATTTTGGTCGGGTCAAGGGCACTTAACCAAGCGCTGTCATCACTGCGCACAACCGAAGCCCAGGCGGTGGCGCTCGCCGAAGAGCGCCTGGATGACCCGATACTCGAACGCGAAACCCCAGGCGAACTCGGCGCGTCATTGCAGGCAGCGGTACGCCGACTGGCGGACTCCTTGGCCGACCGCGAAGAGTTTCGACAACAGCTCGCCTACGACGCCGCACATGATGGGCTCACCAAACTCGCAAACCGGACAGCGGTTCTCAAACACCTCAGCGCAGCGCTCGCCCGAGGTCGACGGTCAGGGAATACAACCGCTGTGCTGTTCTTGGACCTCGACCACTTCAAATCGGTTAACGACTCGCACGGCCACCACGCAGGTGACGAGATGCTCCAGACCATCGCGGAACGACTCACCACTGCGATCCGAGAGGGAGACCTCGCCGGACGCCTCGGCGGTGACGAGTTCATCGTCGTCGCCGAAGACGTCGCCGATGTCGACGAAGCTATTGCGCTCAGCGAGCGCATCATGGCCAAGATCAACGAACCTATCGCGCTCGCCCGAACGACCTTCACTCCCAAGATCAGCGTCGGAATCGGCCTATCGAACGGTGACCTGACCGCAGACGAACTTCTTCGAGACGCCGATCTCGCCGTCTATCGGGCGAAGTCACGGGGTCGCGGCGTGATCGATGTGTGCGACGAGAGCCTGCGCACGATGATCCTCGAGCGTTCTCTCCTCGAGTCCGACATCAAGGTCGGCATAGCCAACAACGAATTCGAGCTGCACATACAGCCGGTCGTGAATGCCTCTGACGGTGACCCAGAGTCCTACGAGGCCCTCGTTCGATGGAACAAACCAGAGGAGGGACTCACCTACCCCGACGCGTTCATTCCTACCGCAGAGCGGAGTGGCTTGATCATCGACCTCGACCGGTGGGTTCTCGATGCCGCATGTACCTTGCTGTCGAGCTGGGAAACGGATGAGATGTTCGCGAATCGAAGCCTTGCGATCAATATCTCCGCTCGACATCTCAGCAGTGGGTTACTGCCGAGCTCCGTTCGAGCAGCGATATGCGACCACGGCATCGACCCTCGTCGCCTCATCGTCGAAGTTACTGAAACAGCGTTGCTCGATGACCTCACGACCGCCGCGGACGACGTTGCATTGCTGCGATCCATGGGTGTGCGGATTGCACTCGATGACTTCGGCACGGGATACATGTCGCTCGCCAACCTTCGATCACTCACCGTCGATGTGCTCAAGATCGACGGCTCCTTCGTGGCCGAGATCGAAACACTGTCCGGCAAGTCCATGATTCAGCTGATTATCGACGCGGGCCATCTGCTCGATATCGAGGTCACGGCCGAGGGAGTCGAGACCGCGGAACAGGCCAACCTGCTGCGCTCGATGGGTGCAGACCGACTTCAGGGATACCACTTTGGCCGACCTGCACCGGCAAAGGATCTTCAAGATCGGATCGCGTCCAACAAGGCGATATCATCGTGATGCCTGGAGAGGTGGCCGAGTCAGGTCGAAGGCGCTCCCCTGCTAAGGGAGTTCGGGGTTTATAGCCTCGACGTGGGTTCAAATCCCACCCTCTCCGCCAACTGTTCGAGGCTCCGGT
>CALBVK010000029.1 GCA_937969345.1 uncultured Acidimicrobiales bacterium
AGCGTGGGTATTTCCAACCGACTGCCCCGAGTGCCATCGGCCCCTGGTCCGCCCGGAGGGCGCAGCTCGCCATCGTTGTCCATTCGCAGATTGTCCAGCCCAAGTGCGGGGCCGCATCGACCACTTCGCCCAGCGCAGCGCCATGGACATCGAGCATTTCGGCGAACGCACGATCGACCTGTTGGTCTCGGCGGGACTCATCACCGACGTCGGCGACGTGTTCTTGCTCGATCCACAAGAGCTCGCACAGTTCGAAGGGTTTGGCGAGACGTCGATCGAGAACCTGCGCGCCGGGCTGGAGAGCAGCCGCACCCGACCGCTCGGAAACGTCATCTTCGCGCTCGCAATTCCCCACGTTGGTTCGAGCAACGGCAAGGTCCTGGCCAAGGCGTTCGGCTCCATCGAGGCGCTCGCTGCAGCATCGGTCGAGCAAATCGCGGCGATCGATGGCATCGGCCCAACGATCGCCGAGAGTGTCGTGGAGTGGTTTGCCTCCGAGACGGGCCGGGCAATCGTGCAGAAGCTCCACGATGGGGGAGTGCGGCCAATTGCACCGGTTGTGTCGACGCTCGAGGCCACGCTTACCGGAAAGTCGATCGTTGTTTCGGGAGGGCTTGCGAACTACGGCCGGTCCGAGGCAAAGAACGCCATCACCGACCGTGGCGGCAAAGCACCCGGGTCGGTATCAAAAAGTACGTTCGCCCTCGTCGTTGGCAACGACCCCGGAGCCTCCAAGGTCACCAAAGCCGAGGATTTGGGAATCCCCATCCTCGACGAGGCAGGCTTCGAAACCCTGCTAACTACAGGCGAACTCCCCGCCTAGGCGACGGCGGAACGTTACGTAACTTGGAAGCACCAGCGGATGGTTTGGGAGAGCTGGGGGTCGGTGATGGGCCAGTACGTGGCGGTCACGCAGTTCGACTGTGGGGGCAGCACCGTTAACGCTTTGCCCTCGCCGGGCCGGAACGAGAAGATTCCCAGGTTGTCTTGGAAGTTCGTGTCGAGCTGGTTTGCGGGAATTTGGATAGTGCGATCGTCGCTGGTCTCGATCTGCAGCGCCGCCTGATATCCCTCGGCGAGGTCGATGCCGATCTGATCTCCTCGAAGAATTTCGGCTTCTCGCGCGGGAATCAGGGCATCGATTGCCGGATTCTGCGTCACGGAGATGTCGTCGGAGTTGCCGCCGCCGCTAATGGCGGCGAGGACGAACAGGCTAATGCCGAATGTAATCAGGGCTGAGACGATGATCCGCTGCTTCTTTGCCATGTACTGAGCGTACGGCGCAGCTACCGTGATGACGTGGCCTCTACCCCTACTACCGCGTCCTCATCTGGGTCTGTTCCCGTTCCTGGCGACGAGCTCGGTGGGCGTTATCGACTCATCCGAAGCATCGGTCGGGGCGGGTCTGCGACGGTTTTTGAGGCGATGGATACGTCGCTCAACCGCAAGGTCGCGGTCAAGGTGCTACATCGGCAGCTGTCGAGCGACCCGAAGTTCTTAGAACGGTTCCGCAGCGAGGCGCAAGCGGCTGCGGCGTTGAGCCATCCAAACGTAATGGCCGTGCACGACTGGGGCGACGACACCGCAACGGGCGAAGGTGTCCCGTTTCTGGTTATGGAACTCCTGGCCGGAGGCTCATTGCGAGCCATGCTCGACACCGACCTGGTCTTTAGCCCGAGCCAAGCAATCCAGACGGGCCTCGACGCCTGCCGCGGGCTCAACTACGCCCACGGGCAAGATCTCGTCCACCGCGACATCACCCCGGCCAACCTGCTGTTCGGTAGCGATGGACGGCTTCACATTGCCGACTTTGGCTTGGCGAAGGCGCTGGCCGAATCGGGGTGGACCGAACCCGGAAAAGATCTCGTGGGCACGGCTCGCTACGCCTCTCCCGAACAAGCCCAGGGACTGCGCTTGACCCCAGCGTCCGATGTGTATTCGCTCGGGCTGATCTTGGTCGAGGCCTTGAGCGGTTCGGTACCGTTCTCCGCCGACACGTTGCTCGGCACGCTGACCGCTCGGGTCGAATCCGACGTGCCGATCCCCGATGTGCCAGACAAGCTCGCTCAGGTGCTCCGGGCGATGACCCAACGCGACCCCGACGCTCGTCCCACGGCGAACCAGGCAGGCGTTGCGTTGCTCAAATCCGCTGAGGGTTTGCCTCGGCCAGCTGCGCTGCCGCTCGTTGGACTCCCCGAAGAAGCGCCGGAAGCTCGGTCCGCACCGAAGCCTGCCGCAGCTGGGGAAACGTCGGGCGACCTCGACGAAACCATGGTCGAGGTGGACATCAGCCACGACGAGGTCTCTGTCGACCCCGACATCACCGTTCACGAAGTCGCTGATCAGACGCAGATTGCAGGCACCCCGGTTGTGTCCCCGGCCGAGGATCCTGTCCGCCGCTGGCCGTGGCTGTTGATCTCGGTCGTCGCGATCGCTGGTGCTGCCTGGTGGGCGTACGGCCAGTTCACCGATGCTGCGTTGGCGTCGCAGCCGGTACCGGACGTTGTTGGGCAAAGCCGTGAAGAGGCGCTTGCCACGCTCGGCGATCAGTGGGAAGTCATCGAGAAGTTCGACCGGGTCTCTGGAGTAGACGTCGGACAGGTCATCCGCACCGACCCGCCAGCCGACACCTTGCTCGAAGAGGGCGAACCGCTCAGCTACTGGATTTCGTTGGGACTGCCACTCGTTCGTGTTCCCGAAGACGACCTACTCGGTCGATCTCAGGCGCAGGCCGAGATCACGCTCACCGAGCTTGGGCTCACCGTCGGCGACGTCGACGTTGTCAATAGCGAAGACGTCGGTGAGGGAAACGTGATCGCCGTCGAAGCAGATGCACTCGAACTGCCGCTGGGTGATCCCGTGAACCTGATCGTTTCGCTCGGACCGCAAAGCCGCGTCATTCCAAACATTGGCCCAATCACCGATGTTGACGAATACATCGCCAACCTCGAGCTCGCCGGTCTCGGTGTCAACCGCCTCGACGAGTACAACGACGAGGTGCCGCTCGGCCAGTTCGTGTCGATCGACCCGCCGCCCGGCACTGCCGCCGACAAGGGATCGACGGTCGTTGCGATCGTTTCACTCGGACCGGTTCCGGTGCCGGTCCCAGCGACATCTGGGCGTCCGCTCGGTGACGTACTCGACGCACTCGAGGCCGTTGGGCTGCTCGCTGGAGACCTGCTCGGTCCAAACGGCGACGTCGGGAACGCTCGCTGCCCCGTCGTCGGCACCGATCCGCCGCAAGGTGAGGAGTTGCAGCCGGGGAATTCGGTAGTGATCTTCCTCTCCGATTGTGGTGATGGCGAGTAGCCTTCACCCGTGGCCCAATATCCGTTTCTTTCCCCCGACTGGATCGTGGCAGCACGAGAACTGCGTGACGAATACGCAGCACGTGCGCCAGAGCCCGTGCAGTCCGTGCGCGCCAACCTTGTGATCACCGACGCTCCGTTCGCCGACACCGATATCAACGGCCACGTCGACACCAGTGCCGGATCGATCATGATCGACGAGGGCCATATCGACGATCCCGAGCTCACGGTCAAGACCGACTACGCAACAGCGACTGCGCTCTTCGTCGACCGTGACCCGGCAAAGGCTATGGAAGCGTTCATGCTGGGCAAGATCCTGGTGACCGGCGATGTCTCGAAGGTGATGGGTTTCGCGGCTGCGCCGCCGCCCACCGACCCCGACCAATTGGAAATGGCCAATGAAATCGCTCAGCGTTTGAGCGAAATCACCGCCTGACCGACAGCGCTGCTAGCTAGCCTTTGTGAATGGCTGAAGACGCACTCTCGCGCGACGAAGTTGCCCATGTTGCCAAGCTTGCACTGCTCGATCTTTCCGATGAGGAAATCGATCTGTTTACCGTGCAGCTCGGAGACGTGATCGCGACCGCTCACGCAATGAACGATCTCGATCTCGATGGTGTGGTTCCAACCCACCATCCGCTCGGACTTACCAACGTGTACCGGGCTGACGAGGTTCGGCCATCGATCGATCGCGACGAGGTGCTCTCGCAGGCTCCCGATGTCGAAGACGACCGTTTTAAGGTCCCGCCAGCATTGGGCGAGGACTAATGGCTGACGCAAAGACCGGCCTCGCAGCACCCGCAGCCTTTGGCGATGCGGCATCGATTACGGCCTCGGTCGCTCGAGGTGACCGAACCGCTGCAGCTGTCGTGAACGATCATCTCGACCGCATCGATGCCCACGAGGGTGATATTCATGCCTTTAACGAGGTGTTGGCCGACGCTGCTCGCGAGGCCGCAGATGCCGTCGACGCTCGGATCGCAGCGGGGGAGGCCCCAGGACGTTTGGCCGGTGTGCCGGTCGCGATCAAAGACAACATGTGCACCCGCGGTGTCGCCACTACGTGCTCGTCGAAGATCTTGGAGGGTTGGAAGCCGCCCTACACCGCCACGGTGGTCGAACGACTGGCCGCCGAAGGCGCCGTGATGGTCGGCAAGACCAACCTTGACGAATTCGCGATGGGTTCATCGACGGAGAACTCGGCATTTGGGCCAACCCACAACCCCTATGACCTCGGCAAGGTTCCCGGTGGTTCGAGCGGTGGCTCTGCTGCGGCGGTCGCTGCTGGGTTCGCCCCGATCTCCCTCGGCTCCGATACCGGCGGCTCGATCCGTCAGCCCGCGTCGCTGTGCGGCGTTGTCGGCGTGAAGCCGACCTATGGAACGGTGAGTCGCTACGGCCTTATCGCCTTTGGTAGCAGCCTCGATCAGATCGGACCGTTCACCACGACCGTTGCTGATTCGGCGCTCATTTACGAGGTCATCGCCGGCCACGATCCGCTCGACTCGACCGCGGCTGCACAGCCCGCGCTGCCCGTGTCGAGCAAGCTCAGCGCCGGTGTCGATGGTCTTCGCGTCGGGATCATCACCGAAATGGCTGGTGACGTCATCGAGGGAATCGCCCCCGACGTGCTCGCCCGCATGCGCGCTGCCGCCGACGCGTTAGCCGCAGCCGGCGCGACCATCGACGAGGTGTCCGTTCCGTCGACGGTGTACGGACTGCCCGCGTACTACATGGTCGCTCCTGCCGAGGCGTCCTCGAACCTCGCCCGGTTCGACGGTGTCCGTTATGGCTTGCGAGCCGATGGCACGAACACGGCAGCGATGAACACCGCATCTCGCACTGCTGGCTTTGGCGCAGAGGTAAAGCGCCGCATCATGCTCGGCACGTACGCACTGTCCGCTGGTTACCGAGATGCGTTCTATGGCAAGGCGCAGCAGATCCGGACCAAGATCACCGAGGACTTCGATAGCGCGTACGAGAACTTCGACGTGCTGATCTCGCCAGCCTCGCCCTCCACAGCGTTCGCTATGGGAGACAAGACGGCCGATCCGCTCACCATGTACCTCAACGAT
>CALBVK010000030.1 GCA_937969345.1 uncultured Acidimicrobiales bacterium
GGCATGACATCGCTCGAACTCGATCGCGCCTTCGAGCCGTACTTCACCACGAAGGGGTCCGCTGGAACCGGCCTGGGGTTGCCCATCTGCCGAGAGATCATCGAACGCCAAAGCGGAACACTGACGCTCGCATCAACACCCGGCCAGGGCACAACGGCAACGATCAGACTGCCGGCGGCAAAGGTCGTAGCGCACGTCTAATCCCAGTTCTTTGCGCTGAATCCGCCACTTCAGTCGGCCCTCAGCCAGCGAGAACAAAGTCCAGTCCAGCCACGACGGCGGCGACTTGGGCTGCATTGCAGATCTCGGGCGTTGCGTCCGGGCTGTCCGGGTAGACCTCGGTCGTCGTGGTCAACGGCGCCGTTGTCATACCAGCGCAGAGCCCGAGCTCGACGCAGGGATAGTTGATGACCCCGTGTTGGGTCACGTTCGATCCAATGATCTGGCCCGCATCGTCGGCCGGAGCGATGTGTGTCACCCGCTCGACGCCAGCGATGATCGCGGCCTGGAACTCCGGCTGGGGATTCTCACTATCGCCCACGGTGTAAAAGCCATCCGGGATGAGGCCTCGCTCGAAGTCCTTGCCGTCGCGTGCTGAAACCGCTGGCCGGAATTCGTCCTCGTCGCTATCGGTCGTCTCGTGCAGATCCATGTGCATCACGAAGTCGACATCGAGACCTTCGATGAACGCCATGAGCGAAGCCGCCTCTTCGGACGGGCTGTTTGCATAGAACGATCGGTTGGGGTCATGGCAGTTGGGGTTCCAACGATTGACCACCTCGTATCCCCACGGGCTGACGCACGGGACGACGACCATGTTCACCCGATCGAGGTATTCGACCGCCGCGCTCTCCAACACGGCCAGCGCGCCGTGCACGCCGCTCGTTTCGTAACCGTGCACGCCTCCGGTGATCAACACCCACGGTGCGTCAGCGCTGCTCGACCGGACGGTTACCGCCATCAGCGGATAGCGCTCGGGGTCGAGAGGTAGAGCGCCGTATTGGGCCACCTCAGCGTGCCCAGCGAGTTGGTCGAGGCGAGCGAGCACATCGTCGCGATAGCTTCGCTCGATCGTTCGGGCGGAGAACCACTGCTCCCGCTCCGTCTCGCCCCACGGTTGCCCAGGTGTGCCAATTGGGTAAAAGCGATCCATACGACGTGGAACCTAGCAGTACGTCTGGTGTCAGTGGGCCGTCGTAGGATGCCCGAATGGGCAATGCGGTGGAGCGAAACCTCCGGTGGATACCGGTGCACGAAATGCTGGCTGCGTCGAGCCCTTGGATTGCCGTTTTGGTGCTCTTCAACCGGGCGAACTTCGGACTCGATGGAGCAATTCAACTCGCCGGACTTCACTACCTCTGGGTTGTCGTCTTCGAAGTGCCGTCGGGATGGATGAGCGATCGACTTGGCCGGGTATTCACGCTTCGGTTCGCCGCGATCAGCTGGCTGATCGGCTTTCTTTGTCTCAGCCTCGGTGGTGACTCGTTCCTCGTAGTGGCGGCGGGCATGGCCTGCATCGCACTCGGATATGCGTCCCTGTCTGGCACCGACGTCACCCTGCATTTCGACACCCTCGAAGCACTCGGTAAGTCCGACGAATACCCAGATCGCCAAGCGTCGGTTTCATCGCGCGCCCGGATAGCGGCAGCCGTAGCGGCCATCTTTGGCGGAGCGGTCGGTCTCGTCGACATCCGCCTAGCGTTCGTGGCGGCGTTCTTCCTCGCTGCAGCCCAACTCGCCGTCACGTTCCAACTGGTCGAGCCCCCACGACAAGACGATGCCCAGGCAGAGCCATTCCGTCGTCAGATCGCGGCCTGCATCGGACATCTTCGAAACGGCCCCCTCGCCTGGATCTTCGGCTACGGCATTGCCATGGTGGTTCTCGAACATGTGTCATTCACGCTGCTTCAGCCGTGGCTCACCGAGTCCCTGGGAAACACCGCCGCCGAGCTCGGAGCAACCCCGCTCGTCTCGGGCATCACCATTGCGGTCACCTATCTCGTCGGGTCAGCGTTCGCCCGAGCAAGCGCTCCCCTCGCCCGGCGGTTCGGTGTCCGGGTGGTCTTGGTGGCACTCGGAGCCCTTTCCGCTGCCATCGTGACCGCCATGTGGCTCTCGACAAGCGTCGTCATTTTGGGCTTCGTCATTCTGCGAAGCGCACAAGGAGCTGCTGCACCGGTACTCATTAGCAATGCAACGTCTCGAGCCGTGCCAGCGGAGCATCGGGCGACGTTCCTCAGCCTCGATTCACTCGCCGGCCGGCTGACCTACGGGACAATTCTGCAGTTCGTAGCCGTCGGCGTTTCCGACGACACAGAGGGTGCGCTCGGTCAGCTCGCGGCAATTTCTTGGGTACTTGTGGCGGTCACAGTGGTGACCGGCGTCGTGACATTCCGCCGTTTCGGCAGCGACGACTCGGTGAGCCCAATCGCAACCACGCCAACGACCTAACCCGCCGATCGCATTCGGGCTTATCCGTCCTGTCGGCAAAAGCACGATGACGTCACTGCCACGTCGCTGTTTGCCGATGCAGCCACCAGTTGTGCCTCGACGGTTGACGCTTCCTCGGTCCGCCCGAGCAACTGGCAGCATTCGAGATATCCCTTGAGCGCCCAAATGTTGCCCGGATGCTGCGATGGCCGCACCAACGTGTCGTCGAGGCCAAGGTCGGCTCGGTACACGGTGGTTGCTTCGTCCACCTGGCCTTGCTCCAGAAGTAGAGCACCGAGCGCGTGGCGAGGTGGCTGCATCCACGTCCACGGCTCGCTGTAGTTGAGCTCGTCGTAGAGGCGTACGCAACGCCGCAGGTGATCGAACGCAGCGTCGTAGTTCTCTCGGCGATATTCGAGTTCTCCGGCAAGCATTGCTTCGCCGACCCGCAGCACATCGCGACTCTCGTTGTTGAAGACCATTCGTTCCTCGGGAACCCGTTCGAATGCGGCTTCGAAGAGCTGTTGCTGTTCAGCTGCGCGGTCGATGTCACCCAACGCGGCATAGGCAACGCCCTTCGCGTAGTGCCACAACGCTGTGGTTACGCAGTAGAGATCCGGGTCTTTGGGCATGGGTTCATCGATGATCTCCTGCCACTTACCAAAGCGGATGTACACATGGACGAGCATCCCGTAGAAAGCCTCGAGGTAGTTCACGAGAAACTCGTTGTCGTGGCGCAGCGACTCGATCGTGACGAAACGGCAGATCTGTTCACCGGCATCGAGTGCTTCTTGATAGCGACCGAGGAACATCGCCGAGTACATCTGGAAGTGCACGTTGTGCAGCATGTAAATCGAGTAGATCCCGATCTCAGGATTGACGTCCATGTAGCGCTCGTCGGCCTCGACCGCCTCGATGTTGGACTGCAACGAATCCTCGAATAGGCCACACAACACATACAGATGCGATGGCATATGCACGAGGTGCGCTGCGTCGGGAATGAGCGATCGCAAAATGTCGGCTTCGGGCAGGCCTGCCTCGGGGGTCGGCGACATCTCCAATATGTGGATCTTGAAGTGCAACAGGCCGGGATGTGGCGGGCGGCCTTCCTCGGCAGCGCGATCGATTGCTTTCGTCACCAAGTCCAGCGCCTCGGCGGTCGACGCTCCCTCAGCGGGGACTCGATTCTCGAGATCCCATAGCTGCCATGGCGTCCGGCACATCAGCGCATCTGCAGCCAGCGCTACGACGTCGTCGTCATCGCCGAATCGACCGACGACCTCGCGCATAGCATCGGCGTAGTCGTCGTCCCAGCGGGCAAAGGTCTCGAGGTCGGTGTTGTCTCCGGTCTGGCACCGCTGCGAAAGCGCGTCGATGAGGGCACGCTCGACTTCGGTAGCCGTAGCCGACAGCGACTGGGCCTGTTCGATGAAGCCAAACACATCGGCATTCACCTGAGTGCGAATGTTCTCGGGCATACGATCCCACGGCCCGTTGTAGTACGGCCCGATCGAGTACGCGAGGCCCCAATAGCCAATCGCGCACTCGGGGTCGAGCTCGACGACCTTCTCGAAACACCGGTGCGCTTCTTCGCGAGAGAAGGCGTACGACCAGTTGAGTCCGCGATCAAACCAGGTCTGCGCCAGTTCTGAATTCGTGGAGATTGGGCGGCTGTGTTCCCCCAAGTCAAACGGGTAGTCCCCTGTCATTGCACTGCCTCCCGCAACAAAACTGCTCACTCAGGACCCTAGCGCCGCGCCCTCCGCGGCGCTGACGTGAGCAAATTCTCACGCACCGAAGTTTTCATCAGATAACCCCTCGAAACTCGAAGTTTCGTGCGTTTAATGGGATGAGTGGCGGTTTGGCGAAGGATTGCAACAGCTAAGGCGATGGCGTGCAACAGGCAAATGACGATCGACAGGCGGTTCGAGACGACGAGGTAACCGGTCTACCCGCGCAGAAGCACGAAGTTGACTCGACAACCCGGCGAATCGAGACCCTCCAACGGAGCGCTGCGATCGGGCAGCTGACGGCATCGGCGGTGCACGACATCCGAAACAACCTGTCGTCGATGGCCCTCATCGGCGATGCGCTCGACGCTGCGTTCGGGCCTGACGATCGAGTCTCGATCTTGCGCCGTGAAATTAGCGGAACGCTCGACCTGTTGAGCTCGATCTCCAGCTTTGCTCGGCCCCAGCCCGAAACGAACGAGGACGAAGACGTCGACGAACTTTCGTTCAGCGTGAGTGCACTCATCGAACAGGCGACAACGCTGCTCCACATCGTGATTCCTGCAAGCACCGACCTTGAGATCGCCATCGAAACCCAGTCGGTGTTCCCCGCCATCGAGCCACGCGAGTTTCAGCAGGTCATTCTCAACCTGGTGCTCAATGCACGCGATGCAACGACCGGCCCGGGTGGGGTCATTTCAATCGCCGCTATGCCATCGCCAGGAGACCCGACGCACGCCGACATTTGCGTCGAAGACAACGGCACCGGAATGTCTACCGACGAGCTGAGCCGAGCATTCGAGCCGTACTTCACCACCAAAGGTGAGGCTGGAACCGGCCTCGGCCTGCCGATCTGTCGGGAGATCGTCGAACGCCACGGAGGCGAGCTCTTCGCCCAATCCGAAGCAGGAATCGGCTCTCGGTTTACCATCCGGCTGCCGGTGACCTAGCGGCCCTCCCCCGCCCTCGATGTGAGCACTACCCTCATACGTGACAAAGTAGAGCCACGAACAGACGGGGGAACGAGTGAATCTAGCGACGAGCATCGAGCAACACGATCCATCGCGGGTCGCACTCGTCGACGGAGAATCGGCGCACACCTACGGCGAGCTCACCGAACGAGCAGCGCTACTGCGAGCTGTTCTGATCGACAACGGTGTGGGCCCCGACGATCGAGTCGGCGTTCTTGCCGGCAACGAACCGCTCTTCGTCGCGGCCTCAATGGCCGCTCTCGGCGTGGGTGCCAGAGTCATTCCGATGAAGCCCACCAATCCGCTTTCCGAACTGAAGCGCAAGCTCGCAGCAATCGAACCCGCTGCGGTGCTCATTGGCGAGGACGGCGGCTGGATTCACACTCACGGCGGCACGCTGGGCGTTCTGCTCATCGACGCGGCGAGGGCGGCGTCGACAACGCCACCTCCACCGATCGTCGAACGAGACGCCGACGACATCGCGTTCATGATGCTGACGAGCGGCGTTTCGGGCGAACCCAAGGTCGCAATGCTCTCCCACGGCAACCTCGACGCAGCCCAGCGGGCCATCTCGACCGAAGTCGAAGGCGGGTTGTCCCCCGACGACATCACGCTCGGGTCGCTCCCAGTCGCACACATTTTCGGCCTCAACGCCGTGCTTCTCACCTCGCTACGGGTCGGCGCGAAGATCATCCTCGAACGGCGCTTCGATCTGCTCGGAAGCCTCGAACTCGTGCGCGAGCACCAGATCACCGTGCTGGCGGGTGCTCCGCCCATGTGGCGCCTGTGGAGCATGACCGATGCCGCCGAGGGAACGTTCGACTCCGTGCGAGTTGCACTCTCGGGAGCCGCAGCGCTGCCAAGCGATGTATTCAACGACATGCGTGACCGCCATGGTGTGGTCGTCGAAGAGGGCTACGGCCTTACCGAAACGTCTTCCGTCCTGACCACGTGTCGCGGCGGCGAGGTCCGCCCGGGATCGGTTGGCCGCGCCGTTCCCGGGATCGAAATGGTCCTCGTCGAAGAAGACGGTTCTCCCGTTGACCCTGGGGACTCGGGCGAGATCGTCGTTCGCGGACCAGGAATCTTTCACGGCTACTTCAACGATCCGGACACGACCGGCCAAGTGCTGACCGAAGACGGTTGGTTCTGGACCGGCGACGTTGGGGTCTTCGACGAGGACGGCTACCTCTACCTCGTCGATCGGGTCAAAGATCTGATCATCGTTTCGGGGTTCAACGTCTACCCGGCCGAAGTCGAGAACATTCTCCTCGAACACGAAGGTGTCGCCGGTGCCGTCGTTGTAGGTGGAGAGAGCCTCGAAACCGGCGAAACGGTCATTGCGCACATCCAAGGCACGGCGACAGCAGACGAACTCGATGCGTTCGCCCGGGAGCATCTGACTCGGTACAAATGCCCAACCGAATATCACTTTGTCGACGAGATACCGGTCGCACCGACCGGCAAGTTGATCCGACGGGAGCTGCGCTAAATGGCTGCTCCCGCATTCACGTTCGAAGAAGCCCCGGAGCTGCCGGGTAATGAACGGTTATCGAAGTACGGCGTCAGTGGCCTTCGGCGGCTCGTTCATCGCTTGTGGGACCTCGACATCGAAGGCCTACATCACATCCCTGCAACTGGGCCCGCAATCCTGTGTCCGAATCACCTGTCGTTCTGCGATTCGGTGTTTGTGCCGCTCTCCCTGCCCCGGCGTGTGTGGGCCATCGGCAAGGGTGAATACATGGACGACTGGAAGACGAAGCATCTCTTCCCCGCTTTTGGAATGATCCCGGTCGATCGCTCCGGCGGTGACGCCGCTCAGGTCGCGCTCGATACCGCCGCCAAAGTGCTCGATGGCGGCCATCTCTTCATGATCTACCCCGAGGGGACGCGCTCTCGAAGCGGCAACCTCCACAAGGCTCGCACCGGGGCGGCACGCTTAAGTCTTCGCTGCTCGGCGCCTATCATCCCGGTCGGCCATTCGGGTACCCTCGCCGTTCAACCGCCTGACCAATTTGTCATGAAGCCCGGATTACCGGTCTCGGTCCGCTTTGGGGCGCCGATGCACATCGAGGACCACGGGGATCCAGCCGACCCTCGAACGGTCCGAAAGTTCGCGGACGAGGTCATGTTCGAGATCGCCCAGCTTTCTGGCCAGAAGTATGTAAATACCTACGCCGGTTCTGATGACACCCCGGACGCGCCAACCGCCACCGGAGCGCCAGTTACCAAGCCCTCGATCTCGGTGCCCCCCGGGCGATCACGGGCTCCCAAAGCCGCTTTCGCAGGGCTTTCCTGACACATTCATCAACCAGAACTTCAGCTACACCTTTGCTTGGAGAATGCCGACATTTACGGTATGAAACGAGCAGGCCGCCTACCGAGCATCACGATGCTCCTGAGCATCATTGGCCTCGCTCTGCTCCTACCGTTGGCATCGATTTCGGTCACACAGTGGCAAAGCGCCGAAACTCGCTTCGACGCATCGGTAAACGTCGGACGCAGCGCTGCTCGCCTCGACCTGCTTATTCGCCTCGCTCCGGCCCTGAATGACGAGATTCGCTCAACCACCTGGAACCAAGGAGGGGACACGCTTCTCGGCGACCTTCCACCGAACATCTCTGACTTTCTTGGCGCTGACTTCGGAGATAACGGCCCCGAGGATAGGGCCCTCGTAGACCAGATCCTCGATGACCTCGGCGCTGACGAGCTCCGTGCCGACCTTGTCGAGCTTCGCCGCCGTGCCGATAGTGGCGAGTTCGGCCTCTTCGATGGCGCCGAGCGATTCGACCTGCTCGTCGACCGCGTCGAGCAAGGAATTTCCGATGAACTCGGGAGGCTGAACGAAGCTGCGTTTACCGCAGGCGACGATTCGATTGCCCGAGCAGCGCGCGTCGCTGAGGCCATCGCCGACCTTCAGGTTGCGACCGCAGGCCAGAAGGACAAGTGGGCACAGCTACGAGCATCGCCGTATCTCCTGCCGACGACCGAGGACGTCTTGGAGTTCGAGGCGACCGTGACGCTCTATCACGAGCGAGCGACGGAGCTCGATCGCGTCATCGATCTGGACACCGAGACTGGACGGCTTTGGGTTGCGTATCGGGACTCTCCCCAAACGGTTGGCCTGTTCGCCGAATACGAGCGAATCATCTCGGATTTCACGAAATATGGCCTTCCAGCTGGCGACAACGGCTCGACGACGCTTGACCTTTCCAATGCGGGCATTGCCGATCTCCTCACCGTTGCGGCATCGCTGAATTCGACCCTCGCTACCGCGGAGCAAGTCAACGCTGAGCTCGCTGCGGTGATCGACTCGTCGCTCAGTGAGCTTCGAGACGCGTCTACCAACGCAGTCGCTGAAACAAGCAATGACCGAAACCGAACGATCAAGTGGCTCGCCGGAGCACTCTTTATGGTCGTCAGCGGTGTACTTGCGCTCGTGGTCCTGATCGGCCGGCCGGTACGAAAGATGGCGGAGGCGGCTGAGCAACTGAGCGTTGGCAAGCTCGATGTCCACCTCGACGAGCGCGGTCCTACGGAGATTCGAAACAGCGCACGAGCACTCAACCAAGCCCTCGACTCGTTGAGGACGACCGAGGCCCAGGCGGTCGCGCTCGCCGAGGAACGCTTGGAGGACCCGATTCTCGAAAAGCGTGCTGCCGGCGAAATCGGCGATTCTTTGCAAACTGCGGTTGCTCGTCTTGCGACTTCGCTTACGGAGCGAGAAGGGTTCCAACAGCAGCTGGCCCACGAGGCCGCTCACGATGGGTTGACCAAACTCTCGAACCGCAACGCCATTATGCGACATCTCAACGCGGCGATTGCTCGGACTCGACGCTCCTCGACATCGCTCGCGTTGTTGTTCCTCGACATCGATGATTTCAAGGCCATCAACGATGCCCACGGCCATCACGCTGGCGACGAAGTACTCCGGCGAGTCTCAGAACGGCTCGAACGAGCCATTCGCGATGGCGATCTCGCTGGTCGAATGGGAGGCGACGAGTTCGTCGTTGTCGCCGAGGCGATCGAAAACATCGAGGAGGCTATGGACCTCAGCAGGCGGATCGTGGCGGACGTTTGTCAGCCGGTGCATTTCGATGGTGGAACGTTTCTCCCGAGCCTCAGCATTGGCATTGCATTGGCTAATGGCGAGTTGTCGGCAGATGAGCTGCTTCGCGACGCCGATCTTGCCGTGTACCGGGCCAAGGCGGAGGGCAAGGGGCGCATCGATGTGTGCGACGAGAATCTTCGCGATGAGGTGCGAGATCGAGAGGCGCTCGAGCGCGCTCTCGAGCAGGCCATCGATAACAACGAGTTCGTGTTGCACTTTCAGCCGTCGGTCGATGCGATCGAACATCGGGTGACGTCGTTCGAGGCACTCGTCCGTTGGAACCGTCCCGGGTTCGGGCTCGTCCCGCCGAACGAGTTCATTCCTGTGGCCGAACGTTCAACTCTCATTGCCCGAATCGACCGGTGGGTCCTCGATTCGGCCGCCCGGCAGCTTGCGGCATGGTCGCACCACCCGGACTTCAGACACCTACCCATCGCTATCAACATTTCTGGCCGCCACCTCGGAAGCGGCAATCTCACCGAAGACGTCATCGATGCCCTTACGACCCATGAGGTCGATCCCGGCTTGATCCTGCTCGAGGTGACGGAAACCGCCCTGTTGAACGATCTAGTCACCGCCGCTCGCGAGTTGGCGATCCTTCGTGAAACCGGCATTCGGGTTGCCCTCGACGACTTCGGAACCGGTTACATGTCGTTGTCGCATTTGCGAGGCCTCCCCGTCGATGTTTTGAAGATCGACCGTTCGTTCGTGTCGGAAATGTCCGCTGGAGATGATCATCCACTAATCCGTCTCATCATCGACACGGGACACCTGCTCGGGGTGCAGGTCACCGCCGAGGGCGTCGAAACAACGATGCAGGCAACTGAGCTCACTGCTCTTGGCGTCGACACTCTTCAAGGATTCCTGTTTGGCCGCCCTACCGAACCAGCCGAGTTGGTGGGTCACGTAGACACTGCTGCGGCATAACCCGTCGCTGATCGAGAACCCCCAGATTGGGCAATGTTCTCTCTTTGTGGTTTTCGGATTGGGCAATTTCGCGCGTTGTGACGCACACTTTTGGCAGGCGGACATCCGCACACCATGAGAGGCGTATCTCAGATGCGATCATTACAACGACGAGCCGGGGTGGCGTGCATCATCAGCGCGCTTGCTCTATTGCTCTTTTCTCTACCCGTGAACGCCGAGGACGGCGTTCGAATCGTCGACGCTGGCACATCGGACGAGCTGGTGGCGCCGCCAAGTCCTGAGTGCAACGACCTTGTGTTCCTCACCGAAGTCACGTTTAGCCCAGCGGGCATTCCGCTCGACATTCCCCGCTTTGGGGTTGGCCCGGGCCTCGTAACGTCGTTCGTGGTCTCGGACTTCCCTGTGGTTGGGCCAGGCGTCGTGACGTTGAACGAGGTCATCACCTTCGATGGCCACACCGGCCGAGATGTGTGGCCAGCCCAACCTAACGAACGGGTGAAGTTCGAGTTCCTCCTCGACGGTGTTCCTCAGGCGGTAACGCCGTTCACACCCGATGTTCCCGATGATGCGCTCTCGGCGTGGCTCGATATCGATATGGGCAGCTACGACCTGCCCAACGGCGCGGACGAGCTTCGGATCGTGCACTACAACGACCCCGGCAACACTGACTCGGTGATCGTCTCAGCCTTGTGTGGACGCCACCAGCCGTACGAGCCTGGTTGTGTGCCGGCGACGCTTCCTGACGGAACCCCAGCGCCCCTGCCCGACGATTGCTGTGTTCCAACCACCCTTCCCGACGGAACTCCTGGTCCGCTCCCCGATGGTTGCACTCCGGCCACGACGGTTCCTGTCGTCCCGACCACCGAGGTGGTTCCGACGACGGTAGCTCCGACCACCACGGCTGCGCCAACAACGACGGCGGCACCGACAACGACGGCGGCACCGACAACGACGGCTGCGCCAACAACCACCGCTGCCCCCACAACCACCGTTGCACCCACAACCACCGCTGCCCCCACAACCACGGCTGCTCCCACAACAACCACCGCGGACCCGGACGCCTCGACCACCACCACGACTGCGGCGGTAACTCCAAGCACCGAGGTGACCACCGAAGTTCGCGGCATCGTCGAAGAAAACACTGAGCAACTCGCCACAACGGGCGCTCACGGCCTCGCCGTTGCCTTGATGGCTTCAGGACTCATCATGTTGGGCTGTGCTCTCGTGCTGTCTTCGAAAGACCCGGAGGAAATGTTCAGCGTCTAAGGGCTCTTGCGCTCGGTCAACTGCGACTAGCGTTTGTGCGTGTCTCGGCTTACTTCGCGCATCAATCCCCATATCTATCGAGTCGCCCGAGCCATTCGCGGCCGGACGCAGCCGAACGCAGCTCTTGGTTCACCGTCACCGTACGCGCAGTGGCATGGCCCGGACGCTGCAGCGGCGCGCACCCCAATACTCGTGTGCACGTCCGTGGCCGACATCGTCTTGTTACAGGGCTGCGCCCCTACCGGCGCTGAGCTGGCTATCGAGCTGGACAGCGAACAGACGACCCATCCGGTCACACATCGCTTCCCGCATCCAGACACACCCTTGGGGCCCCGTCGATGTTTCGAGATGACGTTCGATCGATCATCTGCAGGTAGCGCCACTCGGGCACGCCTAGTGGCCGATGGGACTGCCGGCGGATGGGTCGCGATCCCCGAACTTCCCAAGCCCGGGGCAATGACCGGCGCCGAACATATCGAGCGCTGCCCAGCGTGTACCCGCTCCGACTTCGCCGCCGCTGGCCGCCGCCAGCATCTCGTCATGGTCACGTGCCAAACGTGCGGACTGATGATGACCAACCCACGCCCCATCGAGGACCACACACTCGTCCGCTATAGCGAGCGATATTTCGATGAGGAGTACCTGCCGTCGCAACAACTGACGCCAGCGCTCACTACCCATATCGACTCAATTCTCGACCATGTCGAGCCGGTCAAACGTCCGGGAGCGTCGCTGTTCGAACTCGGCGTCGGCGGCGGCAATCTGTTGGCGAGGGCAGCCGAACGGGGCTGGCTTGTGAGCGGAACGGACGTCAACCCGGCGTCGATTGCTCATGGCGAGTCGCGTGGCCTCAACGTGTGGTTGGAGAACGCCGATCACGCTGACACGTTGCAGGGCCCCTATGACGCTGTTATCTCGGAGATGTCCCTCGAGCACGTCCGCAGGCCGGAGCACTTCTGTGCCCTAGCCGCCGCCGATCTCGCGCCCGGGGGCCGACTGGTGATTTACACGGTGAGCGCCGAAGGCGAGTCGTTCGAGCAGTCGGGCATGGCCTCCCCGCTCGTCGGGCCGGCCGAGCATCTGTTCTTGTTCAGCGCTGGCTCGCTGGTCGCAATGTGCGAAGCGGTAGGACTACGGGTCGACACCGTGTGGAGGAACCACACGGGCGATGAGATCGGAATCGTTGCATCGAAGCGCCGCGACATTGCAAATCCAGGTGTACCTAGGAGGTAGGCCTAGGGAGTCTCGCACGGCAGTTCGATTCGCTCGCCATTTAGGCGTACCCGGATGCTGAACGTATCCCCTGCTCCGTCAGCGGTGACCGACGTTGGGCCATCGACCGTTGCGTACCACGAGCCGTTACGACGCACATTGACACGGCCAAGACCGTCACTCCACGACAATTCGACGCTGTTGCCGACGACTACGGCAGAACAACTCGGCCCAACGGGCGGGGCGTCACGTTGACATGGGGTATCGACCCGTTCGCCATCGATGCGCAGGCGAACGACGAACGAATCGTTGGTTAGGGCAGCGCCCGCAATCGTGGTGGATGTGACGTTGCCCGGCGTCGACAACCAGGACCCATTCTTGCGAATAACCGCCCGCCCAAACCCTTCTGTCCACGTCAGTTCTAGGTCTGCGCCAACCGTTGCCGCAGTGCAGCTCACGGCCGGCGGTGGCGGTGGTGGTGCATCGCCACCCACCCGCACGCTGACATAGTCGCGCCCTCCGACAAGTTCCACCGCTCCGGCCACAGCGTCCACCACCACCGGCACCTCTCGATCTATCGACGTTCCGTCGCCTAGTTGGGCAGAGTCGTTCCGCCCCCACGCCCAGATCGTGCCGTCGACTTGCGCCGCCATTGCGTAGTCACGCCCCGAGCCAATCGCAACCGCCTTCGGGACAATCACACGTACAGGAGTGGAGGACATCGTCGTTGTTCCATCGCCGAGCTGGCCGTAGTTATTCCGACCCCAAGACCACACCGCTCCGTTCGTGTCGATCGCGACCGTATGGAACCCGAAGGCCGCAATGTCGGTAATGCCCGTAAGACCAGCGACCTGTACCGGTGAGGTCCGGTCGATCGTCGTGCCGTCGCCGAGTTGGCCGTACTCGTTATCGCCCCATGTCCATACCGTGCCATCGGCTCGAAGCGCAATGCTGTGGATTCGTCCAGCGATAATCGTGGTGACGTTATCGAGCCCGACCACCGAGCGGATCTCAGCACTCGCTTGTGTAGTGCCGTCCCCGAGCTGACCATCGTCGTTGTTTCCCCAAGCACGCACCGTGCCGTTCTGTAGGAGCGCAATCGAGTGTTCTCGTCCTCCGGCTACCTGGGTTGCCGTCGTGATGCCGGCGACCGCAACGGGTTCTGCGCGATTCGCCAGATCGGTTTGACCCACTTGGCCTTCTTTGTTGCGTCCCCACGCAAGCACTTCGCCCTGCCTCACTGCGAGGGAGTGATAGTGGCCAGCGCCGACCGATGTCGCTGCGGCCAGTCCAGGAATGACAACGGGCGTCGACCGATCCGTGTTTGTTGCATCCCCGAGCTGACCTTGAGCATTCCAACCCCACGCAGCGACGGTGCCATCGGAGCGGAGTGCGACCACATGATGTCTGCCGCCGGCGATGTCGATCGTCTGCCCAACGCCCGCAGGAACCGCATCGGAACGATCGATCGTCGTTCCGTCACCCAGTTGGGACTTATCGTTGCGACCCCACGAGGCCACGTCACCAGCGGCCGCGGCCGCCAGCGGGACTCCACCGATAAGCACGGCGATAACCAGCATCGCCGTCGCCGCCACTTGCGCTTGCCTCTTCATGTTCAGCTCCTCGCTGAGGTGTCCGCCTGCCGCAGTTCCACGAGCTGCTCCAACGTTGCGTTGTCGTGAGCAACTACAGGAGTACGACGCACCGTGTGGTCGCGATGTACAAGCTCGCGCCCGAACGCATCGGCGATCGGAACACCGAGTTCCTGACATACCAAGAATGCACCAAGGTAGTCCCACACGCCATGGGCCTCTTCGGCAAAATCGATATAGGCATCGAGGGCGCCGGCGGCCACGTAGTTGATATCGAGGGCCGACGCCCCGAGCGTACGAAACTGTGCCCACGGGCGCACTGCGGGCGGCACACCATTTACGCCGACGACACCGAGCGAAAGGTCTCCTGCAACCGGTGCTGTCATCGGGACACCGTTGTGGAAGGCACCGCCTCCTCGGAGCGCCTCGAACCGTTCTCCGGTCACGTGGTTCTCGACAAGCGAGATGAGGGGGCCCTCGTCGTCCACGATGGCGATGCTGGTAGCGAACCATGGAATTCGTCGGGACGCATTGGTCGAGCCATCGACCGGGTCGACGATAGCGATGAGTTCGCGATCGGCTTCAAGCACGCCAGCCTCTTCGGACAACACGCCGAGACCTGCGTCGAGCAGGGATTGCACGAGCGGACCGTCGACGAGCAAGTCGAGCGCATATTGGCCCTCTCGGTCCCCGTCGCCTCGGCGGTCGTTCGACTCAGCGAGTGTGGCGATGGCGGTGCGTGTGACCGCCCGGAGAAGGTCTTGCAGACCGTCGAGTGTGCTCATTGCGTTGTCCTTTGGGGGAAATCGGAGGCCGCAGCATTGTGCTCACCGTCCTGCGACACGGTAGCCTGCGCTCGATCACCGCCGGGTAGATGCTGCGACCGCAGTGACCGGAGCGCTGAAGGGAACACGTTGGCGATTATCGACATCGCGGGATTCATCACCGACCTGAAAGATCACGCCACCCACCACGGCTTCCACGTCCACGACGAACGCCATTTCGTCGAGACCTACTCCATGCGCCAGGCTTTTGAGGTCGACTTACACCCTGAGCACGCCTGCGGCGGTCCGCTCGATTTGCACCTGTCGCTCGAGATCGATCCACGAATGATGCTCGCCTTTGAAGACGAGGTGTATTCGCTTCCGGATCCGGCAGAAGCCCCGTCGGAGGATCTCCGTTTTCCGCTGCTCTTCACGTGGAGCCTGCCGCCGCTCGTCCATGGCCCGGATCTTCTGGTGCTCGCTACCGAGCTCGCCGGCGTTGGCGGGCCCGATCTTCCTCTCGACATCAGCGCAGTCGATGGGTTCGCCGCCGTAACCGATGCCCCTGAGCGCAGTCTGAATGTCGTTGCCCGCGTGGAGCTCCCGTTGTCGCGGATCTACCTCGGCGAGGACGACCTGTGCGACGTACTTGACCGATGTCACGCGGTAAGCGATTACCTCCTCGATCGGGCCGCGATGTGGCTCGGCGAGGGCCTCGCATAACGCCCCACAGCGCTTGTTGGAGTGTTCAGCCGCTCACGTTGCGTGCTTATCCGTCTGAACGGTTTCCCTTTGGTTGCAATTCCGTGACATCGGGGCAAAACAACCTCACGCTCTGCGCAGAAGCACTACGTTAACTCTTGCTAGGCGGCACGGAACGTGATGGGTGGGAATCACACGGGCCGCCTCGGAGGAGCAAGCGTGACGTTAACTGCACCAATTTCAACCGAGCTGGAACACGACGGTATCGAGATCGTCGACGACGTTCAGATCACCGAGAGTGCGATCGCTGTTGAGCGTTCCGTGGCACCATCTCCTGCGTTGACTCAAGTCAGCGAGCCGCTGACCCCGTTTCTTGTCTTGGGTGTCCTGAGCTGGATTGCGATCGTCGTTACCGCAAGCCTTCTCGCGTTCTAAACGCGAAACGCTGCCGAAGTCCCCTACCAGCAGGTGGACGACTGCACCGCGCCATTAGGGCAGACCGTGTTGTTGTAGTTGCCGGCCGCTGGCTCACTTGGCATGCCGACCGCTGCTGAGAAATCGGCGGAGTCGAGAGTCGCGTTAAAGAACCACAACCCCTCGACACCGAAGTCGGCAGATCGGAAGTTACTTCCACTTGCGTCTGCGCTCTGCAACGAGGATGTGGCGAACGTAGCGCGATCAAACTTCGCGTTCGTGACCGTGGCTCCGTTGAAGTCCCATCCGGTGATTTCGGCGCTACTGAAGACGGCATTGGCGAGTTGTGCGGTGACCATCGTCCCACCGTCGAGTTGCGTCCTGGTGAAGTTTGCGCCGCCACCGACTACGTCGACCATATTCATGTTGGAGAGCCGGGCATCAACAAACGATGCGTTCGTGATCGTCGCTCCATAGAGATTCGAATCGGCGAGGGTCGCCATATCGAAGTTCGCTCCGGCGAGGGTGGTCAAAACGAACACCATCGAAGACATCGTGCTGTTCGAGAGCTGTGCGTTGTCCATCGAGGCGTTTTCGAACGACACCTCATGCATTTCGGAGTTCCGCAGATCGATAGCGGGTAGAGAGCCGGATGTGAAGCTCGACTGCCGTATCGATGCACCTTGGAAGCTGGCATTCGTCATTGTCGAACCGTCAAAACCAGTGCGCGTGATCAACGACCCGTCAAAGACGGCGTCTGACAGGTTGCCGCTGATTCCCGTGTCTTCGATCTTTACGTTTGACAGATTTGCCGCGCTCAGGTCTACGTTGGCAAGGCCAGATAGACGCAGCGTGGCTCCACTCCACGACGTATTGCGAAGGTCGGCGTTGTTGATCTCGGAGCCGGTGAGCTCAGCGCCGTCGAAGTCTGCGCCAACGAAGGACCCGCCGAGAAATTTGGTGTCGGAAAGCACGGCGTCTGTCAGGTTGGCTCCGTCGAACACTGCCCCGCTAAGCACGAGATCGGACATATCGCATCGCCGCAGGTCGGCGCCCGCTAACGCTATGTCGCCGGTCTGAGCCCGTTCGCAGTCGCTAAGCGGCGCCGTTGTAGTGGAGGTTGTTGTTGTAGCGAGCGTTGTCGGTGTCGGTGTCGTTGTCGGGCTTGCGTCGCTGGCCGGGGCGGTCGTTTCGGCAACCTCGATCTCTTTGGTGAGGTCGTCGGCGTCATCGGCCGTCGCTACCTCCCCTTCCTCCACAAAGGTTCGCTCTGCCCCTGGCGTGTCCGCCGGGGTTAGAGCGATGGAATCGTTGTCGGGCAGCTCGACGGAAACATCGTTCGCGATCAGATCCTCCTCAGCAACGGCGGGGTCGGCGGCTTCGGCTTCGATTTCGACCATGGCCAGAGCTTCGGGGGCCCCGAAGGCATCGAAGCCTCCGGTCGCTGCCGTGACACCGGTTGCGGAAGCGATCGTTACGACGGTGGCTGCGATCGTCTGAGCAACTGGTGTCGTGATAGCGGTGCCGAGAAATGGTACTTGCACGGCCCACGACAAAGGCCACATAGCCCGGCGCAAGCGGCCAAGGCTGATACTCAAGAAGGCCCGAACGACGACCGGATCGAACTGGGTGCCCGCATTGTCGGCGAGTTCGCGTCGGGCAAAGGCTGGAGCGAGGGGTTTTTTGTACGACCGGGCAGCGGTGATCACGTCGTAGGCATCGGCGACCGCCACGATCCGCCCGGCGAGGCTGATATCTGTACCTGCGAGCCCGTTCGGATATCCGCCTCCGTCGAAGCGCTCGTGGTGTTCACCCACCGCCCCCATCCATGCTCCTAGGAAGCCGTGTAAAGGTGCGGCGATTTTGAGACCCTCTGCGGGATGGGTCTTGATGATCTCGAACTCGTCATCGGTGAGCCGGCCAGGCTTCGTCAAGATGCTCTCAGGGATCCGCAGTTTGCCGACGTCGTGAATGAGACCAGCCCATTGCAGCTTGTTGCTGTCTTCTGCACTGAGCCCCATCTCCTCGGCAATGAGCGCCGTATAGGCACGGACACGCTCGGAGTGGCCGCGCGTGAGACGGTCGTGTTTACTGAGCGCTGCGGCGAGTTCGACGACCAACAGTGCGGCGTCAGCTTCATCACCGCGAAAGCCCCCGGCCTCGACTTCAGCGAGGCGCTGCTCGATCCGTCGCGTGTTGCCCGAACGCAGTGCCACGGCGAACCGCGACGGTGCCTGATCGGGAAAGACCAAGGACAGGCGAAAGAGCGCCGCGAGCGGGAGGAACCGCTTTGCGAGCTTGTCAGCAGCGGCACCGACCACAACTGCCACCACAGCGAGCACGCCGAATCGGAGAATTGCCGGACCGATCGTTGTTGGCGCTTCCCAACCACGGGCCACCGACCACGTTACGAACAAGCTCAAAAAGACCGGAACGGCAAAAACCAAAACACGAATCGCGAAAGCGATCCACGGACTATCTCCCCACCTCGACGTCCCGACTGACGATTCTTTCGTCGACGAGTTTTGCCTCACATGGAAATATCGACATCTGATCAAACGAATCACATAGGCCATTAGGCCAACCGGACCCGCGATTCAATCCGAACCCCTCACAATTTCGCCGGCAAATGAGCTACCAAAACTCGAATCGGGGTCGCGTCTCATCTTCCATCTCTGACAGCTGTCGCGATGGCATTGATTCCTTGCAGTTCGCAGGGGGTCGCGTCTCACCTTCCATCTCTGCGAAGTTGGAGACGGTAGTTGGCGATGTTGCACGGCGTTGGGTGGAGGATGAGACGCGACCCCGCTGATCGGTGTTGAAAGTGTTGGGTCGGGCGATCGATCTACGGGTGGAGGATGAGACGCGACCCCATTACTGCGATCTGAAAACGAACAGACCCCGCAACCGAAGTTGCGGGGTCTGAATCGATTTCCGGAGTGGGCGTTGAGGGACTTGAACCCCCGACCCTCTCGGTGTAAACGAGATGCTCTAGCCAACTGAGCTAAACGCCCGGGACCAAGAAGGATAGCGGGCTTCTGCAGAAATGGTCAGGTTTGTTCTGGACGTTCGTCACCGGGGAGAACGTTCGTGACGACGACGGCGGGGCCGTCGGGCGCAGCGTTTGGTCCGAAGACCAACTCGCCCGACATGTCCGGGATTGTCTCGGGAAGCTCGTCGGCGGCAAACCAGCCGAGCTCGAGGATCTCCGACGCTTGCGCCTCGAGCGCATCAGGGTCGGCGCCCGGCGCCGGGCGTGCGGTGTAGATGAAGTTGACCCGCTGCATTGCGGTCTCCACCAGAACGACCGGGTCACCGTCGACCACGATGTCGAGGCCGGTCTCTTCTTTCGTCTCGCGGACCACGGCTTGCTCGGGGCCTTCGCCAGCGTCCATCAGACCACCGGGCATTCCCCATCGCCAGCGGTACGCAGCTTTCACGAGCAGCACCCGTCCGTCGTCGCGGGTGATGTACGCCTGCGCCCCAAGCGTGTAGCTCGGGCTTGCGGCGCGTACTGCGCGCTGGCGAACCGGCTCGGGCATGGCGCGAAAGAGCCGCATCACCGGACGGGGGAGTGAAGGCATGGCTACAACAATGCCAGAAGTACGACGATGCCCGCAGCGAGCATGGACGCAGTGACCGCGGCGATGATCGCGGCGTTCGTTGCCCGGCGCATCATACGGGCGGCTTCTTCGTCGGGCTGTGGCGCAGCCTGTGTCTCAGCGAAACGCAGCGAGGGCTCGACGGTTCTCTTCATCGACGGCATCGATGCGGCGGCAACCGGTTCTTGAATGGTCGGGAGGGCAGGGATCGTCGGTGAGTCCTCGGCCGCTGCGGACCCTTCCGGGACCGGGCGGGTCGTTGGCACGACCGTGTCTTCGAGGTCGCCGGTTGTCGGAGCGCTCCACATGCCCGAATTGTCGCGGACCCAACCGGGCAGGGGAGGAGAGGACTCCGGCCATGATTCGGGTGGATTCCATTGACCGTCGAGGTCCATCCACCAGCCGGGTCCCCGGCGTAATTCGCTTGTTGACATTGCCCTGATCGTTTCGTTCCCCGCGACGACGTCTCGTGCGATTGAGAGAACTTAGTCAGCAAGTCCTGCAACCGTAAAAACGAAACGCGTCAACCTTGTACGACGTAGTTGTCGGCAATCGCCCCGTTCGGGTCAAGCAAAAATGCAGTATCGCCCCCGTTGTTCCACACCGGCGGTTCGGGATCGCACCAAAACACCTCGATCGGGTCGGTGTCGAGCGTGTTATTGCCGCACCCGGTGCGCACGATGATGTCGATGTCGGGTGGAGCGGTCATGTCGGGAAACGAAAAGCGATGGCGGGTCGATTCGTCGCGTATTGCCCAGCCATCGAGGGCGACGTCGGCGTCACCTTCGTTAACGATCACGACGTATTCGCCGTTCGGATTTGCCCGGTCGTCCCCGGGTGCGTCCTCGAAAACCTCGACGATCCGGAGTTCAGCGTCCGTCGGGGCGCCACACGCATCGGCAGCCCACAACCCAACGGAACGAGCGGAAGCGAGTTGTTCGGCGTCTTCGAACTCGCGATCGAAACCGTGGTCGCTTTGCGCACGGGCAACGACATGGCCGCTCTCGACGAGTGCCAGGTTCACAAAGAGTTCGTCGGTGACGAGAAAGCCGAGTTGGCGACCGAAGTCGTCGGTTTCACCGGGCCACGGATGCAGCGTCACGGCGGTGCCGTCGAGTAGTGACTCAAGTGCAGCTTTTGCCTCAGACCCAAAACACTCGTCTTGTTCGGGAGCGTTGATGCCGAGCAGGCGGATCTCCAGGTCGCCTTCGGCACTATCGGCGCGGACACTATCGCCGTCCGATACCCGGGTAATGGTGATCGGTAGTCCGGCATCAGCGGGACGCACGGTGCCGGCGAGCGATTCATCATCGAGGTCGACGAAGTCGTCGCCGTCGCCGTCGCCGTCGTCGTCGGCACTGTCTCCGCTGGTGTTCGAAGTGGCCGAGGCAGCATCGTCGTCGGACTGTCTTGGCAAGACGGACTCGCTCGAGCCACTAACACATGCGGTGAGAAACAGTGCCCCTATCACCACGCTCGTGCCACCCGTCACGAAGCGCCGAAAAAGCGCCCAAACTGTTGATTCTATTAGCATCTCGGTGCCTGACGTCACAGCGACCTGACCCCCTGCGGGTCCATGGCGCGCGTACAATGATGCCAAGAAGCAACGCACGTTCGTTGCTCGCTATGACTTCTTTCCCCCAAAGAATCATGGTTCTTGAAGAACCCCGCCGTTTCCCCCCTTCGGTGGGGTTCTTCCATTTTTCGCAGCGGTCGCAATTCGTCGCTGGCGCTCCTCGATGCTCGGCTGTTTGCCAGAGGCCGACCCCGCCCGAACCGGCTTCGCAGCTTCGGGCTACCCGGATTTCGCAGCGGTCGCTTTCTTACTGTTTGGTGACGCCCTGTCG
>CALBVK010000031.1 GCA_937969345.1 uncultured Acidimicrobiales bacterium
ATCGGCGACGTGAGCGGCCTCACACTCCTCCACTCCCAATGTCATATCGGTACCGACACATTGTCCTGGGCCAGACTGGGCGCCACGGTCACCGGACTCGACTTCTCCCCCAAGGCCATCGACGCCGCACGCGGTATCGCCGCTCGTTCCGGCCTCGACGCGACGTTTGTCGAAACCGAGCTCTACGACGCACCAGAGCACATCTCTGGAACGTTCGACCTCGTGTACACAAGCGTCGGTGCCATCTGCTGGATGCCCGACCTCACGAAGTGGGCACAAATACTCGCCGGCTTCGTAAAGCCCGGCGGTCGATTCTGGATCAGAGACTCACACCCAGCGCTTATGGCACTCGATGACACCCGCGACGACGAACAACTCGTGGTTCGCTTTCCCTACTTTCACCAGGCGACGCCAATCAACTTCCCCGACGAAGCGAGCTACCTCGGCTCAGCCACGCTCGAGAACAAGGACTCCTACTCTTGGGCCCACTCCATCGCCGACGTCATCACCGCCCTCATGGATGCCGGCCTCACCCTTGAACGAGTCGAGGAGTACAAACACCTCGACTGGCAGTTCCTCCCGTTCATGGAAAAGCAGGAAGACGAAACCTGGGTTCTACCCGAAGCTGTTCGCGACAACGTGCCGATGCAGTTTTCGGTACTGGCATCCAAGTGAGCCATGAGCACGGCCACTAGCCAATCAGGAATTCCACCCGATTCGACCCAACGACATCCTCGACCCCATCGACCAGAATCGGCTGGCTTTCTCCACGCCCCACGGTGACGAAACGGGACGCCTCGATTCCGTTGTCGACCAGGAACTGCTTCACCACTTCCGCCCGTAGCTGCGATAGCGCGAGGTTGTCCGCAGCGTCTCCTGCGGTGCTCGTATGGCCCTCGATCGTTGCCCCTGCAGCTTCGTTCTCCGCAAAGAAGTCGATCGCTTTGCGAAGTTCCGCCAGCGTTGGAGCAACGAGCTCGGCAGAATTCGCTTCGAAGAGCAGTCTTGGCGGCCCAATGACCGTATTCACCGTCGGTGGAGTCAAGACCGTGTCGATGATGTGAACCGTGCCGTTTAGACCTTCGATCTCCGCTGGCACCAGGCGGATCGCCCCGTTCAAAATCACCTCGCCATCGACCACGTCTACCTGTAGGGGTAGACCAGTGCTTGTTGCAATGAAGTTTCCATCGAGAGCGAACAGGTCGGCCGTGGACAACGACGCGTCGACGACGTGATACCCGAGCAATGCTGTTGCCGCTGCCGGATCGTTGTCGAGCAGCGCGCGAGTGGACGGATCGAGCATTGCAAACGCCGAATCGCTCGGGGCAAAGACTGTTCGTTCGATCGGGCTTCCATCATTTTGCGTCGTGGCCCGCAAGAGCTCGCCAAACCCAAGCGGTTCGGCAGCGAGCCGGAACGAGTCCGCCCGCCCTGACCGGATCAATGCATCCCACACGGTCAACGGTGGTACGACCGATGCGTTGAGCACTCCGGTCTCGCAGCCCAATCGAGTCTCGATGAGACCGCCCGGATCGGTCAGGGTGCACCCATCGTTCGAGCCAGCGCCGCCGTCGAGGGTGTCTCGCCAGGCTCCGCCGCGAAGCACATCGTTGCCACCATCGCCGAACAGGCGGTCACGGCCAACATTTCCGTTGAGCTCGTCGTCATGTGAGCCACCACGGAGCAGGTCGTGACCTCCCATGCCAAAGAGGCGGTCATAGCCACCGTCACCGCGCAGCTCGTCATCGTCTGCTCCACCCCAGATGCGATCGTTGCCTGGACCGCCCGAGATCAGGTCCAACCCAGGGCCGCCAACAATTCGATCGTTTCCCACTCCACCGGCCACGTCATCATTGCCGGCTCCAGCGAAGATGCGGTCGAATCCATCGTTTCCGTCGATCGTGTCATCGCCGCCCAGCCCGCAGATCGTGTCGTTTCCAGCGAGGCCGTCGATCCTGTCGTCACCCGATGTGCCCCGAATGACGTCGTCCCCATTGCTCGGAGTCTCTCCTTGTGCCAAATCCACCGTGACAACCTTGCCCCCACATGTGAGCACGGTTTGAGCTCCGGCCGGTTGAGCTATGCACAGCCAGGCCAACATCAAGGAAGTGAGGAACGGCACACCAATAGCTCGTCGAGTCATCGTCTAGTTGTACTCGATCGAGAGGTTGATACATCCCTACTCGACGAACCGACAGATCCTGATCTGACAGACTGGGTGCATGGACGCCCCACAGCAAACCGTTCGGTCGGCGATCGACTTTGCGCGAACGGCACTCGTTTCGCCCGGTGACTGGTTGACGGGTCACCAACGCCGCTCCGCGTGGCTCGAATGCCGCGACGCCAGAACGAACGAGCTCGACCTCGCCCGCCGCGCCGCGCTCTCTCCCAATGCCGTCGATGGCTCGCATACATCGACTGGGGACCTGCCAGCTGAGGCCGTCGAGGTTCTGCATCGCGTCACCAGCGACCCTGGACGTCTCACCCGGAGTTGGGCTGACGACACCATGGCCGTTATCGGGGACGCCACCTACACCGAACTCGTCGGTATCGCTGCCACCGCTTCGGCCATCGACATGTTCGACGTCGCGTATGGAACCGGGTCCGACACCGACGACGAGGCCGATCTACCTGACGCGATCGATGGCGAACCAGCGCAGATCCGGCCAGACGACGTTGGCGACATCGGTGCTTGGGTTCCGCAGACCGTGGGCGGCGCCAACGCAAACGTGAGTCGCACCTTGTCGCTAGTGCCGGTCACCAATCGCTCCTGGCGAGGCATTGTCGACGGCTTGTACTCACGGGGTATCGAGTTCACCAACCTGATGTGGGATCGCGCACTCACTCGGCCCCAAGTGGAGCTTGTCGCAACGCGAACAACCGCCGAGCTCGAGTGCTTCTATTGAACAACCGCCCACACGATGCTGCTCAGTGTGAGCGGTGACAAGTACGGATACACGATCGACCTCGACGTGGCTATGGATTCAACGCTCTCGGGGAACGCTGGTGTGCCGCACGGAGCCGAGCTACTCGCCTTCGCAACAGCGGCCAACCAACGGGCCGACGAACTTCCCGCAGCGCGCGAAGCTCTGCGTGCGGTCGTCGGCGACGACGGTGTTCTCGAAGCGGCGGCAACGGTCGCCGCCTTCAACGGGTTGGTTCGGGTTGCTGACGGAACCGGCATTCAACTCGACCCATCGATGCTCGTCTCCACCGCGGACAATCGAACACAACTTGGAATCGACGCATTTGGCGGCGCCGCGAGTTCTGCTGCTGCATCGACGGAGCCGCGCCGAACCTCCGACGACGAGGTTCTCGCGTTGTTCGACTGAGCTCTTAGCTGTCGAAGCCAACACCAAACTTGTCGAGCAACGTGAGCCATGGCCCAGGCTTGCCCTCGTTCGAGTCGGCTTTGGCGATCTGGCCGCGAGTGAATTGGATCACGGCATTTCGCAGCGGTTCTGGAGGGAAGGGCATTGGCTTGCGCCGAACCATCGCCAACTGTGTGCGTTCGGTGCGTCGGCCGTCGACGAGATCGAGACCGACCCTGGCTCCCCAGCGAGATGCTCCGACACCGAGGCCCGTGTACCCAGCCACCCACGCAAGACGATCATCGTGTTTCGTTCCGAACGCAGCAGTGAACTTCGACGTTGTGCCGATGGGACCTGCCCATCGATGAGAGAACCCGAGACCAGCGAGCTGCGGGAAGGTCTCGAAGAAGTGACCAGCGATGGTGATGTGTGAGTCGATCCGTTGCTCGAACTCCGGCCCCATTCCATTGCCCTTGTAGTAGTTGGCGTCGTAGCCACCCCACAGGATGCGGTCATCCTCGGTCAGGCGGTAGTAGTGAAACTGGTTGGCCCAGTCCGACAACCCTTGCCGCGCACCCCAACCAATCGTGGCCATCTGCTCGGGTGTCAGTGGTTCGGTCATCAGGACGTGGTCGTAGATCGGAATGACGTAGTTGCGAATCTGCTTTTCGGGTTCGGCCCATGCGTTGGTAGCGACGAGTACTCGGTTCGCGTCAATGGATCCGCGAGCGGTTCGAACCGTTAGTGAGTTCTGGCCGGCGTCGATGGCGGAAACCCGACTGTGCTCATGCACGGTCACGCCGAGCTTCTCGATGGTGGCTCGCAAGCCCCACACCAACTTGGCTGGGTCGATAATGGCGGTTCCATGGGGCTCGACAACACCGGCGAGGTATGTCGGCGAGTTCAGCTCGGCGCGGGTTGCCGCCGCATCGAGCAGGGTTGCCTCTTCGCCGTGTTCGCGAAGGGTCTCGGCGTACTCGGCAATGTCTTCTACCTGCCACGGTTCGGTCGCGACGTTCATCGTGCCAGTCTTTTCGACTGCGGCATCGATTCCGTGTCGCTCGATATCTGCGAGAAGCTCGGTCAGGTTCTCGTCGCCCATGCGGGTCAGCGCGGCGATTTCGTTTGGCCAATGCGACAATCCGTTGAGGAGGCCATGGGTCAGCGACGCCTCACAGAAACCGCCGTTGCGGCTCGATGCACCGTGGCCAATGCGCTCGGCCTCGACCACATGAATCGACCGGCCCGGTTGTTCCTCGATCGCGTGAAGCGCGGCCCATAGCCCGGTGAAGCCGCCACCGACGATTACGAGGTCGGCGTCGTGGCGTCCGGTGAGCGGATCGCCCACGTCAGGGGCGAAGGTGCGATCACTCCAGTAGACCGCCGGCGTTGCATCACGAACCGCTGCCTCGATCGAGGCCATGTCCGGTGAAGCGCTCATGGAATGATCACGTAGATCTTCGCCATTGGTTCACGTACATCCCAACGGCCCGCCCAACCCTTGGGCAGCGCAAACATGTCGCCTTCGGTGAGGTCGTGTATCGAACCGTCTGCATTCGTGATGCGGAGGTGTCCCTTGGTTACAACCATGACCTCGTCGACCGGGTAGTCGGTCTCGTCCCACGTGCCGATATCGGACGTCCAAATGCCGGACTCGACATTGCCCTCGGTCAGCGCCGCGAACGCCCAAGCTGGATCGCCGGCCACAAAGTCGGTTGGCCGATCGGGATCGGGCACGAGCCGCTTGGCCATGGCGTCGAGATTGTCGAATGCAGCGTCCATACCAACCAGTCTGGCCGACGTGACCAACAGACCAAGAGTCGACAAAATCCAAAAAGGAACCTGGCACCTTTCCGGCGAAAGGTACCAGGTTCCTTGTGGATAACTTGACGTCTTGTTGCTTAGCCTTCTCCGCCCCCGGCGCTACAGCCTGCGTGACGAATGAACGCCCGCCAGAGGCAAAGACATACTGAATTTCAGAGGCGGCAAACTCACGACGGAGCCGTCGCCACTGCCGAAACTTAGAGTCGACAAACCCGACAAAATCCAAAAAGGAACCTGGCACCTTTTTGGCGAAAGGTACCAGGTTCCCTGTGGATAACTTGACGTCTTGTTGCTTAGCCTTCTCCGCCCCCGGCGCTACAGCCTGCGTGACGAATGAACGCCCGCCAGAGGCAAAGACATACTGAGAGTCAGAAGTGGCAAAGTCACGGCGGAGCCGTCGCCACTGTCGAAACTCAGCCCTTGGCCTCGATGAAGGCGTCGGAGAAGTTGATCTCGAAGTCTCCGGTGTCCTCGATGAACTCCAGCTTGGAGGTATCGGTTGGGTACACGATTGGATCTTCAAGCACATCGGGGTCGATGAACTCTTCGGACGCAGCGTTCGGGCTGGCGTAGTAGTTCCAGTTGGTCAACTGTGCACCACGCTCAGCGTCGAGCAGATAGTTGATGAAGGTGTGTGCGGTGCACGGATGCGGTGCGTCCTTCGGGATCGCCATGTTGTCCACCCATCGCGTGCCACCCTCTTCTGGAACGAAGTACGCGTAGTTGTCCGGGTTTTCGGCACCGTCGAACTGAACAATGAAGTTACCGCTGTAACCGTGTGCGACCGATGAGTCACCGGTGACGAGGAGCTCGTCGTACTGGTCAGAGTCGTATGCGGTGATTCGATCCTGCGCATCCTGAACCAACTTCTTGGCCTCATCCAGCTCGGCATCGCTCGTGGTGTTGAGTGAGTAACCCAAGTACTTGAGCGCAGCGCCCATGGTCTCGCGAGGATCGTTCAACAGCGTGGCGTACGAACCGCTGAGGTTGTACTGCTCGGCGACGGTTGGATCAAAAATCAGACCCCAGGTCTCTGGGACATCTTCGCCGGTGACCGTGAGGTCGACGCCAAGGCCGGTGGTTCCCCACTGGTACGGAGCGGTGTAGGTGCCGTCGGGATCGAACGGAAGACCCGACGCGAACTCTGGCAACAGGTTGCCGAGGTTCGGGATCGCGTCCTTCTGCAGTGGCTGGATGTCACCGGACTCGATGAGGATCGAGACCATGTAGTCGGACGGAACGATGAAGTCGTAGCCCGAACCACCAGCGGAGATGATTGGCTGCATTGCTTCGTTCGAGTCGTAGTTGTCCTCGGTGACACTGACGCCGAACTCAGCTTCAAAGTCGGTCTTCAGATCTGGATCCATGTACTCGGTCCAGTTGTAGATGGCGAGGTCGCCATCGGTTTCACCGGCTTCGCAGCTGTCTCCAGCGTCGGCATCGGCGTCGGTCGAGTCCGAATCGGACCCACCATCGGCGGTATCGGTGCTACTCGAGCCACCGCAAGCTGCGGCGGTCATAGCCACTGCGGCGAGCACGGCCAAAAGCCGCATCAGTTGTTTCATGTTCACTGTTCCCTCCCAGGAGTTACATATGTTCAGCGATTTAGGTAACGTCCCCGCCACGCGCCCTTTGGGCTACGAGCGACAACAGTACGAGAAGGACTGACGCTGCAAGCATCACCACAGAAACTGCGTTGATGAGCGGCGACACCCCTCGGCGAATGAGTCCAAAGACATAGACCGGCAAGGTAGTAGATCCTGGTCCGGCGACGAACTGGGTAATGACCACGTCGTCGAGCGACAAGGTGAGGGCCAACAGACCGCCACCGATGATGCCGGGGAGAATCAACGGAAGCGTCACATAGCGGAACGCTTGCCACCGAGACGCGTACAAATCCTGCGCAGCCTCTTCGAGCTTCTCGCTCATGCCGGCGATGCGCGCTCGAACAACGATCGACACGAAGCTGATGCTGAATGCGATGTGGCTGACGGTGACGCTCCACACGCCCTTCGACACATCGACACCGAAGATGGTGCTCGCCGCATTTCGAGCGATCGTGAAGAACAGCAGCATCATCACGGCCATCGTCACGTCGGGGATGATCACGGGCAGGTACAACAAGGCATCGAAGAACTTGTTGCCGCGGAATCGGTAACGCTCCAATGCGAGCGCCGCCATGGTGCCAAGAACGACGGAGACGACGGTGGACATGATCGCCACGCGGATCGACACACCGAGTGCGCTCTGCACTTCTTCGTTCTCACCAAAGGCTCGATACCAGTCGAGGGTGAAGCCACCCCAGCGCCCAACGAGTGGGTCGTCGCTGAACGAGAACAGGATCAGCAGGGCGATCGGTGCGTAGAAGAAGACGTAGACCAACGTCGCGTTCAGGCCGAGAGCCCAACGGGTGTTGCCTTTGAGTTGCTTCGCGTTTCCAGCCATTAGAGGGTCCGACCTCCCTTGCGGAAGTACAGCATCGTCGCACCGAGCATCACGACCATCAGCACCGTCGACACCGCAGCGCCCACCGGCCAGTTTCGAGCGGTGAGGAACTGGGTCACGATGTAGCTGCCGAGCATCGTCTTCTTGCCGCCACCAAGAATTTGAGGCGTCACGTAAGCGCCGAGGCTCGGGATGAATACCAGGATCGAACCAGCGATGACGCCGGGCAGCGATAGCGGAAACGTGACCTTGCGGAACGTTTGCATGCCCGTCGCACCGAGATCTCGACTGGCTTCGATCAGACTCCAATCCATGCGTTCAACCGCCGCATACAACGGCAGGATCATGAACGGCAAGAAGCCATAGACCAAACCCAACACGATTGCGGTGGGTGTGAACAGGATCGTCGTTTCGCCCAGACCAACCCCCTCGGTCACTCTCGAAACCGGGCCGTCGTTGCCGAGCAAGACACGCCAGGCGTAGTTGCGAACCAGAAAGTTCGACCAGAACGGAATCATGACGAACACCAACATGATGTTTCGTGTGCTCGCTTTACGAGTCGCCAAGAAGTACGAGAAGGGATAGGCCAGAACCAAACAGATCACCGTCGTGATGATCGCAAGTGTGAAGGATCGCAGGAGGATGTCTCGGACGATCGGTTCGCCGAGTTTGGTGTAGCTGTCGATGTTCCAGTCTTCGAGCGCCACACCACCGGTGCTCGTTCGCTTCGCAAAGGAGTACACGACAACACTGAGCAACGGAAGAGCGAAGAACAGCGACAAGTACACATAGGCGGGCAGTGCGAGCAGAAACCCGCGACGGCTCTTCTTGCGCTCGTTCGCTGCCTCAAACTTCGGGGTTGCTACAGCGGTCATGCGCCGTGCCCCTCGTCGGGTACGACCCAATCGCTGCGGCGGTCCCACCAGATGGCAACTTCAGAGCCGGGCTCGTGTTTGATCGAGGTTGGTGTTGCGTTGGTGCGAACTTCGAGCGGCATCCAGTCGACGTTCACGGTGTAGACGTGTGAGTGTCCAAGGTAGATGACGTCGCTGACCGTGCCGGTCAGGCTCGTCGAACGGAATTCGTCGGGTACCTCGTCGACGTGGCCGATCGAGATGGACTCGGGGCGAAGGCTCATGGCCACCTTGTCGCCCGCCGGGTACGGGTTTGGCGCCCGGATCTTGGTGCCGTTCGCAAGCACGATCATGTCGGCGTCGAACACCGTCGCGTCGATGAGGTTCGTCTGTCCAATGAAGTCGGCGACGAAGCGGTTAACCGGCTGGTCGTAAAGCTCCTCGGCGGTTCCAACTTGGAGCAACTTTCCGTCGTGCATGACGGCAATCCGGTCGCTCATCGTGAGCGCTTCTTCTTGATCGTGGGTGACGAACACGAAGCTCACCCCGAGCTCACGCTGCAGCGACTTCAGTTCGTTCTGCATGTCTTGGCGCAACTTGAGGTCGAGAGCACCGAGCGGTTCGTCGAGCAGCAACACCTTGGGTTTGTTCACGAGCGCTCGGGCGAGCGCCACACGCTGCTGCTGACCACCGGAAAGCTGATCGGGCTTGCGTTTGGCCATCCCGCCGAGCTGGACGAGCTCGAGCATCTCTTGCGCGGCGTGGGCCGACTCGCGTTTGTCCTTGCCCTGCATCCGCAGACCAAAGCTGACGTTGTCGAGGACGTTCATGTGCGGGAACAAGGCGTAGTTCTGAAACACCGTGTTGACCGGGCGGAGGTTTGGCGGAAGCGTGCCTACTTCCTCGCCGAAGATCTTGAGGCTGCCTTCGGTCGGGAACTCGAGACCGGCGATCATTCGCAGGGTCGTGGTCTTTCCACAACCCGATGGACCGAGCATCGCAAAGAACTCGCCGTCGGCGATTTCCAGATCGACGTTGTCTACGGCCACGACGTCGCCGAAGCGCTTGGTGACACTTTGGATATCGACTGCAGCGGTCATTGGCCCCCCGGCCTGGTCTTGCATTTCGTCCCCCATGACTATCTACCTACTCTCGGCCATAAACCTGTTTGACCGCCCCTGCCTTAACCGCCTGTACACAAATGAAATCATGCGCAATCGTCGCCGCGGCAAGCGCGGTGACCTCGCTCACGTCGTAGGTGGGTGACACCTCGACGACGTCCATACCAACGATGTTGAACTCGCCCAGACCACGAATCGCCTCGAGCGCTTGAGCCGTAGTGAGCCCGCCGCTGACCGGCGTGCCCGTGCCCGGTGCGAACGATGGGTCCAAACAGTCGATGTCGAATGTCAGGTATGCGGGGTTGTCGCCGACGACCTCGCGAATCACGTCGAGCACGGCGGGGATACCTTCACGATGTACCCACGGAGCTCCGAGGATCGTGAACCCGTGCGTCTTGGAGTTGTGGGTGCGGATGCCGATCTGCACCGACGTCTCCGGGTCGATAAGGCCCTCGCGTAACGCACGCAAGAACATCGATCCGTGATCCATACGTTTGGGTTCGTCGTCCCACGTATCGCTATGTGCGTCAAAGTGAATGAGCGACAGCTTGCCGAACTTCTTGTAGTGCGCTTTGAGGATCGGGTACGTGATGTAGTGGTCTCCGCCGAGCGACATCATCATCGTGTTCGAGGCAATGATCTCGTCTGCGTGTGCTTCGATGCGGGCCGGCATTTCGTCGGGACGGCCAAAGTCCAGGTAGCAGTCGCCGTAGTCGGCAACCCGAAGGGTGTCGAACGGATCGAACCCAAAGGGATATGCATCGAGCTCGGCCAAGCCGGTCGACGCAGCGCGGATGGCGCGTGGACCGAACCGAGCTCCGGGTCGATGAGAGGTCGCCATGTCGAAGCAGATTCCGGTGACGACAATGTCAGCTTCGTCGAGGTCGCGGGTGTAGTTGCGGCGCAGGAAGGAAAGCGCGCCGCCCCACGTCATCTCGCGATCGCGACCCTCGAGCTGGGTGCTTCGGAACGCTTGATCGCCGTCGATGTTCTCGCCCATCAGCCAACCCCCCAATCGTAGGTTTGCTTGGTGATACCGAGATACGACATCACTTCGACTGACTGCACCTCATCCATCGTGCGGATGGTGTTGGAGACGTCGACAAATGCATCACCGTCGCGGCTCACAATCTCGACCAGCAGGTCGAAGCGTCCGGTTGCCATGACGACATACACCGCATCGTCGAGCAGACCAATGTCGATCGCGACCTTTCGGGTGTCACCGCTGACGTTGATCCCGAGCATGGCCTGATAGCCCAACCCGAGCTTGACCGGGTCGGTGACGGCCACGATGTCGAGCACACCATCGTCGAGCAGCCGCATCACGCGCTGACGACACGCTGCGTCGCTCAGCCCTACGACCCGTCCGAGCTGCGAGTACGACGTGCGGCCGTCGGCCTGGAGTGTGCGGATGAGCTCGCGGTCGATGTCGTCGATTGGGATGATGCTCACAGCGCAACCTCGACCGAGCCGCTGTAGTCCGGGTTCTGCCACACGATCAGCGCGGCGTAGTTGTCGACGGTTGGATCGGCGAGGTAGTCGGCCAAGGCACATCCAGCCTCGAAGCCGTTCTCGAGTTGGAACGTCAGCGTGGGGTCGTAGAGCTCGCCGGCGATTACACCCCGGATGTAGTCGTCGGCGCTCATCGAGTCTTTGTGCTCGGCATATCCCGGGATCACTCCGCCAGCGATAATGCCGGCCAGATCGAGATCGTGGCAGATCTGCTTACGAAGGTCGTAGAGCTCTTTGCCGATGCCTCGGCGCCGGTAGTCGGAGCGCACAGCAATGTCGGTGCCGTAGTACCAAATGCCCTCTGGGTCGTCTCCACATTTGGTTGGGGCATCATCGAAGAACGTCTTGACGTTGTGTTGCGGGTTCGCGAAATCGAAGTTGGTGCGAATGCCGATACCGAGTGCGACCGGCTGGGTGCGGTCCTCGCCGTCGAAACCAATCACACACCCGTGAGGAAATTCCTCGGCGAGCAGCACATACTCGGCCGCGCTGTAGAGCTCCTTGGGATCGGCCGTCGGAAACGACGCGAGTTCAAGAGCCTCGAGCTCGTCGGCCATCGACGTGGTGATGTGCACGTACTGAAGTCCAGACGACGGACCAATCGCAACGACCGTCACGCAGAACCACCTGGCGAAACAACGGTCGCTGGAGACGATGGCTCGAAGGAGATGTGCTCGTAGTCGTTGTGCAACGGCTGCCCCCAGCACGCCCAGAAGTCGCCCGTCGAGGGCCGCATGACCGCGGCGCCGCTCGACTCGATGTTGTACGGGGCTACCGGCGCCTGGCAGATCGCTCCCGGTTCGCGGGTAACGGCGAAGACACGATCGACATCGACGGTGCCTTCGGCGAGGAGATCGGTAGCGGTGTCATATCGTGCCGACGAACTATCCATGAGGCCCGGTGCTTTGTCGGCCTGCTTGGCCGTGGCTTCATCCATCACGGTGTGATTGGTGTGGATGATGGGCTCGTTCGCCAGCTGTGTGAGTGGTCGTGCCGAGGGCATTGCCTCGACGTTGTAGCCATCACCGCTTTTGTCGAAGATGAGGAAGTTGTGGGCCCCAGCAAGATCGGCCCCGAGAAGCACGTCGCGGGCTTCGGCAGCCGAAGAGCCCTTGAGCATGCCTCGGACAACAGAAGTCCAGTTGACACCCCGGGTGCCATCGACCCCAACCAGGTTGTTGATGCCAACGCACACACCCTCGGCGTTCATGCCGATCTGGCCAACACACCCCGTCGTGGTGAATACCAACGCCGGTGGGGCGTCATCTGGGTGGACCCGGAGCAAGATCACGTGGTCGGTCGCATCGTCGTGCATGTCCCAGGTCTGGCCAAAGATGCCAGCACCCGCAGCACGAGAGTCGGGAACGATCATTGCGGTGCAATCATCTTCGATGACCGACTCGGGCATTGGACCACCAACGACTGCTCGAACCGTGTCGACGAAATCGGTAAAGCCTCCGACGACCACGGCTTCGGCAGGGGTGATC
>CALBVK010000032.1 GCA_937969345.1 uncultured Acidimicrobiales bacterium
GGGGTGCGGCCGCGGCTGTTCTTTGCACGCGAACCAGTGGAGCGCGAACGGCTAGAGGAGGTCTTCGATTTGGTTGCCACAGTGGCCCAACACTAGTGGACGACACCGACAGCGTGCGGTCATTTCGCGCGCAGTGTATGGCAGCACGCGCGTTACGCGCGAACCTCGTTCCGGGTGTTCCGGACGCCTTAGGCGGTCGGCGGCTCGTACGTACGAACGATCGGCACGATCACCGGACGACGACGAGTGGCTGCCGCCACGTAGCGGCCCACGGATCGGCGGGCAGCCTTCTCGACCTCTCGCACATCCCCCGACGTTGCGAGCGCTGCTTCGATCGCCGCACGCGCTTCGCTTGCAGCTCCCGCTTCGAGATCGAAACGTTCGGTGTGCGATGCCCATCCGCGAGATTCGATGAGCGGCCCAAAGACAATGTCTCGCTCGGCGAGGTCGACCTCGATAATCACCGCAACGAAACCTGCCTGGCCCATCAGGAGTCGCTCGTTGAGGATTCCTTCGGTTATTGGCTCAGCGGTACCGTCCATATAGATGTACTCACCAGACACCTGTCCGTCTTTGCTAATGCCGTCGTCGGTGAGGAGCAACTGGTCGCCATCGGTTGCGACCAAGACGTTTTCGGGTGCCATTCCGCGACGCATTGCGAGCTCGGCATGGCCAATGAGGTGTTCGTACTCACCGTGCACGGGAACGAACAGCTCGGGGTTTGCAACGCCGTGCAGCGCGAGCAACTCCTGTTGCTTGCCATGGCCGGTCGTATGCACGTCGACCTGACCGGAGTGCACAATGGTGGCTCCCTGGCGGGCGAGTCCTGAGCGAACTCGACCTACCGCAGCTTCGTTGCCCGGAATCGGGTGTGAGCTAAAGATGACCGTATCTTTTGGACCGATCGTGATCCAGCGGCTGTCGTTCGCTGCCATGAGCGTAAGTGCCGAGCGGGGTTCGCCCTGGCTGCCAGTCGAAATGATGCAGGTCTTGACCGGATCAAGATCGTCGGCGTCGTCGATGTCGACGATCCGGTTGTCGGGAATCTTGAGCAACCCGAGGTCGCGAGCCAGTGCGACGTTGCGCTTCATCGAGCGACCCAAGGTCACGATCGTGCGATCTTGCTCGAGCGCGACTTCCGCGATCTGTTGGACGCGGTGAATGTGGCTTGCGAACGCGCCGACGATGATCCGCTGATCGCGATGTTGGTGGAAGAGGCTGCGAAGCACTCCCCCGACCTCGGACTCCGAGGTCGACTGTCCGGGCGAGTTTGCGTTTGTCGAGTCGGCGAGCAACAACCGGATGCCCGGATCGATCGACAGGGACCCAATCCGTGCGAGGTCGGTGACCCGGCCATCGACGGGCGTGTGGTCGAGCTTGAAGTCGCTCGAGTGCAAGATCACGCCCTGCGGAGTCGTAAACGCGGTGATGAGCCCCGATGGGGTCGAGTGTGTAACCGGAAGGAACTCACAATCGAACGGTCCGATTTTGCGTTTTTCGCCATCGGCGACGACATGTAGGTTTCCGCGACTCTGCAGGTTCTTTTCCTGCAGTTTGTGGCGCACCAGACCCAAGGTGAATGGCGTGCCATAAAAGTCGAGCTCGAGCGACGGGATTGCCTGAAGCAAATACGTCAGACCACCAATGTGGTCCTCGTGAGCGTGGGTGACGATACAACCGTCGATGCGATCGGCGTTCTCGATCAGGTACGTGAAGTCAGGGATGATTGACTCGACCCCAGGCTGGGTCTCATCGCTAAACATCTGACCGCAGTCAAGAATGACCATCCGGTTATCGGACTCGAGGACCGCGCAATTTCGGCCGATGTCGCCAAGCCCACCAAGGAAGGTGATTCGAACTGGTTGTGCCATTAGAAGTCTGGCCGCCCCAGGTTCGAGAGCACCTTGCGACACAGGTCTTCGAGTCCGGCTGGTTCTGGTCCCATCGGCAGGCGACAATCGCCGCCGGGCAGGCCCAGGAGCCGCAACATGACCTTGCTCGGAATTGGGTTTGGGCGAGAATCACCGGTCTCGATATCCCACGAGGCGAGCAGGTGCTGGTTGAGCCGGATGGCCTCGTTCACGTCGCCCGAGAGGAAGGCTTGCACCATCTGGCTGGTCTCAACGCCCGCCCAGTGTGTGGCAACACCAACGACACCAACAGCGCCTACCGATAGCAGCGGCAGGGTCAGGCCGTCATCACCGGAGTACACGTCGAAGTCATCGTCGGTTTCGGCGATCACTACCGCGGTCTCAGCCGGGTTGCCCGCTGCGTCCTTGAGCGCCACGATGTTTGGCTCTTGGGCCAACGCGATCAGGTTTTCTGTTGCGATCTTTCGTCCGGCGCGAACCGGAATGTCGTACAACATCACCGGAAGGTCGGTGGACTGAGCGACGGCGCGAAAGTGGGCAAGCAAGCCATCTTGTGATGGGCGGTTGTAATACGGCGTAACCGACAAGATGCCTGCAGCACCGGTCTGCGACGCACGTTCGGTGAGTTCGACGGCTGCCCGCGTGTCGTTGCTGCCTGTTCCGGCAATAACCGGCACGTCAACCGCATCTGCGACGACGGCGATCAGCTCGATCTGCTCATCATGGGTGAGCGTTGGGCTCTCGCCCGTGGTCCCCGCGACGACAAGTCCGTCGTTGCCGTTAGCGACAAGCCACTTCGCCAACTTCTTTGCACCCTCGACATCTAGTGATCCATCCGCGGTAAACGGGCTGACCATCGCCGTGAGTACATTTCCGAACCGAGCCATTTCGCTCTCCTTTTCCGACCCTGAGGTTACCGCGGTTTGTGCGCGACCTTAGCCACGAGCGGTATCGCTTAGACATCTCGCATCGAAGCGGCACCCCAATGCCAACGTCTAGATCGGTACGTCGCCTCGGGCTTGGTCGCCTCGCCGGATCCGTATGAGTACGAGCGCGTATCCAATAGCGCCGATGGTTGCGAACGTGAACCACTGAAACGCATAGCTTCGGTGCGGACCCTCACCGAGATCGGGAGGTGGTACCGGCGTTGGGATCGAGGAGGCACGCGGCGGCTCCTGGGCATCGAGTTCGAGATAGAACACCGGGTCGAGCGCGGTTTGCAGACCGAGCAGCTCGGCCGCCAAGCGGGCATCGGGTCGGGTGAGTTGCGATTCATCCTCGCTGACCCGGCCATCGTCGAGACCTTCTCGAAGCAGGCCCTCGATCACGATGGGATCGGCTTCAGCGTCGGCGTCGCTAAGGGGCGCAGACCCTAGCGTTCCGAGGATCACCCCACGGTTGACGAACCCTCGGTTCACGAGCAGGTCACCATCGGCGGTTTCGAAGTTCGTCCATAGCCAAAATCCGGGAGCGCCTTCGTCGCTACGGTTCGCTATCAAGATCTCGTCGTTGGAATCGTACGTCCCCGAGACCTGTATCCGCCGGAACTCAAGCGAGTCGGGGTCATCGTCCACGATGGTTGCCAGCAAGACCGGGGCGTCCATACGCGACTCGACCAGCACGTTCTCGTCCTGGCGCTGATTCAGCCGTTCGATCTGCCAGAAACCCGCGGCGATAAAGGCAGCGACGACGGACACCGCGAAGAGGTGGGAGAGAAGCCAGCGAGGAGTAAGGAACACAGCGTCTACGGAAGGAGCTGATCGAATTCGATTTCGTCGCGGACCGGGACACCATCGACTGTGCGAGTCAACGGAGAGGGGCTTCGGCGGGCGACCGCGTCGATTGCACCGGGTCGGGACGTACATAGACGGAAGCCATAGCGCTGAAGCGCTCGTTGGATATCGAAGTCGGCGTTCGAGCAGATGCTGTACACCCGACGACACATCGGCGGAGCGTAGGTCTTCGCAGCATCGATAAGCAGGCCAACCAATTCGTCATCGAAGGGCGCGGATGCAATGACGGAGAGTTCGAGTTCCTCGCGATGGCGGGCCAAGGTGAGCAGGGCCACCATCTGTCCGTTCCGCTCCGCGATCAGACCGGGAAGAACAGCGACGTCGACAACAACGCCGCGACGCACTCGATATCGGCCACCGGTGTTGTCGAGCAATTCGACCGCCCAGGCAAAATCTTCGCTTGAGTACGGGCGAATCGACGGCTGGATCGCATCGAGATCCATGCGCGGTGTGTCGATCGTGACCATGACCTGACGATACTTCAGACTGCGCGAAGACGTCGGGCCGATAGGTCAAAATCGTTGAAGAACATACGGGTACATCGGCGCGACGGGACCCGCGTCGAATAGGTCAGTCGGACGCTGCTTCGCCGAAGAGAAGCACGTCGAGGCCCAATGTCAGGCCGCTGCGGGCACCGATCTCGCGGGTCGCGAGCAGCACTCCGGGCATGAAGGAGTTTCGGTTGATGCTGTCGTGGCGAATCGTGAGGGTCTCCCCTGTTGTTCCAAAGATCACTTCCTGGTGAGCAACCATCCCGTGCATGCGAACGCCGTGCACGCCGACACCGCCAACCTTGCCGCCTCGGGCTCCAGCCACGACCTCCTGTTCGGTCGGGTCCGTATCCCATTCTGAGTCGCTGGCTTCTTTCGCAGCCTCGATTCGCTGAGCGGTCATCATCGCTGTCCCCGATGGAGCGTCGCGCTTTGCGTTGTGATGGAACTCGATCACTTCGGCCGTCTCGAAGAACGGCGCTGCGAGTTCGGCCATGCGCATCATCATGACGGCACCGATCGCAAAGTTCGGGGCGATGATCGCATTGCTGTTCACGAACGCAGCGCGGAACGCATCGAGATCGTCTGCACTGAAGCCGGTCGTGCCGACAACCGCATGAACTCCGTTGGCCCCACACCAGTCGAGGACGGTCCGACTGACGTTGAGATGGGTGAAGTCGATCACGACATCGATGTCGTCGGGGCTGAGCTGATCGACAGCCCCAACGGCCACAACATCGGCCGCTGGAACAGACGTGATGTGGTTGATATCGCCGAGCCGCTCCCCCTCCACCGACGGGTCGACGCCAGCGACGAGCAGCAGATCTTCGGCGGCCTCGACCGCACGGCAGACCTCGCCACCCATTCGACCACCTGCACCTGTTACTGCGACACGGATCATGGCGTGGAGCATAGTTCGCAGACCTCGTTCGCCCACTAGCTCGCGGGCGTTCTCCCGCCGCTACCCGAGAGGTGCCCGGACCACGACGTAGATGAACGTCTCGCCAACGAATTGCCGACGGGCTCCGATACGACGCATCAACGCGGTGGCAAGGACGCTGTTTGCGAGCCTGTCGACGACGTCTGATCGGTCGAGCACAACGGCCTGAGTAGTAGATCCAGCCGTCGTATACCCCCGGCGATGCCAATGGCTTCGAGCCAACGTGCGTTTCATCCACCGCAATGGCGACTGAGCGGGTCGACGCCCAAGGGTTGTGGTCGCGGCTTCGGCGAGCACGAGGCCATGGCGTTCGGCGAGCTCGGCGATTCCACTCGGGAACGCGTACAGAATATGGTCGACGTTTTCCCAGACATCACCCCGTTGGCCAGCGCGAACGCGGGCGGGAGCGTATGGGTTCGGCGTGGTGATGATCAGTTCGCCATCGGCGCTCAGACCTTCTTGAGCAGCAGCAAACAACATGTCGAGGTTACCGACGTGTTCGATGAGCTCACCGGCCACCATCACCTGGAAGGGTCCGAGCTCTGCGATCGGTCCGAGCCCTGACGACAGGTCGTGAACAACCGCGTCATAGCCAGCCGAGCGCATGGCCTGTACCCCGGAGTCCAAGATGTCGACGCCGACACAGCTCGTGGACGCCTGTGCGACGTGTGCGTGGAGCCATCGACCCGACTCCATCCGCTCGGTGTCGTGGGCAACGCAACCAATGTCGAGCACACTCTTGCCGGCAACCCGGTCGACGATGAACGACACACGGTCCGCCACGGGAGGGCGCCACGCAGCGGCGAGCGTCCGTGCTCGATCACCGATGACGGCCAGGTCGTTCGGGTCGCTCGACGTGGAGGACCAGTGGCTCCGCTCACCGATTGGGTCGTGGCGATGAAATTCGGTCGTGGGCTCGCGATCACGAGACAGGTCAATCTGGGCCATACGGCCTACATCGGCCACCGCAGCGTTGAGTTGAGGGTGGGGTCTCAGTCGAACGGAATTCACTAGCCCGATGACCAAATTGGTGCCGAGGTTG
>CALBVK010000033.1 GCA_937969345.1 uncultured Acidimicrobiales bacterium
GGTGAGGAGCTTCGTAGCCGACAAGTCAAGGCGGTCGTGCAGCTCGATGCCGATACGTCGGTAACGAGCGGCGACACCGTCACGGTGAGCGGCACACTCGTTCGGGCCGATCGGTTCACCAACAGTCTCTACGTGGCCAACGCCGAGGCCTGGTAGTCCCGCGCACCAATTGTGGTGAATTCGCGAAGATTCTGGGCAGACTCTTCACCATGGCACGCAACGTTCTCGGCGGTGAACTTGAAACATGCGGACTCGATTCGCTCACGGGGTTCACGCGCAATGGCTGTTGTGACCACCACCCCCAAGACGGCGGTTTTCACATCGTGTGCGCGGTGGTGACGAACTCGTTTCTCAAGTTCTCCGCAGAACAGGGCAACGACCTGAGCACCCCGCATCCAGAGCACGGCTTCCAGGGCCTTAAAGCTGGCGATAGATGGTGCCTGTGCGCCAGTCGTTGGGTAGAAGCGTTCGAAGCTGGTGTTGCGCCCAAAGTCGTGCTCGAAGCCACCCACGCTCAGTCGCTCGAATGGATCGACCTCGCCGACCTCCGAGCGAACGCCATCTAAAAATTTCGGCACAAAGAACCTCGCCGCTCCAGCGCCATAGCGGCCTGGTTAACGTGCCGAACATACGAAGATGTCCATGACCACGATCTTCGTCATCATCTTCTTTGCGTTCGTCATTGTGAAACCCCTCGTGATGCGTGTGCTCGCGAACAGTTCTCCTTCCGAATCCGGATCGAACTTCTCGGTGAAACGTTCCGGAGTCAACAAAGCAACAGCGCCGTCCGACTGGAATGTTGTGGCGAACACGCTTGGACTAGGAATCTCCACTCGCGGCCGTTCCCACTACATGACGGGAACCATCGACGGGTTTCGGGTATCTGTCGAGGATCGCGTTGGTGGAGCAAAGGTCGAGGTCGACTACGAGTCAACGCTACGCGAATTCGATATTCGGCCAACGAGAACGCAAGGTCGTCGATTTACGAACACCGAGCCAATCCTGACCGGCAACGCAGACTTCGACGCAGTGTTCGAGTCACAGAGCCACCGACCCGACGAGCTGCGCAACTTTCTTACTCCGGTTCGACAAGTCGCGCTTCTCGCACTCCACTCCGCAGTCCGGATCGATGAAGTCGACGAAGATGAGATCGAGGTCCGACTTCCATCGCCGTGCAGCCCATCGGACACGATCGAAGCGATCAAACTCGTGGTTTACGTAGCTGGCGTGCTGAGCAGCACCGCGACGACACCGCCGCAAACAGCCGAACCCATCCGCGATAACGTCCAAGACACATTCGTGAGCGCACCCCAAGACACCATTCGCTAGCGATCATCTGGCCTTGAGGTCGAGAACTCGTTAGCGTGACGCCATGTCTATTGCGAACGAAGAGTACGTCAGCCTCGTCACCTACAAGGCCGACGGCACCCCAAAGGCACTGCCGGTCTGGATCGTCGACCTCGGCGACAACACGGTTGGGTTCACGACCCATGGCGACAGCTGGAAGGCCAAGCGCGTTCGCAACAACCCTGCAGTGACGCTCCAACCGTGTGACCAGCGCGGCAACATCACCGAAGGTTCGGCGATCGTGGAGGGCACTGCTCGGATGGGCACCGCGGAAGAGTTCGCAACGATCAGCTCGCTCGTCAAAACGAAGTACGGCAAGTGGGTCACCATGGTCAAGATCATGAACTCGGTCCGAGGCGCACTTGGCAAGGGCGGCCAAAGCGACTCGGCGATGATCATCGAACTCGCCCAGCAGTAACGTCCGCCACCGTTCCTCCTCGACGATTCATAGGAGGATTTGGACGAATAGGTCTCGCATTGATATCGAGATCGACACTGCAGGCTCACTACCATCGGTGCTCATGAAGACGAACACGCAGGTAGTAGTCATCGGCGGCGGTGTGGTCGGGGCATCGATCCTCTATCACCTCACGAAGAATGGCTGGACCGATGTGGTCCTGCTCGAACGAACCGAGCTCACCGCTGGCTCGACCTGGCATTCCGCCGGCGGAATGCACACACTGAACGGCGACCCCAACGTCGCCAAGCTCCAGCAGTACACGATCGAGTTGTACAAGGAAATCGAAGAGATCTCCGGCCAAGACTGCGGCATTCACATCACCGGTGGTGTCATGCTCGCCGACACGCCCGAGCGCGCCGATTGGCTCAAGGCCACCCACGCCAAGGGCCGGTACCTGGGAATGGAGACCGAGCTGATCTCGGTCGCCGAAGCCAAAGAGATCCACCCGATCTTCGATGAGCAGTACTTTGTCGGCGCCATGTGGGATGCCCACGAAGGTCACGTCGATCCAACCGGCGTGACCCACGCATACGCAAAAGCCGCACGTATGAACGGCGCCGAGGTCTACAAGGACACCTGGGCCCGCGGAATGAGCCGCGCCGCCGACGGTGGTTGGAACATTCAGACCATCCGGACGTCGACGGGCGAGGACCTCGAGACCATCCACTGCGAGCACGTCGTGAACGCAGGCGGACTCTGGGGCCGTGAGGTTGGCCGCATGGTCGGCCTCGAGCTTCCCATCTTGGCGATGGCACATCAGTACATCCTCACCGAAGACCTTCCGCAGGTCGCCGAGATCAACGCGAGCACCGGCAAGGAAGTTCTGCACGCTGTCGACTTCGGTGGCGAGATCTACATGAGACAGGAAGCTGGCGGCCTCCTGCTCGGCACCTACGAGCCAAACGGCATTCCGTGGTCCCCAAAGCAGACACCGTGGGAATTCGGCATGCAACTACTGACCCCCGACCTCGAGCACCTCTCGGACCACCTCGCCCGCGGGTTCAAACACTTCCCGATCTTCGCCGAGGCTGGTATTCGCTCGGTCGTCAATGGCCCGTTCGTGTTCAGCCCCGACGGTAACCCCTGCCTCGGACCTGTCCGCGGCCTGCCCAACTATTGGTCCGCAACCGCGATCATGGCCGGCCTCAGCCAGGGCGGTGGTGTGGGTCTCGCCCTCGCCAATTGGATGACGGAAGGCGACCCCGGCCACGACATCTGGGGCATGGATATTGCCCGGTTCGGCGACTACAACACCATGGCCTTCACCGACACGAAGGTCCGCGAGAACTACGGCCGTCGATTCCGGATTACGTTCCCGAACGAGTTCCTTCCCGAAGGCCGCAACCTGCAGACCTCTCCCATCTACGACAAGCTCGTCGATGCCAACGCCGTGTGGGGCAACAGCTACGGCCTCGAAGGCGCCCAGTGGTACCAGGCC
>CALBVK010000034.1 GCA_937969345.1 uncultured Acidimicrobiales bacterium
GTTGCATTGCAACGTACTTGACCAGCCCCGCTAATGCAACAGATGGTTGCATTAGCGGATTCTTGAATTTCTTTCCTCCCTGGGAGGGTTTGACCACACGGCTTGCACTACCAGACATGAACACCACCACAACCACCACAGCCCCATCCACCACAGACCCTTCCGCCACGACGGTCATCAGCGGTCCGCCCGCTCTTGCAACGTTCACCAGCGTGATCGCAGTCGCTGCCGCTGGCTTCTCAGTCTTCGCATGGCCAAGTCCATTGGCGATCGCGGTGACAACCATTGCGGCGGTGATGGCATGGCGACTTTCGCGGCTTGCCATCATGATCGAGGGTGAAGACCTCGTTCTCCGAAACCTGTTTGCCACGACTCGAATCCCCCTCGCAAATGCAGACGTTCGGCGAGCAAACACCGACCTGCGAACCCGCACTGCTTGGGGAGGTCACGTGATTCCTCCCCACTCAATCCCAAAGATGGACGACGACAACATGCAGACAGAGGCAACCCTGATCCGCATCGTCGATCGTGCCGACAATGACCGCTCAACCCACACCGACTGCAGCCTCGGCATCAACCGCAAGACTCAAGAGAAGCTGTTCCACGAGCTTCAGGCCGCCATTGCTGGCTAACGAAAGTCCCTCGACATGGCCGGGGTAGCGGTGGAGAACTCGACGAGCTTGTCTGCAACAACGTTGATGACCCCCTCGGCGATCTCCACCCGCCCCCGGACAATCAGGGCAACAGCGGTAAGGGCCACCTGCTTGTGCCGCTGCCAACACCCCTTCGACACGATCACAGACAGGCCCCGTACAATGCTGCATGGCGAGATACGACACGATCGGTACGGGCTACTCGACGCAACGACTGCCCGAGCCGACATGGCAGGCAGAGATCATCGATGCCCTGAGCGGCTGTGAAAGCATCGTCAATGTTGGAGCGGGAACCGGCAACTACGAGCCCAGCGAGAAAGCGGTTGTTGGTGTCGAGCCTTCTGCGACCATGCTCGCTCAACGGTCGCACGGCGAATCGATTCAGGGTGTCGCCGAAGCACTCCCCTTCAAGGACAACTCCTTCGATGCAGCGATGGGGGTGCTAACGGTTCATCACTGGAAAGACCGGACTGCTGGTCTGAACGAGATGCGCCGGGTGGCTCCTCGGCAGGTCATCTTCGTCTTCGAGCCGCTCATCGCCCACAACTTTTGGTTAACGAAGTACTTCGGATCGATGAACGAAACCGAAACAAATGCCCCTGGCGTTGCCGGCATCGGCGAACACCTTGACATCGTCGAAGTGAGAACCTTGTGGGTTCCCAACAACTGCAGCGATGGCGTGGCTGCCGCCTATTGGGGGCGGCCCGAGATGTATCTCGAACCTGCGGTTCAGGCTTCGATGTCCTATCTGGCGATGATGGAACCTACCGAACGGACAGCAGGGATCGCCCAACTGGCCGACGACCTGGAGTCAGGTCGCTGGGACGACAAACACGGCCACCTCCGCAACCAGGAGAAAGCCGACTACGGATACCGCCTTGTCATTGCTGGCTAACGGAAGTCTCTCGACATGGCCGGGGTAGCGGTGGAGAACTCGACGAGCTTGTCTGCAACAACGTTGATGACACCCTCGGCAATCTCCACCCGCCCCCGGACAATCAGGGCAACAGCGGTAAGGGCCACCTGCTTGTGCCGCTGCCAACAACCCTTCGACACGATCACATTGATCAACCCGTCCTCGTCCTCGAGATTGAGGAACGTCGTCCCCGACGCAGTTGCCGGTCGCTGACGATGCGTCACTACCCCGGCGACAAGAACCCGCTCCCCCGAGGTTTGTTCCGGAAGCGCCGATGAGGCCAGCACACCGAACGCCGTGAGGTCGTCCCGATAGAACCGAGTCGGATGCCCATCAGGGGCAACACCGGTAGCCCACAGGTTCGCAAGCGAGATCTCCCGGTCGGTCATACCCGGCAACTGCGGAGCCTGCGTCCCGGTAACAATCCCAGGCAACCGAGCATCCGACGCCTGCGCTGCTGCACCCGCTTCCCAGATCGCCGACCGCCGCTCGCCAAAGGCCCCCGCCGTCGCTAACGCTTCGAGCACCTCGATCGAGCAACCCGTGCGGCGCTTCACATCTTCGATCGACCGCCATGGCCGCCCCTCGTCGAGAGCCTTCGCCAAATCTTCACCGACGTGTCGCACCGAACCAACACCCAAACGCACCGCTGGTCCGCCTACCCCCCATTGCGAGTGATGCACCCCCGAGCCTTGACGAAACGCGGGATCCTCCGGTTCGCCCTGAACCCACTCGAGTGACGCCCCCGCTGCCGACTTGTTGATGTCTGGGGTAAGCACTTCCACCCCATGACGACGGGCATCGGCTGCGAGGGAATGTGGCGAGTAGAAACCCATTGGCTGAGCGTTGAGCAATGCAGCACAAAAGGCAGCCGGGTAGTACCGCTTCAGCCACGACGAGGCGTAGACCAGATACGCAAACGACACCGAGTGGCTCTCGGGAAAGCCATAGTTCGCAAACGCAGCGAGCTTCTCCCAAATCTGATCAGCAACGTCGCCGGTGATACCGCGCTCAGCCATCCCCGCATACAGGCGAGCTCGGATCTCCTCCATCCGTTTGCGGCTGCGCTTGGACCCCATGGCTTGGCGCAATTGATCGGCTTCAGCCGGAGTGAACCCAGCAACGTCGATCGCCATTTGCATCAACTGCTCCTGAAAGAGCGGGATCCCCAACGTCTTCGACAACGACCGTTCGAGCAGCGGGTGCAGATAGGTCACGGGCTCTTTGCCGTTGCGGCGACGGATGTAGGGATGCACCGAACCACCCTGGATCGGCCCGGGCCGGATGAGCGCGACCTCGACCACCAGGTCGTAGAACGTGCGCGGCTTAAGCCTGGGCAACGTTGCCATCTGGGCACGAGACTCGATCTGAAACACACCGATCGTGTCCGCACGACACAACATGTCGTAGACCTCAGGGTCTTGCGGCATCGTCGCCATGTCGAGATCGGTTCCATGAACCTCAGAGATGAAATCGAGCGCGTAGTGAATGGCCGACAACATGCCGAGTCCGAGGAGGTCGAACTTCACCAAGCCCGTGCGAGCGCAGTCCTCCTTGTCCCATTGGAGCACGCTTCGATTCTCCATACGTGCCCACTCGACCGGGCAGACTTCCACGACCGGACGGTCACAGATCACCATGCCGCCGGAGTGAATACCCAAATGCCGTGGGGCATGTTCAAGCTCGGTTGCGAGTTCGGCCACATCGGCAGGGAAGGCATCAACCTGCGTCTTGAGGCTCGTCCAGCCGTCGAGCTTCTTTGAGAATGCGTCCTGCTGCCCGGTGGCATATCCGAGAGCCTTGGCCATATCGCGCACGGACGACTTCGACCGGTACGTGATCACGTTCGCCACCTGCGCTGCGTGTTCACGTCCGTAACGCTCGTAGACGTATTGAATAACTTCTTCGCGGCGGTCGGATTCGATGTCGATATCAATATCGGGCGGACCATCACGCTCAGGGGATAAAAAGCGTTCGAACAACAACCCCAGGGCGACCGCATCGGCGTTGGTGATGCCGAGCGCGTAACAGACAGCCGAATTCGCCGCCGATCCCCGGCCCTGACACAAGATGTTTGCCCGGTTACAGAACTCGACAATGTCGGCCACGATGAGGAAGTAGCCGGGAAACCCCAAGGAGTCCACAAGATCAAGTTCACGGTCGATTTGGGCATAGGCCCCCGAGACTCGCTCGTCACTCTCGGGCCCATAGCGACGCCGAGCACCTCGCCGGGTGAGTTCACGAAGCCACGACATTTCGTCATGACCGTCGGGGCACGGGTACGGGGGCAGGTTCGGGGCCACTAGCTGCAGGTCAAACGCACACTCCTCAGCGACCGCAACCGCCGCCTCGAGAACCCCTGGATACCGCTCGAAACGTTCGGCTTGTTCCTCGCCGGTTCGCAGGTGCGCAACCGACGCAGCGGGCAGCCAGCCGTCGTGTTCTTCGAGCGATCTGCGATGCCCGACGGCTGCGAGAGCTGTAGCGAGCTTGCGATGTTGGTGATGGGCATAGCGAACATCGTTCGTCGCCAACACGGTGAGGTCGCGCTCAAGACCTAGCCGAGCGAGCACATCGTTACGGGTGCTGCACAACGGCGTCGAGTGGTCCCACAGTTCGACGGCGAGATTTGGCCGGCCGAACCGGGTGATGAGCTCATCGAGCGTGCGCTGCGCAGCGATCGGCCCGTCGGCCTCAAGAGCTCTATTGAGCGGTCCGTTCTGCGAGCCGGTCAGTATCCGCCAGCGCCCTCCCGCTAACTCGGCGAGGCGGTCGAGGGTGTACTTGGGAGCGCCCTTCTCCCCCGCCATTTGTCCTTCGCTAATGGCACGCCCTAACCGCGCATACCCCTCCGGGCCACGGGCGAGGATGACCACATCTCCAACGTCTCCGATACTCAGTTCGGCCCCAAACACGGTGAGTAGACCGTGGGCGCGAGCCGCCTCAGCGAATCGCACGACGCCGTAGAAACCGTTGCGGTCGGTGAGGGCCAACGCATCGAGTCCGAGACGCACGGCCTCCTCGACCAGGTCTTCGGGACCCGACGCTCCGTCGAGAAAGCTGAAGTTGGAGTGACAGTGCAGCTCGGCATATGGGGTTGTCGTCAGCGTTTGGTGGAGGTCTTCTGGGACTTCGTACGCGCCGCGTTTGCGGGACCAGGCCGGGCTATCCCCACCTGTTCGCTCCACGCCACTACCCGGGTCGACATCCGGTTTTGTGCGCGGCGACGTCTTGCCGGACAGACGTCTTTCGAACTCTGACCACGGAACCGGAGGATTCTGCCACCCCATAAGGAGTCGCGACCCTAGCGAACATACGTTCGTTTATGCAAGACCTCTTCTCGCTCGCCCCGGCGCTACCCCAGATGCTCGACGAGCCAGTGATGCACTACCGAGGTTCGTTCGAGTTCGGTCGCACACCAGTCGGCGAACTTCTTGGTCGTGATCGACTTCGGCGTCTTCTTGATCCAACGCACTTGGAAGCCCTTGTGCCGGAGCAGATCTCCGCGTGGATGGTCTTCGGGGTACGGCTTTGGAACCTTCTTCAACCCCTCGCCAACGACGTCGGCCTTGGTCGTCTTCACCAGCGCTGCGAGTTCGGCGGCGAATGGCTCGCCTTCGCTATCGACGGCCTCGCGCCATCGGTCAAACGAACGAAGCATGATGCCGCTCGCAAAGCCAATCCCGTCCGATGGGCTCATCCTCACCCACAACATCGGTGCCGTCTTCTTATCCGGCCCCTCCCAGAACTTGAACATCAGATGGTCTTTGTATGGCGACGCGTCGGGATTGAAGCGAAGGTCATTGTTGATCGGCGAAATCGATCCGTTTGTCTTTGGGGCGTATTCGATGCCTCCAGAGATTCGATCGGCCAGTTGCTCGCCGAGCTCGACCACGAAGGCCTTGGCATGTGGAACAACATCGGCGTCGTACACGCTGCGGTTCTCATCGAACCATGCTTTGTCCTTGGTGCCGAGCGTCGTAAGGAAGTCGAGGCCCGTTTGGGGAAATCCGGTGAAGTCGCTCATGAGACAAACTCGAATCCCTCAGCGAGCAAGGCCGACCACAGGGCCTCATCTCGTTCGGGAACCTGCACCCATTCCCGAAAGACCTTCTTCGCTGGGGCGAATGCGAGCCCAGTGCCCGCTTCGATCAGTTCGTCCACCCTTTCGCGTGGGAGCTTCACCACGAGGTCGCCCGTTCGGTATTCGGGCATCGCCAAGAACTCCTTGCCAACCCGAATGCAGCGACTTCGCATGAGCTCCCCCTCTTCGGCTCTACCAGCTGCCATGAGCGGCTGGGCAACGTCCCAGAACAGCGCATCATCCACATCGTCTGAAGCAGTCATTCATCCTCCTGAAGTACGTATCTTGCCCGAACGACGATCGGGGAGCCACAAAACGGACAGCGACGTCAGGTTTCCGACTGTTCAACACCACTTGCGCTCGTCGACGCAACGAAGAGAACGCTTTCGCACCTACACCGTCGCAAATGCCCGCACCGTGAACGTGCCAGCTCCTTCGATCTTTGGCGGAACTGCAGTGAAGGTAAAGCCGGTCGCTGGCAGTTGGTCGAGCCCCGTGAGGTGCTCGACGATTGGGATGTCAGCTCCCAAGAGCGTCGTGTGAACCGGCCGTTCGCCGCCTTCGGTGGAGTCGATGTTGAGCGTGTCGATGCCCACGCAGGCGACATTCGCATCACGCAGGAGAATCGCTGACGCCTCGGTCAGGTATGGGTGGTCGACGAAGTAGGAGTCGGTACCCCAGTTCTTCGAGTGGCCGGTACGAATAAGCACGGCCTTACCGGCGCACGCAGCAACGTCATCTGACGTGAGCTCGATGGCTGTCTCACCGACACGGTCGAGGCACACCGCACCGACACCAGCGACTCGGTCGAGTTCGAGGCCCGTCAGGTCATGGCCATCGGCAAATCGGTGAAACGGCACATCGAGGTACGTACCGGTGTTTGTGCAGATCTCGATGAGCCCTATCTGGAAGGTAATCCCCGGCCCATAAATCTCCTCGGCAGCCTCGCGAGTGAGATGCGAACCAATCGTTGGAGCGGGCAATCCCGGGTAGGTGACCATGCCATTGGTGATGTTGTGACTGAGATCGATATGGGTCATGGCTGCAACATACCGTGGGCCATGGACGCTGAAGTCGAGCGACGAAAGACCAGTCCGGAAGCGTGGGGTGGTCGTCTGGAACGAGCGGCGAACTAGGTTGGCCACGTGGCACGCACGAACGAATTCGGACAACCCATAGGTGATGACCTCGGCCGGTGGACCCCTCCGCCGTTCCCCGAGCACATCGAGATCGAGGGTAAACACGTGACCCTCGAACCGCTCCAACGCTCCCGTCACGCGATCCCGCTGTTTCACACGTTCAAGTTCGACGACGGTTCGATGTGGACATACATGCCGCTCGGCCCGTTCGGTGATGCCGCCGAACTTGGTCAACTCATCGACTCGATGAACAAGGCGCGCGACGTCTTTCCCTATGCGGTCATCGTCGAGAGTGAAGTGCATGGATTCCTCACCCAGATGCGCACCCAGCCCGACATCGGCACCATCGAGGTTGGGTGGATCACCTTCTCCCCCATGATGCAGCGGACGACCGCCAGCACCGAAGCCATCTATCTATTGGTCAAGCACGCGTTCGACACCGGATACCGGCGGGTCGAGTGGAAGTGCGACGCACTTAATCAGCGTTCTCGCAACACCGCCGAGCGGCTCGGTTTCTCCTACGAGGGAACCTTCCGCCAGGCAACACACTACAAAGGCCGAAATCGAGACAGCGCCTGGTTCGCAATGACCGATCAAGACTGGATTCTGAACAGCCGCCGTCTCGAGAATTGGCTAAGTCCTGTGAACTTCGACGACGACGGCACCCAACGCCAACGCCTAGGCGACATGCCCTAAAGATTTGTACAGAAAAAGGAACCTCCTGGGTTCCTTTTTCTGTACAAATCTCAGGTGGAGCGGGCGAGGTTTAGGTAGGTGGCCCGTACGGCTAGGGCTTCTCTCACTTCGGCGTTGCTCTCCTGAACGAAGTCCTCTTTGTAGTCGTCGTCGGTCACGAGTGAGACCGCGAACTGCAGACCGCTGAATGCAGCGACGAAGCCGGCAGCGACGAGATGCAGCGACGTCAGAATCACGGCATTGCCAAACAGCGAGAACGACGCGAGCGTCACGTCGTTTGCCCCCTCGAGCGTGGTCCACTGCAACATGGTGTCTTCGCGCACGGTCAAAAGCCCAAAGAGGACATAGAACCCAAAGATCAGCAGCGTCACCAGCAATGCCTGCGCGGCAAGACCAACAACCAACCGCAACGTCAGGTTGGTTCGAGCCGCTCGTCCGAGCGGAACGTGTTCGGGACTCCCAGGAAACACCGACGTGTCGCACCCTTCGAGCGGGGTGCCGTCGAGCTCGCGGCATACCTCAGCCCAGTCGTCGAACCATCGCAGCTCGTGGATCGCACCTTGCATTGCCCCCACCAGAAAGATCAGCCCGATCATGGCCAACGAGCCAACGACGACGGCGAACAGCGAGAGCGGAAAGTCATTCACGACCTGCCAGATCTCTGCGTTGAGAAACAGGAACGCGGAGAACAACAGCATCAGTGGCAAGATCCGTCCGAGGAGCTGCAAGACCTGGGTGAGATGCGCCCACATTGCAGACAACCCCCAGCGAATCATGGCGAACAGACCCCAGGAGACCACGAGATACACGACGACGAGAATGGCGATGTTCAGCGCGACGACACCAATGAACTCACTCATCGTTCGATGGCCACCAATCAGCGCGAGCACCGGCGGAATGAAGACAAAGAGTGCAAGTTCTCCGGCCCCAATGTCGTCGGGGCGAGCAAAGCTACTCCG